>NZ_JAIJYL010000019.1:0-102597 GCF_019753495.1 Klebsiella sp. TF21-TM | reverse complement strand
GTTTGATGCTCAAAGAATTAAACTTCGTAATGAATTACGTGTTCACTCTTGAGACTTGGTATTCATTTTTCGTCCGAAGACGTTAAGAATCCATGTCACTTTGAGTGCCCACACAGATTGTCTGATAAATTGTTAAAGAGCAGTTGCAACGCGGCTTTCAGCTCACCGTTGCGAGGTCCCGTATAATACGTTTTCCTCATTCAGAGTCAAGCCCTTATTTTGCTTTTCTCTGTCGGTTTTCAGCGCTGAACTTCATCGCCGAAACCCTGCTGACCCGGCGGCTTGCTTGCCGTTGTTCCGTGTCAGTGGAGGCGCATTATAGGGAGTTCTGAGACGTTGACAAGCCCTGTTTTCAAAAAATTATTCAACCGTCTCTTTTTTGTGCAAAACGCCGTTAAAGCGGTAATTTTTCCAGCGTCGAGAAGCCATAGCGATGCAAAACGGGTAAAAGTTGTTCCGTTTCTGCCGTCAACGCCATGCAGAATGCTTTATTCTCGTCGCTGGACTTCGCATCCGGCGCTTCATGCTCTAACAGCCAGGCGGTGCGACGGGCAATCGCCGCGCCGGAATCGATCAGCCGCGTGCCCTCGGGCAGAACGCGCTGCAGCTCCTCCTGTAAAAGAGGAAAGTGGGTGCAGCCCAGCACCACCGTATCCGGCGGCTCCTGCATCCGCAGCCACGGGCGCAGGATACGGCGCAGTTCTTCTAACGGCACAGGCTCGCCGTGCAGCTTCGCTTCCGCCAGCTCCACCAGCTCCGCCGACCCCAGCATTTCAATCCGACATTCATTGGCAAAGCGGTCGATCAGCTCACGGGTATAAGGACGCTTTACGGTGCCGCGCGTCGCCAGCAGGCCGACAATGCCGTTCGCCGTTAAGCGGGCGGCGGGCTTGATCGCCGGCACCACGCCGACAACGGGGAAGGCGAACTTTTCACGCAGAGCAGGCAGGGAGACGGTACTGGCGGTATTGCAGGCGATCACCGCCAGCGCCAGGGGATAACGCTGCTGGACAGCGGTGACGATTTCCACAACGCGCTCAACGATAAACGCCTCGCTCTTCTCGCCATAGGGGAAGGCAACGTTATCGAAAGCATAGATGTAATGCAGATTCGGCAGCAGCTGCCGAATCTCATTATAAACCGACAACCCACCGACGCCGGAATCAAACACCAGCACGGTGGGACGTGGATCAGAAGGTGTAGCTGCCAGACAAGGTGTATTCCCGTCCTGCAGATTGGTAGCCATAAACTGTCTCGTAATCTTTATCGAACAGGTTGGCTATTTTACCACGAACTGTCAGGTGTGAGGTGACGGGATACGATAAACCGACATCCCAGAGGCTCAACCCACCCATATTGACGGTACGCGAGTTGTCGTAATCATAATCGTAGCGCTTGCCGATGTAGTGATACGTCACATCCCACCCCAGATCGTAGACCTGGCCGTTCAGCTCGTATTTCACCTGCTGCTTCGCCCGGCGATAGAGGATCTTGTTAGTTTCATCATCGCGAGGGTCAACATACTGCAGCGTCAGATGGTGCTCCACCGGCCCTGTGGTGACATTCCCCGTCCACTCCAGCCCCTTGATCGTCGCAGACTTGACGTTGTAATAGGCGTTGTTGTCGTAATCGATGAGGTTTTGAATCTCATAGCGATACGCGGAGAGACGCCAGTCGACCGGCCCCGTCAACCCTTCGAGGCCCGCTTCCCACTGCTTCGACTCCTCTGGCTTCAGGTTCGGGTTAGAGGCGATGCCAAAACGTTCCGCGCCGTACTGCTGTCCGAGGGAGGGGGCGAGGAATCCTGTACCGTACGAGAGCGTTGTCCGATAACCCTCGATAAATTCCCAGCCTGCCGCCGTCTGCCAGGTACCGTGCCAGCCAAACTGCTCGTCATGATCCTCACGGCCGGAAGCTTCCAGCGTCACGCTGTCAATCTGCTGCTGGCCCGTCAGATAAAGACCGGTGGTATCGCGCTTATACACGTCGGTACTGGTCGTTCCGCTGGATTTCAGCTTCTCCTGTTTCCAGTCTACGCCACCGCTCACTGCGCCATGGCCCACCACAACATTATTTCCCCATTGGATATAGCGTTGTTCCATATCATCCAGGGTGGTGCCCGCGGCATAGCGGCCAGCGTCGCTGCTGTAGTTGTAATCTTTAATGCGCTGATAGTTCGCAATCAGCTGGGAGGAGTAAATTCCGGAATGGTAGTGCAGACCGGTGTCCCAGGATTGGGTATAGGACTGATCTTCATCGTTTCCACCTGCGTAGCCCCAGTTACCCTGGTCATAGTCAGCATTGGCGGAATAACCATAGCCGCGGAAGAACCCCGAGAAGTTGTCATCGAACTGATGCTGTACCCCGCCCCATAGCATTTTATTGCGGTAGCCGTCGCGATCGCTGTCGCCGCTATAAGAGGAGTTCGGCTGGACGTTAAACCCTTTGGTGGTCTGATAGGCGCCGGCAGCGGTAACCAGCGTATCGCCAAACCGCTTGTTAAAGGCGCCATCGTAGGACTGATAGCCGTTCGTTCCCGCGCCGGCGTTGATCTGCGAACGCTCAGCATCGGTCATGGTGATGATGTTCACCACCCCGCCGATCGCCCCGGAGCCGTACACCGCGGAGCGCGGGCCGCGAATGTATTCCACCCGCTGGACCAGAGAGATAGGGATCTGACTGATATCCACGCCGTTGGAGATCCCCGGACGCGCCATCGGCACGCCGTCGATCAGCACCAGCACGTGGCGAGCCTCCGTCCCCCGAACATACAGCGAAGCGCTCTGCCCCATGCCGCCGTTGCGGGCAATATCGACCCCGGGAAGACGACGCATGACATCGTTTAAATCTTTGGACTGCCAGCGGTCGATGTCATCGCGCGTCACTATATCGGTCGGCGCCAGCACGGTATTGACCGGCTGTTGAAAACGGTTTGCTGTCACCACCAACGTGTCTGAATTGCTGTCCTGCGCCCAGCCGGAAAATGCCGTGACGGATAAGGCCGTCATCAGCGAAGCTTTTTTAATCATTGTAAAAGCATCCGAAACAGAAAAAGGATGCCGCAGGTTTTATCAGTTGCTCGCGACGATAAAACCCAGTGCGACGTATTCCGGCAGGTCTTCGGGCTTGGAGGCTGTTTCAAGAAATAATGACTTCCCACGGCTAACCGCAGTGTCTGCACCGAGTGCGCTCATTTCTCACCTTCCTTACCGCTGCGCGTCAGCCCCAGATTTCCACTGGGTTCCCTTTTAACTCACAGGACCGGTAGGCGAATGCTACAATCAGAAACATATAGATGTCCAGACTGCTAATTATATTTCCCGCGGCATTCGAGGCTGGACATCCCCGGCGCTTTCCCTACAATCCCCGCGTACTTATTTTATTCAGGATACATCATGACCCCCGAACACCTTCCTACCGAACAATACGAAGCGCAGCTGGCAGAAAAAGTCGTCCGTTTGCAAACCATGATGGCGCCTTTTGCCGCGCCGGTTCCGGAAGTGTTTCGTTCGCCGGTCAGCCACTACCGTATGCGCGCCGAGTTCCGTCTGTGGCACGATGGCGACGACCTGTACCATATTATTTTCGATCAGCAGACCCGGTCGCGGATTCGCGTTGACAGCTTCCCGGCCGCCAGCGCGCTCATCAATCAGCTGATGACCGCTATGCTGGAGGGCGTGCGCAACAATCCCGTGCTGCGCCATAAGCTGTTTCAGATTGACTATCTGACCACCCTCAGCAACCAGGCGGTCGTCTCGCTGCTGTATCATAAAAAGCTCGATGATGCCTGGCGTGAGCAAGCGGAGGCGCTGCGTGACGCCCTGCGAGCCCAGGGGCTCAATGTGCATCTGATTGGTCGGGCGACTAAAACTAAAATCGAGCTCGATCAGGATTATATAGATGAACGCCTGCCGGTTGGCGGTCGGGAGATGATCTACCGTCAGGTGGAAAACAGCTTTACCCAACCGAACGCGGCCATGAACATTCAGATGCTGGAGTGGGCGCTGGATGTCACCAAAGGGGCGACCGGCGACCTGCTGGAATTGTACTGCGGCAACGGTAACTTCTCGCTGGCGCTGGCGCGTAATTTCGATCGCGTACTGGCCACCGAAATCGCCAAACCGTCGGTGGCGGCGGCGCAGTACAACATCGCCGCCAACCATATCGACAACGTGCAGATTATCCGCATGGCGGCTGAAGAGTTTACTCAGGCGATGAACGGCGTGCGTGAGTTCAACCGGCTGCAGGGTATCGATCTGCAAAGCTATCAGTGCGAGACTATTTTCGTCGATCCGCCGCGTAGCGGGCTGGACAGTGAAACGGAGAAAATGGTGCAGGCCTATCCGCGCATACTGTACATTTCGTGCAACCCGGAAACGCTGTGCCGTAATCTGGAAACGCTAAGCCAGACGCACAACGTTACCCGGCTGGCGCTGTTCGACCAGTTCCCGTATACCCATCACATGGAGTGCGGCGTTCTGCTGACCCGGAAATAGGCCAAAAAAAAACCGGCAACGTCATATTGCCGGTTTTTTATCACTGGCGGCTTATTCAGCGGCGGTATTTTTGCGGTTACGCATCTTGTAGCCAATCCAGAAGACCATCGCGACGGACAGAACGGCCGGGAAGAAGTTAGAGCCGATATCCGGGTACTCCGCACGCACGACGGTGCTGTACAACAGCACCCCGAGAATAAAAAAGGCGGCGGCCAGGCCCGGTAGCCCGACGGGCATACTGCGATTCTGATAGCGCTGATGCAGACAGTAGACCGTCAGCAGCAGGGATAAGATGGGGAAGACGGAAAACGGAACTATCGAACTGAACAGCGCCGCAAAGGCGCCATTAATAGATAACCCGGCAATCAGCGCCAGCAGCAGCGTACCTTTATCTTGAACTGAGTGTTTCATTGCTCGTCCTTCACGTTATTCGGAATGATGTGACATTTTTTCTTGTTCACGGCGATACCAGTAATACGCGCCTTTAGAGATCATTCTGAGCTGCAGTACCAACCGTTCTTCCAGCTGTCGGCGCTGTTCAGGGCCGACATCCAGCGCTTCAGCGCCAGCGCTAAAAACGATGGTGACCATAGCTTCAGCCTGCGCTTCGGTAAAGGCGCGCGGCATATGGTTTTCGAGTTCTAAATAGTCGGCGAGTTCCGCAATAAAATGCTGGATTTCGCGTGCGACGGCGGCGCGAAACGCCGCAGACGTTCCCGAGCGCTCGCGCAGCAGCAGGCGGAAAGCGTTCGGGTTGTTACCGATAAACTCCATAAAGGTCGAGACCGAGGTGCGGATCACGCTGCCGCCTTTGGCAATCCGCTGGCGCGCCTGGCGCATCAGCTGGCGCAGCATCAGTCCGCTCTCATCGACCATCGTCAGGCCTAACTCATCGACATCGCGAAAATGACGATAAAAGGACGTCGGCGCGATCCCTGCTTCCCGCGCCACTTCACGCAAGCTCAGGCTGGCGAAACTCCGCTCAGCGCTAAGTTGGCTGAATGCCGCTTCCACCAGCGAACGGCGGGTTTTTTCTTTTTGTTGTGCTCTTACGCCCATCACGATGTATGAATCCTTCCAATAGCCCTGCTGGCACTATACCAGAGATTAAAACTAATCGGTTTGCCCTGGATTGTGAATGATTGTTTACGAGCCGTTTCTGCTTTTATGCCGCAAAAAAGCACAACGATAATTGGGTTAAAGCGCAGCGAATGTTATCATCGTGTTTATTTTATGTATAAAACAGGTGAGTAATGCCATGTCACACTCTTGGGATTATGATGCAATAGTGATTGGTTCCGGTCCTGGCGGCGAAGGCGCAGCCATGGGACTGGTGAAACAGGGAGCACGCGTTGCCGTCATCGAGCGCTACCATAATGTCGGCGGCGGTTGCACCCACTGGGGCACCATCCCGTCGAAAGCCCTCCGCCATGCCGTCAGCCGTATTATCGAGTTTAACCAAAACCCCCTCTACAGCGACCACTCCCGCCTTCTTCGCTCTTCTTTCGCCGACATCCTTAACCATGCCGACAGCGTCATCAACCAGCAGACTCATATGCGCCAGGGATTCTATGAGCGCAACCACTGTGAAATTCTGCAGGGCAATGCCCACTTCGTTGATGAGCATACTCTGGCGCTGGAGTGCCATGACGGCACGGTCGAGACGGTGACCGCGGAGAAATTCGTTATCGCCTGCGGATCTCGCCCCTATCATCCGGCGGATGTCGATTTCCACCACCCGCGCATCTATGACAGCGATTCGATTCTCAGCCTGCAGCATGAGCCGCGCCATGTGATCATTTACGGCGCCGGGGTAATCGGTTGTGAATATGCGTCGATCTTCCGCGGCATGGAGGTGAAGGTCGATCTGATCAACACCCGCGATCGTCTGCTGGCCTTCCTCGATCAGGAGATGTCAGATTCGCTCTCCTATCACTTCTGGAACAGCGGCGTGGTCATTCGCCACAACGAGGAGTACGAAAAGATTGAAGGCGTTGATGACGGCGTCATCATGCATCTGAAATCCGGGAAAAAGCTCAAAGCGGACTGCCTGCTGTACGCCAACGGCCGCACCGGCAATACCGACACTCTGGCGCTGGAAAACATCGGACTGCAGACCGACAGTCGCGGCCAGCTGAAGGTCAACAGCATGTACCAGACCGCCCTTCCGCACATCTATGCGGTTGGGGATGTCATCGGCTATCCGAGCCTCGCCTCCGCGGCGTACGATCAAGGACGCATTGCCGCCCAGGCGCTGGTGAAAGGCGAAGCCTCAGCGCATCTGATTGAAGATATCCCGACCGGGATCTACACCATTCCGGAAATCAGCTCCGTCGGGAAAACCGAGCAGCAGCTGACGGCGATGAAAGTGCCGTATGAGGTGGGTCGCGCTCAGTTTAAACACCTGGCGCGGGCGCAAATCGTTGGCATGAGCGTGGGAACCCTGAAGATCCTGTTCCACCGGGAAACCAAGGAGATCCTCGGCATTCACTGCTTTGGCGAACGCGCAGCCGAAATCATTCACATCGGCCAGGCGATCATGGAGCAGAAAGGTGGTGGTAACACCATTGAGTACTTCGTCAACACCACCTTTAACTACCCGACCATGGCGGAAGCGTACCGGGTTGCCGCGCTGAACGGCTTAAACCGCCTGTTTTAACGCCTTGTCGAAATGGCCATCCATCGTGCCGCGGATGGCCTCCGCCAGATGTTCATAGCGGCTGCGCAGCGGTGAGCCCGGACGGTAAACCAGACCGATGGTGCGTCTTGGCTCTGGCTTAATGCACGGCAGGTAGACCACGCCATCGCGTTTTCTTTCTTGCGGCACTGCCAGCGCAGGCAGCAGGGTAATACCGCTGCCTGCCGCCACCATATTGCGCAGCGTTTCCAGGCTGGTCGCGCGGAAGTGGGTATCCTCATCCGCCCCCGCTTCAAAGCAGAAGCCCATCGCCTGATCGCGCAGGCAGTGGCCATCCTCCAGCATCAGCAGCTTTTCACCGGCCAGATCCGACATCGGCACCCGGTCGCGGTTTGCCCACGGATGATCTTCATAGATAGCCAGCATCATCGGCTCATCGAACAGCGGCACCTCGATAAAGGCCTCGCTCTCTTTGACCAGCGCCAGGATGGCGCAGTCGAGCTTACCGCTGTCGAGCTGAGCCAGCAGCTGATGGGTCTGCGCTTCGTGCAGATACATTTCCAGCTTCGGGAAGGTCTGATGCAGCATCGGAATGATGTGCGGTAGCAGGTACGGGCCAATTGTCGGGATCAAGCCGATATGCAGCGGCCCGGACATGGTTTCCCCTTGTTGGCTTGCCATCTCCTTGAGCACTTTTACTTCGCGTAACACGGTACGCGCCTGATCCACCAGCAACAGCCCCGCCTGGGTAAACAGAACCTTACGGCTGGTGCGCTCCAGCAGCATGACGCCAAGCTCATCCTCCAGCTTGCGGATCTGTCCGCTGAGCGTCGGTTGGCTCACATGGCATGAGTCAGCCGCCCGCCGGAAGTGGCGGTGTTCGGCGAGCGCTACCAGGTATTCAAGATCGCGAATATTCATTATTCATCCTCCATCGCCACGATAGTCCATGGCGATAGATAGCATAGCAACGAACGATTATCCCTATCAAGTTTTCTGTTCAATAATACGCCCATAAAGACGGTGAACCTGTGAAAACCACTGACTCGTCACACTGTTTCTCTACCCGAACAACTAAAGCCAACGTGAACTTTTGCGGACCTTGCGTCCGCTTTTTTTTTGCATAAAAAACCCGGCGTCGCTGGACTCGGCCGGGTCAGGGAAGGCAGATATCTGTGGATTAGCTCAGACGGGCCTTCGCCTCGTCGATAGCCTGCGCCACCTGCTGCGGCGAGACGCCGCCTTTTGCCGCACGTTTATCAAGGCAGGACTGCAGCGACAGAATCGGATAAACATCGTCCGCAATCACCGGGCTGAATTTCTGCAGGTCGGCCAGGGCCAGCGCTTCCAGCGGTTTCCCTTGCGCAATGGCTTCCACCACCGCTTCACCGACAATATGGTGCGCCTCGCGGAACGGTACGCCTTTCGCCACCAGATAATCCGCCAGCTCAGTGGCGTTGGCATAGCCCTGCTGCGCCGCTTCCGCACAGCGCGGACGTTTCACCTGGATACCATCCAGCACCAGGGTCGCCATATGCAGGCAGTCGAGCCAGGTATCCAGAGCGTCGAAAAGTCCCTCTTTATCTTCCTGCATATCTTTGTTGTAGGCCAGCGGCAGCCCTTTCAGGGTCATCATCATGCCGGTCAGCGCGCCCTGCACGCGGCCGCATTTGCCACGGATAAGCTCCAGGGCGTCCGGGTTTTTCTTCTGCGGCATCAGCGAGGAGCCTGAGGTTACGCGGTCGGAAAGCTCGACGAAATTCGCTTCGCCAGAGTTAAAGAAAATCAGATCTTCCGCAAAGCGCGACAGATGGACCATGCCGATAGAGGCATCGGAAAGCAGCTCCAGAACATGGTCGCGGTCGGACACGCTGTCGAGGCTGTTGCGGGTGGCGGAGGCAAAGCCCAGCCAGCCGGCCAGCTGCTCGCGGTCGATTTCATACGCCGTCCCCGCCAGCGCGCCGCAGCCCAGCGGGCTAACGTCGAGGCGCTTCAACGCGTCCTGCAGGCGGCTTTCATCGCGCGCCAGCATTTCGACATAGGCCAGACACCAGTGCGCGAACGTCACCGGTTGGGCGCGCTGCAGGTGGGTGTACCCCGGCATCACCGCGTCCTGGTTCTGCTGGGCCGTCTCCACCAGCGCGCTCTGCAGCTGGCGGTTCGCCGACAGCAGTTCGACAACGGTATCTTTGCACCACAGTTTAAGATCGGTAGCGACCTGGTCGTTACGGCTGCGGCCGGTATGCAGTTTCTTGCCCAACTGACCCACTTTGTCGATCAGTTTGCCTTCCACCCAGCTGTGAATATCTTCAGCATCGCTGGCGAGGATTTGCTGCGGATTGGCGCGCACCTCTTCCAGTAGCACGTTCAGCGCTTCTTCCAGCTGCTGTTGTTCATCGGCACTCAGTACGCCGACCGTTACCAGCGCTTTCGACCAGGCGACAGAGCCAACGATATCCTGCTCCGCCAGACGATAGTCGAAGCGCAACGAGTCGTTGAACTGTTTGAACCGTTGATCTGCTGCCTGTGTAAAACGCCCGCCCCAAAGTGCCATAACATGCTTCCTTTATTCGTTAGTTCCGCCGGTGGCGTTGTGCCTCCCCGGCCTACGGTCTTGTAAGCCCGGCAGACAACGCGCCGCCGGGCATGAAATCTTAAGCCAGAATACGAGTGCCGATAGGCGTGCCGTTAAACAACGCCGGCAGCTGCTCGGCGTGACGCCAGGAGGCGATATCCACCGGACGGCCCAGAGCACGCGCCGCGTCGAGGGCCGCATTCACTTTGACAATCATGCCGTCAGTGATAATCCCCTGCTCGATCAGCTGCTCCGCTTTCTCGGCGGTCATCTCGGCAATACGCTGCCCTTTACCGTCGAGGATACCGCTGACGTCAGACAGCAGGATCAGATCCGCCCCCAGGGTAGCCGCCAGCGCCGTCGCCGCCTGGTCAGCATTGACGTTCATCAGCTGGCCCTCGTCGGTCACGCCGATAGAGCTCACCACCGGCAGGTAACCGCCCGCCAGCAGGGTGTTGATCAGCGTCGGAGAGCCCGGCTGCGCCAGCCCGACATGACCCAGCTCAGCATCCAGCTGTGTCACCTTCACGCTATCGCCATCGCCGAGGAACAGGCCGACAGAGGCCAGACCGTGCTTTTTCGCCCACGCCAGCAGCGTCTTGTTGGCGGTTCCCGCCAGCGCGCCGGTGATGATGTCGATTTGCTCAGCCGGCGTCACCCGCAGACCATTTTTCTTCTGCACCGGCAGGTTGAGCTGCTTCATCAGCTCATCCACCACGCAGCCGCCGCCATGGACGATAATCAGCGGACGCTGGTGCGCTTCACGGTAATTGACCAGCGCGGTAAACAGACGCTCCAGCGCTTCTTCGCTATCGAGTAATACGCCGCCGAGTTTGATAATTAATGGGTTCATCATCACACCTTAAATAAGAGACTGCGTCTCAGCGAAGCCGAAACGAATATTCGCGCACTGCACCGCCTGCGCTGCGGCGCCTTTCAGCAGGTTATCTTCTGCCGCGACGACGATGAGATGGTCGTCCTGCACGGCAAAACCGATATCACAGAATGGCAGACCTTCGACGCTTTTCAATGCGGGCACGCCTTTATCATATAAACGTACCAGCGGTTTATCGGCGTAAGCCTGCTGGTAAACCGCCGCGATCTGCGCATGGCCAACGCCCGGCTTCAGGCGGCAGGTAATGGTTTCCAGAATGCCGCGCTTAAAATTACCCAGATGCGGGGTAAAAATCACCTTCGCTCCGAGGTGGCTGGCAATCTCCGGCTGATGACGATGGTTAAAGATGCCGTATGGCTGCAGGCTGACTTCACAGAAGCTGTTGCCGATCGCGGCTTTGCGTCCCGCGCCGCTCACCCCGCTGGTGGCGTTGATCACTGGCCACTGGTTGAGATCCAGCAGACTGGCATCAATCAGCGGCTTCAGCGACAGCTGCGCCGCCGTCGGGTAGCAGCCAGGCACCGCAATTAACTGCGCTTCTTTAAGCGCATCCGCGCTCCACTCCGCCAGACCATACACCGCCTGTTTGAGCAGGTCGGGATGCTGATGAGTGAAACCATAATATTTTTCGTAGAACGCCCCATCGTTAACGCGGAAGGCACCGGAGAGATCGAACACCACGCAGCCGGCGGCAAGGAACTGCGGCGCCAGATCGTGACTCACTTCGTGCGCGGTGGCGAGAAACACCACGTCCACGCCAGCGCTGAATTCGCTGATATCGGACATCGGCTGCAGCGGCATATCGACAATGCCTTTGAGCTGCGGATGCAGGTCGGAAATTAATTTTCCCGCATCATTACTTTGCGCGGAGACCGTCAAAGCGGTTATGTTCATATGCGGATGACGATTGATATAGGTCACCAGCTCTGCGCCGGCATAACCACTGGCACCCACAATCAGCGTATTTAACATTGGAAGCGCATCTCCTTACATTCGATGGGTTTTCTTACGCTCAACGATATTGTATTTTTATTCACAATAAATGCATGAATATTGATACTATCACGACCCAAGGTGTGTCAACAATGAAAAACAATTTACCGCCCTTTATCGAGATTTACCGCGCGTTGATCGCCACACCGTCCATCAGCGCGACCGAAGAGGCTCTCGATCAGAGCAATGAGTCTTTAATCAATTTGCTGGCCGGCTGGTTCCGCGATCTCGGCTTTAATGTCGAGGTACAGCCGGTGCCGGATACGCGCCATAAATTCAACCTGCTGGCCAGCACCGGACACGGCGCCGGCGGCCTGCTGCTCGCCGGGCATACCGATACCGTGCCGTTCGATGACGGCCGCTGGACGCGCGATCCGTTCACCCTTACCGAACACGATAACAAGCTCTACGGCCTCGGCACGGCCGATATGAAAGGCTTCTTCGCCTTTATTCTCGACGCCCTGCGCGATGTCGACGTCACCACGCTGAAAAAACCGCTGTATATTCTGGCCACCGCCGACGAAGAGACCAGCATGGCCGGCGCGCGCTATTTTGCCGAAACCACCCGGCTGCGCCCCGACTGCGCCATCATCGGCGAGCCCACCTCCCTGCAGCCGATCCGCGCCCATAAAGGACATATGTCCAACGCGATCCGTATTCAGGGCCAGTCCGGCCACTCCAGCGATCCGGCGCGCGGGGTCAACGCGATCGAGCTGATGCACGACGCCATCGGTCGGATTATGCAGCTGCGCGATTTGCTAAAAGAGCGCTACCACTTCGAGGCGTTCACGGTCCCTTACCCGACCCTCAACCTCGGCGCCATCCATGGCGGCGATGCCTCAAACCGTATCTGCGCCTGCTGTGAACTGCATATGGACATCCGCCCGTTGCCGGGGATGACCCTCAACGACCTCAATGGTCTGCTGGACGAGGCGCTGGCCCCGGTAAGCGAACGCTGGCCGGGCCGCCTGACGGTCTCGGAGCTGCATCCGCCGATCCCCGGCTACGAGTGCCCGCCGGACCATAAGCTGGTGCAGGTGGTTGAGAAACTGCTTGGCGCCCAGACCGACGTGGTGAACTACTGTACCGAAGCGCCGTTTATCCAGACGCTGTGCCCAACGCTGGTTCTCGGCCCGGGCTCGATCAATCAGGCCCATCAGCCTGACGAGTTTCTGGAGACGCGCTTTATCAAGCCGACGCGGGAGCTAATTAGCCAGGTGGTTCACCACTTCTGCTGGCACTAAAATCGCCCTCTTTTTCCGCCCCGCTCTCCCGGGGCGGAACGGTGACGATCGTCACATTTCCATAAGCGATGCTTATCCAGCGCCCCCTGAGTTAAATTTCGCAAATTACGGGTATTTACTCGTTTGCTGAAGCGATTTCGCAGTAATTGACGTGGGGGTATTTACGTGGCTTTATAAAAGACGGGTTGCTTATCCGTTGCTCACGTTCCAGCGCAGCGGATATAACAAAATAAAATGAGATGGGGTGTCTGGGGTAACATGAACGAACAATATTCCGCATTGCGTAGTAATGTCAGTATGCTCGGCAAGGTGCTGGGCGATACCATCAAGGATGCATTGGGAGAAAATATTCTTGATCGTGTCGAAACTATCCGTAAGTTGTCCAAATCTTCACGCGCCGGCAACGAAGCTAACCGCCAGGAGCTGCTGACCACGCTGCAGAATTTGTCTAACGACGAACTGCTGCCGGTGGCCCGTGCCTTCAGCCAGTTCCTGAATCTGGCCAACACCGCTGAGCAGTACCACAGCATTTCGCCGAATGGCGAAGCGGCCAGCAATCCGGAAGTCATTGCGCGCACCCTGAGAAAGCTCAAAGACCAACCCAATCTCAACGAAGACACCATCAAAAAAGCGGTGGAATCTCTGTCCCTGGAGCTGGTGTTAACCGCCCACCCGACCGAGATCACCCGCCGGACGCTGATCCATAAAATGGTGGAAGTGAACAACTGCCTCAAGCAGCTGGATAACAAAGATATCGCGGACTACGAGCACCACCAGCTGATGCGCCGCCTGCGCCAGCTGATCGCCCAGTCCTGGCATACCGATGAAATTCGTAAGCACCGCCCTTCCCCGGTCGATGAAGCCAAATGGGGCTTCGCGGTGGTGGAAAATAGCCTGTGGGAAGGGGTGCCTAACTACCTGCGCGAGCTGAACGAACAGCTGGAAGCCAACCTCGGCTATCAGCTGCCGGTGGACTTTGTCCCGGTGCGTTTCACTTCGTGGATGGGCGGCGACCGCGACGGCAACCCGAACGTGACCGCCGATATCACCCGCCACGTGCTGCTGCTCAGCCGCTGGAAAGCGACCGATCTGTTCCTCAAAGATGTGCAGGTGCTGATCTCCGAGCTGTCGATGGTGGAGTGTACTGACGAATTGCGCGCCCTGGCCGGCGCCGAGGGCGCTCAGGAACCGTACCGTTACCTGATGAAAAAACTGCGCACTCAGCTGATGGAAACCCAGGCCTGGCTGGAAGCGCGTCTGAAAGGTCAGAAGCTGCCGAAACCGGCGGGACTGATCACTCAGAACGAGCAGCTGTGGGAGCCGCTATACGCCTGTTATAAATCGCTGCAGGCCTGCGGCATGGGCATTATCGCCAACGGCGAGCTGCTCGACACCCTGCGCCGCGTGAAGTCTTTCGGCGTACCGCTGGTGCGTATTGATATCCGTCAGGAAAGCACCCGCCACACCGAAGCGCTGGGCGAAATGACCCGTTACCTCGGGATCGGCGATTACGAAAGCTGGTCAGAAGCCGACAAACAGGCTTTCCTGATCCGCGAACTAAATTCCAAACGTCCGCTGCTGCCGCGCCAGTGGGAGCCAAGCGAAGAGACCCGCGAAGTTCTCGACACCTGTAGAGTGATCGCCGAGGCGCCGCGCGGATCGATCGCCGCCTACGTGATCTCGATGGCCAAAACGCCGTCCGACGTGCTGGCGGTTCATCTGCTGCTGAAGGAGGCCGGGATTGGCTTTGCCCTGCCGGTGGCCCCGCTGTTCGAAACGCTGGATGACCTGAACAACGCCAACGACGTCATGACCCAGCTGCTGAATATCGACTGGTACCGCGGCTTTATCCAGGGCAAACAGATGGTCATGATCGGCTACTCTGATTCCGCGAAAGACGCAGGCGTGATGGCCGCCTCCTGGGCGCAGTACCAGGCGCAGGACGCGTTGATCAAAACCTGTGAGAAAGCCGGGATCGAACTGACGCTGTTCCACGGTCGCGGCGGCTCCATTGGCCGCGGCGGCGCGCCGGCCCACGCCGCGCTCCTCTCACAGCCGCCGGGAAGCCTGAAGGGCGGCCTGCGCGTTACCGAGCAGGGTGAGATGATCCGCTTTAAGTACGGCCTGCCGGAAGTCACCATCAGCAGCCTGTCGCTCTATACCAGCGCGATCCTCGAAGCCAACCTGCTGCCGCCGCCGGAACCAAAACCGCAGTGGCGCGACATCATGGCCGAGCTGTCCGACGTGTCGTGCAAGATGTATCGCGGCTACGTGCGTGAAAACAAAGATTTCGTGCCTTATTTCCGCTCCGCCACTCCGGAGCAGGAGCTGGGCAAACTGCCGCTGGGTTCGCGTCCGGCAAAACGTCGTCCGACCGGCGGCGTCGAGTCGCTACGCGCCATTCCGTGGATCTTCGCCTGGACCCAGAACCGCCTGATGCTTCCAGCCTGGCTGGGCGCTGGCGCTGCGCTGCAGAAGGTGGTTGAAGGCGGAAAACAGAGTGAACTGGAAGCGATGTGTCGCGATTGGCCGTTCTTCTCCACCCGCCTCGGCATGCTGGAGATGGTTTACTCGAAGGCCGACCTGTGGCTGGCGGAGTACTACGATCAGCGCCTGGTGAAACCAGAGCTGTGGGCGCTGGGTACCGAGCTGCGCAAGCTGCTGGCTGCCGATATCAACGTCGTGCTGGCCATCGCCAACGACTCTCATCTGATGGCTGACCTGCCGTGGATCGCCGAGTCTATCCAGCTGCGTAATATCTATACCGACCCGCTGAACGTCCTGCAGGCGGAACTGCTGCACCGTTCGCGCCAGGCTGAAGAAGAGGGCAAAGACCCGGATCCGCGCGTTGAACAAGCGCTGATGGTCACCATCGCCGGCGTCGCCGCCGGGATGCGTAACACCGGCTAATCGCTATCTTTCCCCCGGCCGCCCGGCCGGGGGATTTTTCACCCGTTCTAGTGGTGCAGCATCTCATCAACGATCTGCTCTTTATGCAGCGCATACGGATAATAGGTCGGCCAGTTATCCATCTCTTTCAGCAACGCTTCCTGTGATTCATTGCCCATGAAAATATGGAAATGCTGCGATTTACGCGGGCCAATGATGTGGTCGCTGAACTGGACATATTTTGGCGCGCTGGCATCGCCCTGCTGGCACTCGAACAGATAACGTACGCCCTTCTTACCGGAGGCGTAATGCAGGATTTTGTAGCCTGAATAGCGGTATTTGCAGCTGTTGACGGTCTCGCCAATGTGGAACTCAATCACGTCATCTTCAATGCCAATCTGTTCCACATCGGTGGCATAGCCCTTCTTATAATAGGCGCGATACTCCTCCACGCTCTTGCCGCCGGGCTTTTTCGCCTTCTGCTCCAGCACCGGATCGAGATCGCCGTTGAGCAGATACGGGTTCACCGACTGCCAGACGCCCTCCCAGTCGCTCAGCGCGCGGTCCTGCACATCTTTATCCGCAAAAATGCCTTCGCTGGCCTGACGCTCCACTTCGGTTAGCGCCGGCCCATGGCTATGGTTGCCGTGGGCGAACGCCTGGGCGCTGGCTAGCGCCATGCCGAGTCCCAAGGCCAGCAGGGGGATCTTTCTGGTCATTACTCTCTCCTGAGTTTGCTATCAATGGTGACAAATTGTTACGATATAACATATCGTAACTGAGAAGCAATAGCGACAGGCTGGCGCTTTTACCGCTGGAATAATGTCCGGTATGATGAAAAGGGTGATGCGCGGGGCGGAACAATGATGGACAACGATATCAATCAACTTATTGATGCATTGCTAAAAAAGCAGACCAGCCTCGGACGGGTTTATTTCGCCGGCGAGACGCGCTCGCCTGCTGAACCGGTGGTGCAGGTTGATTTTCCCCGTCTGAATATCCTCCTCGATGGGCAGCTGCGCGACCAGGCGCTCGGCGATAACGCCCCGCTCCTGGAGGCCCATGACGTGCTCTATATTCCTGGCGATAGCTGGAACTGCCCACAGTGGCAGGCGCCCTGCCTGCTGTTAAGCATCCTGTTCGCTAAGCAGCAGTTGGAGTGCTCGCTGCAGCGCTGGAATGGCAAGACGATCGCCGTTGTTGAAAAGCTACAGGCGCTGCGTCGCGGGCCGCGCGTCGGTTCCTTCCTGCTGCAGGCGCTCAACGAGATCCGGATGCAGCCGCAGGAGCAGCAAACCGCCCGCAGCATCGTCATCAGCCTGCTCAGCCACTGCCATGATCTTCTCGGCAGCCAGGCGCAAACCTCCTCGCGCAGCCAGGCGCTGTTCGAGGCAATCCGTCAGTACATCGAAGTCCATTACGCGGAGCCGCTGAGCCGGGAATCGGTCGCCCAGGCGTTCTATCTCTCTGCCAACTATCTTTCCCATCTGTTCCAGAAATGTGGGCCAATGGGCTTCAATGAATATCTAAACCACATTCGTCTCGAACAGGCCCGTATGCTGCTGAAGGGCCACGATATGAAAGTGAAAGACATCGCCCACGCCTGCGGCTTCGCCGACAGCAACTACTTCTGCCGCCTGTTCCGCAAAACCACGGAACGCTCGCCATCTGAATACCGCCGCCAGTACCATAGCCAGCTGACGGAAAAATCGTCCGCGGCAAAAAACTAGATTTTTGTGTGTTAACCCTGACTTTTGTGCGCGCTATAGTTTCCTGCCATCCCAGCCAGCGCCGATAAATGTGATCTAAATCATCCTTAATCGCGATGCGTACATTTATCCAGTTTTTGGCAAATTTGTCATCTGGCGATCCTTCGAACGAAAGCCGTATGCTTACCTCAACGACAGCACCGAATTAAGCATTGAGGAAAACACTATGGAACTCTATCTGGATACCGCCAACGTCGCCGAAGTGGAACGCCTGGCCCGCATCTACCCGCTGGCCGGGGTGACCACCAACCCGAGCATTATCGCCGCCGGTAAAACCCCGGTGTGGGATGTACTGCCGCGCCTGCAAAAAGCCGTTGGTCCGGAAGGGATTCTGTTCGCGCAGACCATGAGCCGCGATGCGCAGGGCATGGTGGCAGAAGCCAAACGCCTGAGCAACGCCGTGCCGGGCATCGTGGTCAAAATCCCGGTCACCGCCGAAGGCCTCGCCGCTATCAAGATGCTGAAGAAAGAAGGCATCCCGACCCTTGGCACCGCCGTCTACAGCGCTTCACAGGGTCTGCTGGCCGCGCTGGCTGGCGCAAAGTACGTCGCGCCTTACGTTAACCGCGTCGACGCTCAGGGCGGGGACGGCATCCGCATGGTGCAGGAACTGCAATCCCTGCTGGAAATGCATGCGCCCGAAAGCAAAGTGCTGGCGGCAAGCTTCAAAACGCCCCGTCAGGCGCTGGATTGCCTGCTGGCTGGCTGCGAAGCAATCACCCTTCCACTAGATGTAGCGCAACAAATGCTCGGCACCCCTGCGGTAGAGTCAGCTATAGAGAAGTTTGAACAGGACTGGAATAACGCCTTTGGCACGCTGAACCTGTAACCGGACCCGCGCGCCGCCTGCGGGCGGCATCACGGTCATCGAGGAGGAATCGAAATGGATCGCATTATTCAATCACCAGGCAAATACATCCAGGGCGCAGGCGCCATCAAGCGCCTTGGCGACTACCTGAAACCGCTGGCCGAACGCTGGCTGGTCGTTGGCGATAAATTCGTGCTGGGATTCGCGGAAGAGATGCTACGCAAAAGCCTGGCTGACGCCGGCCTGGCGGCGGAAATCGCGCCGTTCGGCGGTGAATGTTCGCATAATGAAATCAATCGCCTGCGCGATATCGCCGGCAGTGCGAAATGCACCGCCGTGCTGGGGATCGGCGGTGGTAAAACCCTGGATACCGCGAAAGCGCTGGCCCATTTTATGAAGGTGCCGGTGGCGATCGCCCCCACCATCGCCTCCACCGATGCGCCGTGCAGCGCGCTGTCGGTGATTTACACCGACGAAGGCGAGTTCGACAGCTATCTGATGCTGCCGCACAACCCTAATATGGTCATTGTCGATACGCAGATCGTTGCTGGCGCGCCGGCTCGCCTGCTGGCCGCCGGGATTGGCGATGCGCTGGCCACCTGGTTCGAAGCCCGCGCCTGCTCACGCAGCGGCGCCACCACCATGGCGGGCGGGAAATGCACCCAGGCGGCGCTGGCGCTGGCCGAGCTGTGCTACAACACCTTACTCGAAGAGGGTGAAAAAGCGATGCTGGCCGCCGAACAGCACGTGGTCACTCCGGCGCTGGAGCGGGTGGTGGAAGCCAACACCTATCTGAGCGGCGTCGGTTTTGAAAGCGGTGGCCTGGCGGCAGCCCACGCGATTCATAACGGCATGACGGCCATCCCTGACGCCCACCACTATTATCACGGTGAAAAAGTGGCGTTCGGCACCCTGACGCAGTTGGTGCTGGAAAACGCGCCGGTGGAAGAGATCGAGACTGTCGCCGCGCTGTGCCACAGCGTTGGGCTGCCGATCACGCTGGCGCAGCTGGATATCAAAGGCGACATCCCGACCAAAATGCGCCTGGTGGCGGAAGCCGCCTGCGCTGAAGGCGAAACCATCCACAATATGCCGGGCGGCGTCGACGCCGACCAGGTCTACGCCGCGCTGCTGGTCGCCGACCAATATGGCCAGCGCTTCCTGCAGGAATGGGAATAATCCAGAGCAAAACACCCGGCGTCAGCCGGGTGTTTTTTTATGTTTATCAGCCGGACGCGTCGCCCACTGACGGCGGAAACGGCAAGCACTCAGGCCGGACGCACGCCCAGCGTATGACAGATGGCGTAGCTCATTTCGGCGCGGTTAAGGGTGTAGAAGTGGAAATCTTTTACCCCTTCCCGACTTAAGATCTTCACCATGTCCATGGCGATATTCGCCCCCACCAGCTGACGGGTTTCGGCGTCATTATCCAGCCCTTCGAACATTTTCGACATCCACACCGGGATACGAACGTTGGTCATATCCGCAAACTTTTTCGCCTGTTTAAAGTTGGAAACCGGCAGGATACCCGGAATAATTTCCACGTCGATGCCCGCCGAGACGCAGCGATCGCGAAAACGCAGGTAGCTTTCCACATCGAAGAAGAACTGGGTGATCGCGCGGTTGGCGCCTGCCTCGACTTTGCGTTTCAGGTTGAGCAAATCCGCCTGCGCGCTTTTCGCTTCCGGATGCACTTCCGGATACGCGGCGACGGAGATATCAAAATCCCCCACCTCTTTCAGCAGAGTGACCAGATCGGCGGCGTACATCTCCGGTTTACCGCTGCCCGGCGGCAGGTCGCCGCGCAGAGCGACGATATGGCGGATGCCGTTGTTCCAGTAATCCTGGGCGATAGTGCGCAGCTCATCGCGAGTAGCATCGATACAGGTCAGGTGCGGCGCCGCTTCCAGACCGGTTCGCTCTTTAATACCTTTGATGATGCTGTGGGTGCGATCGCGCTCGCCGGAGTTCGCGCCATAGGTCACCGAGACAAACTTCGGTTTCAGACTGCTCAGGCGATCGATGGATTTCCACAGGGTTTGCTCCATTTCACTGGTGCGCGGCGGAAAGAATTCAAAGGACACATTAATCTGGCCCTGGACTTCCGCCAGGCTCTGATTCAGGGCTTCCCGCTGATTGGCGTGAAAAAAGCTCATACCTTACCTCATCAATCGCATGTAATGGCTGTTGTGTTGCGAACTTCTATACGTTTAGACGTCCAGATGTAAAAATGACGGAAAAGCGCCCGGGCGTCAATAGAAAAATCTGCGTAAAGAGTGAGGAAAAGGCTGCCAACATGAAAAAACTTCATCTACCGGCGCTTTGCCAGCCGAAAGAGCCCGCTCTGCGGTCAACATGAGGTAGAACGATGTTCAGCATGAGACGAGCGAGCCGTCAGGTGATCATCCAGCAGTGAGAGCCATTGCCGCACGGCTCCTGCCTGGTGAGGCGCGTAGATCACCCCAAGGCTTAACGGCATGCTGTCGCCTTCAGCGACAGGACAGAACACCACCCCCTGACGCTGGATCGCGGAAAAGGACGCCGGCAGGAGGATCATGCCTTCCCCACGCGCGATTCGCGCCAGCAGCACATCATGTTCGGCGGGCTCTTCCACATAAGCGGGGGTATAGCCAGCCCGGTCGAAAATGCGCCGCGTGTAGTCAAAGAAATCGGGGTTACGCTCGCGTTTAAACCAGAATAGCGGCCGATGATTGAGCGCGCTTAGCGTTAACGCTGGTGTGACGGCTTCCGGCCAGGAGGCTGGCACTGCCGCGATGAGCGGCTCCTGATACGGCAATGGATGCAGGTGCAGCCCTTCAGTATTGAGCGGCAGCGCGACCAGCGCCGCATCGAGTTTGCCTTTGCGCACCTGCTGCGCCAGCGCCGGTGAGGCGTGGCGGGTGATATGCAACCCGCGGGTATGTTCGCTCAGCGCAGATTCAACAGCAGCGAAAATGCCTTGTTCGAAGGCGGTGGTCACGCCCAGACGCAGAGACGGCGGCGAGTGAACGGAGAGCTCACTCAATGCCGCCAGCGTGCGTTCCTGGAGCGCCAGCATGGGCCGAATGATCGCCAGCACCTCTCTGCCCGCGTCGGTAAGGATCAGGCCTTTGCTATGGCGCTGAAACAGCGTCACCCCCAGCTGCGCTTCCAGATAGCGCATATGGCGACTCAGCGGCGGCTGCGAGATAAATAACCGCTGCGCCGCCCGGCTGATGTTATTTTCCTCCGCCACCACGGCAAAGGCACGCAGCAGGCGGATATCGAGAGAATGTAATCGCGAAGTTGTCATACTGAAAAGGTATCACGAAAAGGGTATTACTCAAGTCCGGTAAACTTCCCTACCCTTCCTCTCAACGCATCATCACAGAGAGGAAAAAACGATGTCCAGCGAACGTTATACCACCGGTCAGGAAATGCTTCAGCGCGTGGACGGTAGCGGCGGGGAGGCCGTCGTTAACAGCCTGCGGGATATCGCCCCCGACTTCGCCCGCTATCTGATTGAGTTCCCCTTCGGCGATATTTACGCCCGGCCAGGGCTTGATTTGCGTAGCCGGGAAATCGCCACCATCGCCGCGCTCACCGCGCTGGGTAACGCCGAGCCGCAGCTGAAAGTGCATATTGCCGCGGGATTAAATGTCGGTCTGACGCAAGAGGAAATTACGGAAGTGATCATGCAGATGGCGGTCTACGCCGGCTTCCCGGCGGCGCTAAACGGCCTGTTTGCCGCTAAAGCAGTTTTTGCGGCGCACTAACAAAAAAGACCAGGCCGCGCCTGGTCTTTTTCCCGGGACTACAGCAGCTGCGCCAGACGGTTAATATCCGACTGGATCGCCCCGGCGGTCACATCGCGCCCGGCGCCGGGCCCGCGGATCACCAGCGGATTATCGCGATACCAGCGGCTTTCGATAGCGAACACGTTATCGCACGGCAGCAGCGCCGCCAGCGGGTGCTCTTCGCGTACCGCTTCCACGCCGACGCGTGCTTTGCCGTTGGCATCAAAACGCGCCACGTAGCGGAGCACCAGCCCCATCTCGCGGGCCGCCTCCAGGCGCTGCAGCATCTGCTCGTTCAGCTCTTCGCCATTCTCAAAGAAGTGATCGACCGAACCCTCTTCACAGTGCGCCGGGACCAGTGATTCCACGCGCACCTGATCCGGCTCGATGTCGTAACCCGCTTCCCGCGCGAGGATCACCAGCTTGCGCATCACATCTTTACCGGACAGATCGACGCGGGGATCCGGCTCGGTCAGACCCTGCTGCCACGCCTGATCCACCAGATCGGTGAACGGCACAGTGCCATCAAACTGCAGGAACAGCCAGGAGAGCGTTCCCGAGAAGATACCGCTCAGGCCGAGGATGGTATCGCCGCTGTCGATCAGATCGCGCACCGTATGGTTCACCGGCAAGCCGGCGCCCACGGTGGCGTTATACAGCCAGTGGCGCCCTGTCTTCTCAAACGCGTCGTGGATCTGGCGATACTTATCGCTGCTGCTGGCCCCCGCCAGCTTGTTGGCGCTGATCACGTGGAAGCCATGGCTGGCGAAATCAAGATACTGGTCTGCCAGCTGCTCGCTGGCGGTGACGTCCAGCACCACTAAATCATCATACGGGTGCGCGCGCATCCACAGGAACAGCGACTCTTCATCCTGCTCCACCGCTTCATCGTTGAAGAAAGCCAGCGCCCGGCTGGCGTCCAGCCCGTCGTAGTTCAGCAGACTGCGTTTACTGTCGACCACGCCGGCGAGCACAAACTCAAAGCCGGTGCGCGCCGAGAGCGTGGTTTGTTCACGGGCGAACAGCTCCAGCCAGCGGGAACCGATGTTCCCTTTGCCGAACAACATCAGGCCGATACGCTTTTCGGCACGAAACAAGGACTGGTGCAGCCCCTGGATCAGGCTTTCCGTCGGCCCGGCGCGCAGGACGGCCACCAGGCTGATCCCCTCTTCCGACTGCCAGGTGAACTCCACCGGCTGCCCTTTCAGCTGCTGCCAGAAACGGTGGCAGTGCAGTGGGTTGCGGGTGACGCCCGCGCCCACCATCGCCACCAGCGCCAGCTTCTGACGCAGACGCAGCTCGCCCGGCAGACCTGCCTCATCGAGCAGCTTCAGCGCGCTGTCGGCCACCTCGGAGGTATAGCAGAACTGCAGCAGTTTGCGGTCTGCATGGACGCCAACGGCTAACGGGCGCAGCTGGGCGCGTTTGAGCAGGGCGTCCAGCTCTTTATGCGCCAGTTTGAAATCGTGACCGGCCGGCACCTGAAACTCCACCAGGCAGACATCGTCATGGCTGGTGACAATCCGGGCGCCAGTACCGGAGGCCAGCACGCGCTCAATGCGCGTGGAACCCTGTTCCGGCGTATAGCTGCAGCGTAACTGCAGATCGATATCGCTGGCGGAAACCGGCTGTAGCGTGCGGGCATGGAGCACCGGCGCGGCCAGACGCGCCAGCTCGCTGGCTTCGTCCAGACGCAGCAGCGGCAGCAGACAGGCGTCTTTCACCTTGCGCGGATCCGCGCTGTACACCCCGGCGACGTCGCTCCAGATAGTGACGCGGGAAGCGCCCGCCAGCGCGCCGATCTGGGTGGCAGAGTAGTCAGACCCGTTACGGCCCAGCAGGACGGTTTCACCGGCTTGGTTGCGGGAGATAAAGCCGGTCACCACCAGACGCTTGTTAGGATGCTGCGCCATCAGCTGCTGCAGCAGTGGATAGGATAATCCTTCATCCACCTGCGGCTGCGCGGCGCGTTCCGCGCGCAGGAACGCGCGCGCGTCCAGCCAGGCGGCTTCCATTCCCAGCTGGTTGAGAACCGCCGCCATCAGGCGCGCGGACCACACTTCCCCATGGCCGACCACTTCCGCATAGACCGCTTCGGAAACCCCGCCGTCCAGCAGACCAGCCAGACGCTCAAGTTCGTGGATAAAGGCGGCGATCAACGTATCCGCCGCCGCAGGCTCCACCAGACCGCCAATCAGCTCGGTGTGATAGCGGCGAAGCGACTGCTGAACCTGATGCGCAGCAAGGCGATCGCTCTGGCTAAGCTTAAGCCAGCTAATCAGCTGGTTGGTGGTGCTGCCAGCGGCGGAGACGACCATCATGTCCCCCGCCTGCGAATACTCCTTCATGATCCCCGCGACGCGCAGGTAACATTTCGCATCCGCTAAACTACTCCCACCAAATTTGTGCAGCTGACGACCCTTCGCCCCTGCCTGCGCAATCACACTCATCTTTATTCCTCGTTTGCTGCCCGGAAGCCATTTTCCAGGTCGGCAATTAAATCTTCACCATCTTCGATACCGGTCGAAATACGCAGGAGCGTTTCTGAAATTCCGGCGGCGGCACGCGCTTCAGGCGCCATGCCGGCATGCGTCATCGTTGCCGCATGGGAAATCAGGCTTTCAACGCCCCCCAGCGATTCCGCCAGTGTAAACAGCGACAGCCCGCTCAGGAAGCGGCGCAGCGTCTGCTCGTCACCGTCCAGCTCGAAGCTTAACATTGCGCCAAAACCTTTTTGCTGACGCGCCGCAATTTCATGCCCCTGGTTTTCGGGCAGCGACGGATGATACAGCTTTTTCACCAGCGGCTGGGTTTTCAGATACTCGACGATCGCCAGGGCATTACGTTGCGCCACTTCCATGCGGGGAGAAAGCGTCCGCAGCCCGCGCAACAGCAGATAGCTGTCGAAGGCGCTGCCGGTGACGCCAATGTTATTCGCCCACCATGCCAGTTCGGTGACAGTCGCCGGATCGTTGGCAATCACCACCCCGGCCACCACATCAGAGTGACCATTAAGGTATTTAGTACAGGAGTGCAACACCAGATCGGCGCCCAGCGCCAGCGGGTTTTGCAGCGCCGGACTCAGGAAGGTGTTATCGACCACGCTGATCGCCCCGGCTTCGCGCGCCAGACCACAGATTTTCGCAATATCCACCACCCGCAGCAATGGATTACTTGGGCTTTCGACCAGCACCAGCTTCGGTTTTTCCGCCAGCGCCGCCCGCAGCGCCTGCTCATCGTTTTGATCGACGAACTGAACGCGATAGCAGCCGCGCTTCGCCAGGCTATCGAACAGACGGTAGCTGCCGCCGTAGCAGTCGTGCGGCGCCACCAGCAGATCGCCAGGCTTAAGGAACACCGTCGTCACCAGTAGGATCGCCGACATACCGGTATTGGTCAGCACCGCGCCAGCGCCGCCCTCCAGCTCCGCTAAAGCGCGCTGCACCACATCACGCGTCGGGTTGCCGCGGCGGGAATAGTCGTGAGCGCGAGGTTCATTAAAGTCGGTGAAGTTATAGGTACTGGAGAGGTGGATCGGCGGGACAACGCAACCGTACTGCTCGTCGTCATTTAAACCGCTACGCACTGCGATGGTGGCCTGTTTACGCGTCATGTTGGGAAGTTCCTGGGCTGAATCGGTGAAAAGTCAGGCTTCAGAGTAAACATTGTCACAATAGACGTCAATACATCTGGACATCTAAACTTCTTTGCGTATAGATTGAGCAAAGTGCAAATAGCCGTTAAAATTATATGCATTAGCGCACGTCGGCGGCGGCTTATCTCATGTCAGAAAGCCCGCGCATACGGTAAACTACGCGCGATTATAGCCCGGGCGGAATATTCTGGCCCTTCACTAATAAACAGAGGATTAAGGTATCTCATGGCTGAATGGAGCGGCGAATATATCAGCCCATACGCTGAGCACGGTAAGAAGAGTGAGCAAGTAAAGAAAATTACGGTTTCCATTCCTCTGAAGGTGTTAAAAATCCTCACCGATGAACGCACGCGTCGTCAGGTGAATAACCTGCGTCACGCGACCAACAGCGAACTGCTGTGCGAAGCGTTCCTGCATGCCTTTACCGGACAACCGTTGCCTAACGATGAAGACCTGCGTAAAGAGCGCAGCGATGAGATCCCGGAAGCGGCGAAAGCGATTATGCGTGAACTGGGTATCGACCCGGATACGTGGGAATACTGAGACGATAAAAAGGGCGGAAGCACGCTTCCGCCCTTTTTCTTTCCCGCCCAGGCAGGCGAGAGACACAAAAAAGCCGCCCTGAGGCGGCTTCTTCTGGCAACTTACTTGCTGCCCGGGATGCTGAAGCGCTTGTTGAAGCGGTCAACACGGCCACCGGTAGCAACATCACGCTGTTTGCCGGTGAAGAACGGGTGGCATTTGCCGCACACGTCGAGGTTCAGGTCGTGACCTACGGTGGAGCGGATTTTCATGACATTACCGCAAGAACAGGTAGCAGTAATTTCGTCGTAATTTGGGTGAATACCTTTTTTCATGGGAGAACCTCAGTTAAGGCCGCGTCGCTCTTCCAGCCCTAACGCCAGACACCACGCGATATTAGTAATTTCCCGTCGCCCTCTACGCTGTTGACAGCGTGAAGCACGCGGTAATGGTCAATCTTCAATGCGATATAAAGCGCATCAAAGGCGGCGAATCATACAGAATTTGACCAGCATATGCAAACTGATCCGCGCCGCCTTATCGTAATGTGTATACTATCCCGCCAGATTTCAAGTCAGGAAGATGACATGCCCGTCGCCCACGTTGCCCTACCCGTTCCGCTACCGCGCACTTTTGACTATCTGCTGCCTGAAGGCATGGCGGTCAAAGCGGGCTGTCGGGTGCGGGTGCCGTTCGGCAAACAGGAGCGGATCGGTATTGTCGCGGCGGTCAGCGAACGCAGCGAGCTGCCGCTGGACGAGCTAAAACCGGTCGCGGAAGTGCTGGACGACGAACCGGTCTTCTCCGGTACCGTCTGGCGGCTGCTGATGTGGGCGGCTGAGTATTACCATCATCCGATTGGCGATGTGCTGTTCCATGCGCTGCCCATTCTGCTGCGCCAGGGCAAACCCGCCAGCGCGACGCCGCTGTGGTACTGGTTCGCCACCGAGCAGGGGCAGGCCGTCGACCTTAACGGTCTGAAACGCTCGCCGAAGCAGCAGCAGGCGCTGGCGGCGCTGCGCCAGGGAAAAATCTGGCGTCATCAGGTTGGCGAACTGGAATTTAATGAAGCGGCGCTGCAGGCGCTGCGCGGCAAAGGGCTGGCGGAGCTGGCCTGCGAAGCGCCCGCCCTCATCGACTGGCGCAGCGCGTATTCGGTTGCCGGCGAACGCCTGCGTCTTAATACCGAGCAAGCCACCGCCGTCGGGGCGATCCACAGCGCCGCCGATCGCTTCTCCGCCTGGCTGCTGGCGGGTATTACCGGCTCAGGGAAAACGGAAGTCTATTTGAGCGTGCTGGAGAATGTGCTGGCGCAGGGGCGCCAGGCGCTGGTGATGGTGCCGGAGATCGGTCTGACGCCGCAGACCATCGCCCGCTTCCGCCAGCGCTTTAACGCGCCGGTGGAAGTGCTGCACTCCGGACTCAATGACAGCGAACGTCTTTCGGCCTGGCTGAAGGCGAAAAACGGCGAAGCGGCCATTGTGATCGGCACCCGCTCCTCGCTGTTTACCCCTTTTAAAGACCTCGGCGTCATCGTTATCGACGAAGAGCATGACAGCTCCTACAAGCAGCAGGAGGGCTGGCGCTACCATGCCCGCGACCTGGCGGTATGGCGCGCCCACAGCGAACAGATCCCGATTATTCTCGGCTCGGCGACGCCGGCGCTGGAGACCCTGCATAACGTCCGCCAGGGCAAATACCGCCAGTTAACCTTAAGCAAACGCGCGGGCAATGCGCGCCCTGCCCAGCAGCACGTGCTCGATCTCAAAGGGCAACCGCTGCAGGCGGGTCTGTCTCCCGCGCTGATTAACCGTATGCGCCAGCATCTGCAGGCGGATAACCAGGTGATCCTGTTTCTTAACCGCCGCGGCTTTGCGCCAGCGCTGCTGTGCCACGACTGCGGCTGGATAGCGGAATGTCCGCGCTGCGACAGCTACTACACGTTGCACCAGGCGCAGCACCATCTGCGCTGCCACCATTGCGACAGTCAGCGCCCTATCCCGCGCCAATGTCCCTCCTGCGGCTCCACGCACCTGGTGCCGGTGGGTATCGGCACCGAACAGCTGGAGCAGGCCCTGGCGCCGCTGTTCCCTGACGTGCCTATCTCGCGTATCGACCGCGATACCACCAGCCGCAAAGGGGCGCTGGAGGAGCATCTCGCCGCCGTCCATCGCGGCGGGGCGCGTATTTTAATTGGCACCCAGATGCTGGCCAAAGGCCACCACTTCCCGGACGTCACCCTCGTCTCCCTGCTGGACGTCGACGGGGCGCTGTTTTCCGCGGATTTCCGCTCCGCCGAGCGTTTCGCTCAGCTCTATACCCAGGTCTCCGGGCGAGCGGGACGGGCAGGAAAACAGGGCGAAGTGATCCTGCAAACCCACCATCCTGAACACCCTCTGCTGCAGACCCTGCTGTATAAAGGCTACGACGCCTTCGCCGAACAGGCGCTGGCAGAGCGGCAGACAATGCAGCTACCGCCGTGGACCAGCCATGTGCTGATTCGTGCGGAAGACCATAACAACCAGCAGGCGCCGCTGTTTTTACAACAGCTGCGCAATCTGCTGCAGGCCAGTCCGCTGGCCGACGACAAGCTATGGGTGCTCGGTCCGGTTCCGGCGCTGGCGCCGAAGCGCGGCGGCCGCTGGCGGTGGCAGATATTGCTGCAGCATCCTTCGCGGGTACGCCTGCAGCATATCGTCAGCGGTACGCTGGCGCTGATCAATACGCTGCCGGAGGCGAAAAAAGTGAAGTGGGTGCTGGATGTCGATCCTATTGAAGGGTAAGCCTTCTCTTGCGAGCCGGATCGAAAAATTTAACAAGCATCACGTTTTTCATGAAAATTCTGTAACTCACTGCCGCGACTATCTGATAAAAATGATGCAGCAGTTAGCGCGCAAGGGAAATGCCAGCGCCATTCAGCGAGGAGAAACCAGGTGAAGCCCAAAAAACAAGTGGTTGCCGCCACCATGAAAGACGTCGCCTTAAAGGCAAACGTTTCCACGGCAACCGTGTCCCGAGCGTTGATGAACCCTGATAAGGTGTCGCAAGCCACCCGTAACCGGGTCGAGCAGGCGGCGCTGGAAGTCGGCTATTTACCGCAGTCGCTCGGACGCAATATGAAGCGCAACGAATCGCGGACGATCCTCGTGATCGTCCCGGATATCTGCGATCCCTTTTTTAGCGAAGTGATCCGCGGTATTGAAGTCACTGCCGCCGAGCACGGATATCTGGTGTTAATCGGCGATTGCGCCCACCAGAATCAGAAAGAAAAAACCTTTATCGACCTTATCATCACCAAGCAGATTGACGGCATGGTGCTGCTCAGCTCGCGCCTGCCGTTTGACGCCAGCGTGGAAGAGCAGCGCAATTTGCCGCCGATGGTCATGTCGAACGAGTTCGCGCCGGAGCTGGAGCTGCCCACCGTCCACATCGATAACCTGACGGCGGCTTTTAACGCGGTAAACTATCTTCACGAGCTGGGACACCAGCGTATCGGCTGCATCGCCGGCCCGGAAGATATGCCGCTGTGCCATTATCGCCTGCAGGGTTACGTGCAGGCGCTGCGCCGCAGCGGTATCACCGTTGACCCGCACTATATCGCTCGCGGCAACTTTACCTTCGAAGCTGGCGCCAATGCGCTGGAGCAGCTGCTGTCGCAGCCGGTACCGCCCACCGCGGTCTTTTGCCATAGCGATGTGATGGCGCTGGGCGCCTTATCGCTGGCGAAACGCCGCGGTCTGAAAGTGCCGGACGACCTGTCGATCGTCGGCTTCGATAACATCGCGTTGTCTGAATTTTGCGATCCGCCATTGACCACCGTGTCACAGCCGCGTTTTGATATCGGCCGTGAAGGAATGCTGCTATTACTTGAGCAAATGCAGGGTCATAACGTGAACAGCGGCTCGCGCCTGCTCGATTGCGAACTGATTGTTCGCGGCAGTACGCAAAAAATCAGACGATAACCATCAGGCTTTCGGGCCTGCTCTTCTGGTCAAAGGCCCGCCGCTTAAGTAACATGGCGGGCTGACGAACGAATATAAGACAGCGAAACGATAGTGGCACAACGAGATTATGTACGCCGCAGCCAACCGGCTTCTTCGCGGCGCAAAAAGAGCACTACCCGAAGCTCAAGGAATAAGCAAAGCAGCCTCCCGGCAATTTCACCGGCTATGGTGGCGATCGCGGCGGCTGTGCTGGTGGCCTTTATCGGTGGACTCTATTTCATTACGCACCATAAGAAAGAAGAAGCGGAAGCGATGCAAAATCGCCAGGCCGCCGGCAACGGCTTGCCGCCAAAACCGGAAGAGCGCTGGCGCTATATTAAAGAGCTGGAAAGCCGCCAGCCGGGCGTTCGCGCGCCGACCGAACCGACCGCCGGCGGCGAAGTGATGAAACCGGAGCAACTGACCGACGAACAGCGTCAGCTGCTGGCCCAGATGCAGGCCGATATGCGTCAACAGCCGACTCAGCTGACCGAAGTGCCGTGGAACGAACAAACGCCGGCCCAGCGCCAGCAGACGCTGCAGCGTCAGCGTTTAGCGCAGCAACAGCAGCAGGCGCAACAGCAACAGTGGGCGCAAACTCAGCCGCAGACCGCGCAGCAGCCGCGCGTTCAGCAGCCGAAGCCGGTCCAGCAGCAACAGCCGAAGCAGACCGCGTCAAACCAGCAGCCGTACCAGGATCTGCTGCAGACGCCGGCGCACACTACGACTACGCAGCCGCGCGCGCAGGCCGCAGCGCCGGTGACTCGAGTGGAGGAAGCGCCGAAAACGACCGCCGAGAAAAAAGACGATCGTAGCTGGATGATCCAGTGCGGCTCCTTTAAAGGCGCCGAGCAGGCCGAAACCGTCCGCGCTCAGCTGGCTTTCGAAGGGTTTGCTTCGCACATCACCACCAACAACGGCTGGAACCGCGTGGTCATTGGCCCGCTGAAAGGCAAAGAAAGCGCCAACGAGATGATCACCCGCCTGAAGATGGCTGGACACGCAAACTGCATTCGTCTCGCCGCCAGGGGTTGAAACCCTCAAAATCCCCCCCATCTATAATTGCATTCGGCCCCGCGGAAAGCGCGGGGCCCCTGTTCCGCTTTTGCAACCAAGGGGTCTGCTCGTGACTACAATTGTAAGTGTTCGCCGTAACGGCCATGTTGTTATTGCCGGTGATGGCCAGGCCACGCTGGGCAACACCGTAATGAAGGGCAACGTGAAAAAAGTGCGTCGTCTGTACAACGACAAAGTGATTGCCGGTTTCGCTGGCGGCACCGCCGACGCCTTCACGCTGTTCGAACTGTTTGAACGCAAACTGGAAATGCACCAGGGCCATCTGGTGAAGGCCGCCGTTGAGCTGGCTAAAGACTGGCGAACCGATCGGATGTTGCGCAAGCTGGAAGCGCTGCTGGCCGTCGCGGACGAAAACGCGTCGCTTATCATCACCGGTAACGGTGACGTGGTACAGCCGGAAAACGATTTGATTGCTATCGGCTCCGGCGGTCCTTACGCCCAGGCCGCGGCCCGCGCGCTGCTGGAAAACACCGATATGGGCGCGCGCGATATCGCCGAGAAAGCGTTGGATATTGCAGGTGATATCTGCATCTATACCAACCATTTCCACACCATCGAAGAATTACCTTCTAAAGCGTAAGGATCTCCCATGTCTGAAATGACCCCACGCGAAATTGTCAGCGAACTGGACAAACACATTATCGGCCAGGACGCCGCCAAGCGTTCTGTTGCTATCGCCCTGCGTAACCGCTGGCGCCGGATGCAGCTTAACGAAGAGCTGCGTCATGAAGTCACGCCGAAAAACATTCTGATGATCGGCCCAACCGGCGTCGGTAAAACCGAAATCGCTCGTCGTCTGGCGAAACTGGCCAACGCGCCGTTTATTAAAGTTGAAGCGACGAAGTTCACCGAAGTGGGCTATGTCGGTAAAGAAGTGGACTCTATCATCCGCGATCTGACCGATGCGGCGATCAAAATGGTTCGTATGCAGTCCATCGATAAGAACCGTTACCGCGCGGAAGAGCTGGCGGAAGAGCGCGTGCTTGACGTGCTGATCCCACCGGCGAAGAACAACTGGGGCCAGACTGAGCCGTCGCAGGAACCGTCTGCGGCGCGCCAGGCGTTCCGTAAGAAACTGCGCGAAGGCCAGCTGGACGATAAAGAGATTGAAATCGATCTCGCTGCGGCGCCAATGGGCGTTGAAATCATGTCCCCTCCGGGCATGGAAGAGATGACCAGCCAGCTGCAGTCCATGTTCCAGAACCTTGGCGGCCAGAAGCAGAAACCGCGTAAGCTGAAAATCAAAGACGCGATGAAGCTGCTGATTGAAGAAGAAGCGGCCAAACTGGTCAATCCGGAAGAGCTGAAGCAGGAAGCCATCGACGCTGTTGAGCAGCACGGTATCGTCTTTATCGACGAAATCGACAAAATCTGTAAGCGCGGCGGCAACACCTCCGGCCCGGACGTCTCCCGTGAAGGCGTACAGCGCGACCTGCTGCCGCTGGTGGAAGGCTGCACCGTCTCCACCAAGCACGGGATGGTCAAGACCGACCACATCCTGTTTATCGCCTCCGGCGCGTTCCAGGTGGCCAGCCCGTCCGATCTGATCCCGGAACTGCAGGGGCGTCTGCCGATCCGCGTTGAGCTGAAGGCGCTGACCACCCATGACTTCGAGCGCATCCTGACCGAACCGAACGCCTCCATCACCGTGCAGTACAAGGCGCTGATGGCGACCGAAGGGGTGAATATCGAATTCACCGAAGACGGTATCAAGCGTATCGCTCAGGCCGCATGGCAGGTAAACGAAACCACCGAGAACATCGGCGCGCGCCGTCTGCACACCGTGCTGGAGCGCCTGGTGGAAGATATCTCCTATGATGCCAGCGAGATGAACGGCCAGACCGTCACTATCGATGCCGAATATGTGAGTAAGCACCTGGATGTTCTGGTGGCAGATGAAGATCTGAGCCGTTTTATCCTATAATCCGGTGCAATGCATTTTCATCACTGTTGATGGGGGCTATCGCCCCCATTTTTATTGGCTAAAATAACTATGACTGATATCAGCCGTTCTCAGGCGTGGCTGGAAAGCCTGCGTCCTAAAACGTTACCGCTGGCGTTTGCCGCGATTATTGTTGGCACCGTCCTTGCCTGGGAGCAGGGGCATTTTGATCCCTGGGTCGCCCTGCTGGCGCTGATCACCGCCGGCTTGCTGCAAATTCTTTCCAACCTCGCCAATGACTACGGCGACGCGGTCAAGGGGAGCGATAAACCGGACCGCATCGGGCCGCTGCGCGGGATGCAGAAAGGGGTGATTACCCCCCAGCAGATGAAGCGCGCCTTGATTGTCACCGTCGCGCTGATCTGTCTGTTTGGTCTGGCGCTACTGTGCGTCGCCTGGCAGAGCGTCGGCGATTTCATCGGTTTCCTCGCGCTGGGTGGCCTGTCGATCGTGGCCGCCATCACCTACACAGTGGGCACCCGCCCGTATGGTTATATTGGCCTCGGTGATATTTCGGTACTCGTTTTCTTCGGCTGGCTGAGCGTCCTCGGCAGCTGGTATCTGCAAGCCCACAATGTGGAAGCGGCCATTTTTCTGCCGGCAACGGCCTGCGGTCTGCTGGCGACCGCCGTACTGAACATCAATAACCTGCGTGATATCGACAGCGACCGGCAGAACGGGAAGAACACCCTCGCCGTGCGCCTGGGGCCGGTCAATGCCCGCCGCTATCATGCCTGCCTGCTGCTCGGCGCCCTGCTGTGTCTGGCGCTGTTTAACCTGCTGGCGCTGCATTCTGCCTGGGGCTGGCTGTTTATTCTCGCCACGCCGCTGCTGGTCAAACAGGCGCGTTACGTCCTGCGCGAATCCGATCCGCTGGCGATGCGGCCGATGCTCGAAAAGACGGTCAAAGGGGCTTTGCTGACCAACCTGCTGTTTGTTATCGGGATTATTGCCAGTAAGCTGGCGGCTTAACTGACAAATATCAATTAACAATTGATGATTTTGCCAACAATGCGATTCGCGGGATATACTAAAAACTCTCGCAGCAACTGAACGTTAAGCCTATGAAATACGATACTTCCGAGCTTTGTGACATCTACCAGGAAGATGTCAACGTCGTGGAACCGCTGTTCTCTAACTTTGGAGGACGGTCGTCGTTTGGTGGACAGATCATTACGGTAAAATGTTTCGAGGATAACGGGTTGCTCTACGATCTGCTCGAGCAGAATGGCCGTGGTCATATTCTCCTGATCGACGGCGGCGGCTCAGTACGACGCGCGTTAATTGACGCTGACCTGGCGCGTCTGGCCGTACAGAATGAATGGGAAGGGTTGGTGGTCTATGGCGCGGTGCGCCAGGTTGACGACCTTGAGGAACTGGATATCGGCATCCAGGCGCTGGCGGCTATTCCGGTCGGCGCGGCTGGCGAAGGCATCGGCGAAAGCGACGTGCGCGTCAATTTCGGCGGCGTGACCTTCTTCAGCGGCGACCATCTGTATGCCGATAACACCGGGATGATTCTGTCGGAAGACCCGCTGGATATCGAATAAACCTTGCGCCATAAAAAAGGCCTTCTCCATGAGAAGGCCTTTTGTTTATCCGGCGCGTAACTTAGTACAGTTTCTTCGCGCAATCCAGCCAGTCGTTCTTGAACGGACGCTTCATGTTCTCGATGGCATCGATGATGTCGTGGTGCACCAGCTTCTCGTTCTGGATGCCGACGCAACGGCCGCCATGGCCCTGCAGCAGCAGCTCAATCGCATAGGCGCCCATGCGGGAAGCCAGGATACGGTCGTAAGGAACCGGGGAACCGCCGCGCTGAATGTGGCCGAGGACGGTAGCGCGGGTTTCACGGCCGGTCTCTTTCTCGATGTAGCTTGCCAGCTCGTCAACGTCGCACATGTGCTCGGTGATCGCCACGATAGCGTGTTTCTTCCCTTTTGCGATGCCGGCTTTGATTTCCGCTACCAGATCGTCACGGGTATATTCCACTTCCGGCACCATGATGAACTCACAGCCGCCGGCAATCGCCGCCGCCAGAGTCAGGTCGCCACAGTAACGGCCCATCACTTCCACCACGGAGATACGCTGGTGCGAAGAGGAGGTGTCGCGCAGACGGTCAATCGCTTCCACCACGGTGCTCAGAGCGGTGAAGAAGCCGATGGTGTAGTCAGTGCCTTTGATATCGTTGTCGATGGTGCCCGGCAGGCCGATGCACGGGAAGCCCATCTCGGTCAGGCGCATCGCCCCCATATAGGACCCGTCACCACCGATAACCACCAGCGCGTCCAGGCCACGCTTCTTCATGTTTTCGATAGCCACTGCGCGGATGTGTTCTTCGCGGAATTCCGGGAAGCGAGCGGAGCCCAGGAAGGTGCCGCCGCGGTTGATCATGTCGGAAACGCTGTAACGGTCGAGCTGAACCATACGGTCTTCGTACAAGCCGAGGTAACCGTCATAGATTCCAAAAACTTCCAGACCTTCCGTTAATGCCGCGCGCACAACGCCACGAATTGCTGCGTTCATGCCCGGCGCATCACCGCCACTTGTCAACACACCGATTTTCTTAATCATGACTACCTCTGAACTTAGGAAGCAAAAAATAATTCTGTTGCCTGAAGCGCTCCCTCACCAGGAGTGCACGACGCTAATGACAATAGTATATCAAACGCCTCAAGCTGAATTGATTCAGGTCAGACCAAACGGCGGTAATTTATACAAAAAATGCCGAGCTGACCCACATTTTTACATCGAGTTTACAGACTATAACCTAACGCTCAAAAAAGCCCTGCTGCGCCGCCGGCACCACAGAACTGGGATCCTGATGGATAATGACATCGGAACCCGGGAAACGGCGCAGAATCGCCTGCTCCACCTGGTCTGCAATCACGTGGGCTTGCACCAGCGGGAGGTTATCTTCCATTTCCAAATGAATCTGAATAAAGCGGGTCGGCCCTGACTGCCGCGTTCGTAGATCGTGCGCCCCGCGGATGCCGGGCCATGCGGTCACGATGGTGATAATGTCCTGACGCTCCTCGTCAGGCAAAGCGCGGTCGAGTAACGACTGAACCGCCTCATAGCCCATCCGCAGCGCGCTATATAAAATATAGATGCCAATTCCTAAGGCAAACAACGCATCGGCGCGATGCCAGCCGTACCAGGAGAGGCCCAGCGCCACCAGAATGGCGCCGTTCATCATAACATCAGACTGATAATGAAGCATATCCGCCCGCACCGCCTGGCTTTGGGTTTTTCGCACCACCCAGCGCTGGAAGGTCACCAGCGCCAGCGTGCTGAACAGGGCAATCAACGTGACGACAACCCCGACGCCGGCGGCCTGTAGCGGCTCCGGACGCACCAGGTGCTGAATACCGGTAAGAAACAGAAACAGCGCCGAACCGGAGATAAACATGCTTTGCGCCAGCGCCGCCAGCGACTCCGCTTTGCCGTGGCCAAAGGTATGTTCTTCATCAGCAGGCTGCAGCGAATAGCGCACCACCAGCAGGTTGGTCAGCGAGGCGGCAATATCCACCAGCGAATCCACCAGCGCGGCCAGAATACTGACTGAACCGGTATACCACCACGCAAAAATTTTGATCAAAAGTAACGCGGAGGCCATCGCCGTCGCAGCGATAGCGGCGCGGCTGACCAACCGGCCATAAGATTGATTCATATAGGCTCCTTCTCCTGCACTGCGCTTAGTATAACCTGAACTGGTGACGCTCACGGGACAGGCGAAGAAGTTGATTTGCCGAAAAAAGGACAAAAAAAACCCCCACATCATGTGGGGGAAGACAGGGATGGTGTCTATGGCAAGGAAAACAGGGTTTGTTACTGGGGTTGCAGGGTGTTGCTACTACTCGAAAGCATCATCGCTGAGCCTTTCTGCGTCCTTGCAACCTCACGCAACTGATCCATACGTTGCTGGTGCTTAGCATTTAAAACCGCTTGCTGCTCTGGCGTAAGCAGGTGGTACATCTGGTTGCGGACCTTAGCCATCTCGACCTGGCGAGCAACCTGTTCCTGCGCCATCTTTTCTGCCTGAGCGCGCACAGCGTTTTCATCAAAATTTTCTGCGGTGACAAGGCGATGCATTGTCTCCATTTCGCTAACATTAACGGGGAGCCTGTCGTGGCGTGCCCGTTGCATAAGATCCCGTAACTGCTGACGTTGCTGCTCGGTTAAACTTATGCCGTCAAACATATGGCTCTGGCTACCGCGCTGTCCCCCTTCGTCTCCGGGGAGCCAGTTAACGCTGGTAACGACTTCAGCGGCCTGGCTATATGCACTTAGCGCCAGCGTTGAGGCCATGACGGCAGCGATAACATTGCGCATCACATACTCCCAAAACGTTTGTGTCGCGATTCAACGAGAGACAGTCTACGATTCAGGCTGCAAACATGCGTCAGGGGGTGTAAAACAACGTAAAGTCATGGATTAGCGGGCCTTGATGACGTAATTTCTGCCTCGGAGGTATTTAAACAATGAATAAAATCCTGTTAGTTGATGATGACCGGGAGCTCACCTCCCTGTTAAAAGAGCTGCTCGATATGGAAGGTTTTAACGTGCTGGTGGCCCATGATGGGGAACAGGCGCTGGCCCTTCTGGACGACAGCATTGATTTATTGCTGCTCGACGTAATGATGCCGAAGAAAAACGGTATCGATACGCTTAAAGAGCTGCGTCAGACACACCAGACTCCGGTTATCATGCTAACAGCGCGCGGGAGCGAGCTGGATCGCGTTCTCGGCCTCGAGCTGGGCGCAGATGACTATTTGCCTAAGCCGTTCAACGATCGCGAACTGGTGGCGCGTATACGCGCGATTCTGCGCCGTTCCCACTGGAGCGAACAGCAGCAGACGACCGAAGCCGGCTCGCCGACCCTGGAAGTGGATGCCTTAAGCCTCAATCCGGGCCGTCAGGAAGCCAATTTCGATGGCCAGACGCTGGAGCTCACCGGCACCGAGTTCACCCTGCTCTATCTGTTAGCGCAGCATCTCGGCCAGGTGGTGTCACGCGAACATTTAAGCCAGGAAGTGTTAGGCAAGCGCCTGACGCCGTTCGACCGCGCCATCGATATGCATATTTCCAACCTGCGGCGTAAGCTGCCGGAGCGCAAAGATGGCCATCCGTGGTTTAAAACGCTGCGTGGCCGCGGGTATCTGATGGTTTCTGCTTCATGATTGGAAGTTTGACTGCACGCATCTTCGCCATCTTCTGGCTCACGCTGGCGCTGGTGTTGATGCTGGTGCTGATGCTGCCCAAACTGGACTCCCGGCAGATGACCGAGCTGCTGGAAAGCGAGCAGCGTCAAGGCATCATGATCGAGCAGCACGTCGAGGCCGAGCTGGCCAACGATCCGCCAAACGACCTGATGTGGTGGCGTCGTCTGTTTCGCGCCATCGATAAATGGGCGCCTCCGGGTCAGCGCCTGCTGCTGGTCACCAGCGAAGGCCGCGTGATCGGCGCAGAACGCAACGAGATGCAGATCATTCGCAACTTTATCGGCCAGGCCGATAACGCCGATCATCCGCAGAAAAAACGCTATGGCCGCCTGGAAATGGTGGGCCCGTTCTCCGTCAGGGATGGGGAGGATAACTATCAGCTGTATCTGATCCGTCCCGCCAGCACCTCACAATCCGACTTTATCAACCTGCTGTTTGACCGGCCGCTGCTGCTGCTGATCGTCACAATGCTGGTTAGCGCCCCGCTGCTGCTGTGGCTGGCGTGGAGCCTGGCGAAACCGGCGCGTAAGCTGAAAAATGCCGCTGACGAGGTCGCCCAGGGCAACCTGCGGCAGCATCCGGAGCTGGAAGCCGGACCGCAGGAGTTTTTAGCCGCCGGCGCCAGCTTTAACCAGATGGTGACGGCCCTGGAGCGGATGATGACCAGCCAGCAACGGCTGCTGTCCGATATCTCGCACGAGCTGCGCACGCCGCTCACGCGCCTGCAGCTGGGTACCGCCCTGCTGCGCCGCCGCAGCGGTGAGAGCAAAGAGCTGGAGCGTATCGAAACTGAAGCGCACCGGCTGGACAGCATGATCAACGACCTGCTGGTGATGTCGCGCAATCAGGCGAAAAACGCCCTGGTGAGCGAGACGGTCAAAGCCAATCAGCTGTGGGGCGAAGTGCTGGACAACGCGGCGTTTGAAGCCGAGCAGATGGGTAAATCGTTCACCGTTGAGTATCCGCCGGGTCCGTGGCCGCTGTACGGTAACCCCAATGCGCTGGAAAGCGCGCTGGAGAATATCGTCCGCAACGCCCTGCGCTACTCGCACACGAAGATTTCCGTCAGCTTCTCAGTGGATAAAGACGGGATTACGGTTAACGTCGATGACGACGGCCCGGGAGTCAGCCCGGAGGATCGCGAGCAGATTTTCCGGCCATTCTACCGGACCGACGAGGCGCGCGACCGCGAGTCCGGCGGCACCGGCCTGGGGCTGGCGATTGTCGAAACCGCTATTCAGCAGCACCGTGGCTGGGTGAAGGCCGACGACAGCCCGCTGGGCGGTCTGCGCTTAACCCTCTGGCTGCCGCTGTATAAGCGGACCTGACGCTGACCCGGCCTGCGCTGCGCCGGGTTACCGCCAGGAACGGTCAGGTCGCCCGGGTAAGGCGCTTGCGCCGCTACCCGGGAGACGCTGCGGAAAGCGCCAATATGGGGGAATTATTTCCCCCACAATCGCCGCGAATTATCCTCGATCTTGCCGCTTAAACGGCGCTTCTGCATGGTTCGACTCCAGCTTACCGACAGGCCCGCTGCCGACAATAAGCGGTGGTACTGATCGTCATCAAACGGCATCTGCCAGGCAATCGCCCCGGCCTCATGGACGCTGACATCGCTCAGGCGAGAGACCAGTTCGAGCGGCGCATCGCTGGAGACTTGCCCCCCGGCGATCACCCGGTACAACCAGCCGGTCTTCCCGCTGTTTTGCATCAGCTGCGCCATATCACCGATCGCAAAATGAAAGTTGAGCTTGAAGCACGGAGAGCGCGGCTGGGTGACCTGGATCAGCGCCTCGCCCCAGCGAAAGATATCGCCAATGTAGACGTTTTGTTCGGTGAGGCCGGTAGTGGAGAGGTTTTCGCCGAACGCCGGGGCGCAGAACCGATCGGCCTGCTGGGGGAATTCACGGATCCAGTCGGCATAGTGTTCGCGCGGATAGTGACACAGCGCGCGGTCCGGCCCGCCGTGTATTTTCTTCTCCGCCTGCTCATCCCCTTCGAGACCGAGATCGCCGAGCTGCAACTCGCCGTCAACCTGAATTTTGCCGATCGCGCTGGGACGACTGCCCGTGTAGTCCCTGATTTTGCCGACAAAGACATTCACCGGATAATGCATGTCTGCTCTCCTTGCTACCGATATAAAAAAAGCGAGCCATCAGACTCGCTTCTCTCTTAGCACATTGCAACCTTATTTTTTGGCGGCAAAACGCGCTGCAGCTTCGTCCCAGTTCACCACGTCCCAGAAGGCTTTGATGTAGTCCGGGCGACGGTTCTGGAATTTCAGGTAGTAAGCGTGTTCCCACACGTCCAGACCCAGGATCGGGAAGCCGGAAGCGCCGGAAATGGCTTCGCCCATCAGCGGGGAATCCTGGTTTGCGGTGGAGACAACGGCCAGTTTGTCACCTTTCAGGACCAGCCACGCCCAGCCGGAACCGAAACGGGTCGCAGCGGCTTTTTCGAATTCCGCTTTGAAGTTGTCCACAGAGCCGAAATCGCGCTCGATAGCCGCTTTCAGGTCGCCCTGCAGGGTGGTACCGGTTTTCAGGCCTTTCCAGAACAGGCTGTGGTTCGCGTGGCCGCCGGCGTTGTTACGCAGTACGGTTTTTTTGTCAGCCGGCAGCTGATCCAGCTTGGTGATCAGCTCTTCAGCGGACAGGTTAGCGAACTCCGGCAGGCTTTCCAGCGCGGCGTTGGCATTGTTCACGTAGGTCTGGTGGTGTTTGGTGTGATGGATCTCCATCGTCTGCTTGTCGAAGTGCGGTTCCAGAGCATCGTAAGCGTACGGCAGGGATGGCAGGGTATAGCTCATAATCATCTCCATTATTGTCGAGCGGCTCAAGTGTTAACGCCGCGTAAGCAGTTTGTCCATTATAGTTAATTAAATGGTATTGAAAATGCTTATCAATGCCGTATTTTTCATATGGATATAACCAGAAGAAATACCCGTCGTTTTGTGATGTAGAACAACTAATTAAGCCCATGGTTGCCAGAGTTCGCCATCCTGTGGCAACGTCCTGAAGGCGGCCAAAGCGGCTAATTTTTACACTCATCGCATCGGAAGCCGCCGTCTCCGATAAAAAAAGATGAGGATAAAATCAATGAACCACGCGATTACGATGGGTATTTTTTGGCATTTGATAGGGGCCGCCAGTGCCGCCTGTTTCTATGCCCCGTTCAAGAAAGTAAAACACTGGTCGTGGGAAACCATGTGGTCGGTCGGGGGGATCGTCTCCTGGCTGATCCTGCCCTGGGCCATCAGCGCCACCCTGTTACCCGATTTCTGGGCCTACTACCGCTCCTTTAACGCCTCCACGCTGCTGCCGGTCTTTCTGTTCGGCGCCATGTGGGGCATCGGTAATATCAACTATGGCCTGACCATGCGCTATCTCGGCATGTCGATGGGGATTGGCATCGCCATTGGCATCACGCTGATTGTCGGTACGCTGATGACGCCGATTATTAACGGTCAGTTTTCGGTGCTGATGCACACCCAGGGCGGTCAAATGACGCTGCTCGGCGTGCTGGTGGCGGTGGTTGGCGTTGGCATCGTCACCCGCGCGGGCCAGCTGAAAGAGCGCAAAATGGGCATCAAAGCCGAAGAGTTCAATCTGAAGAAAGGGCTTCTGCTGGCGGTGATGTGCGGTATCTTCTCGGCAGGGATGTCGTTCGCGATGAACGCCGCCAAACCGATGCATGATGCCGCCGCGGCGCTCGGCGTCGACCCGTTATATGCGGCGCTGCCAAGCTACGTGGTGATTATGGGCGGCGGGGCGCTGGTCAACCTTGGCTTCTGCTTTATTCGTCTGGCGAAAGTGAAGACTCTGTCAGTCAAAGCCGATTTCTCACTGGCCAAACCGCTCATCATCAGCAACCTACTGCTTTCCGCCCTCGGCGGCCTGATGTGGTATCTCCAGTTCTTCTTCTATGCCTGGGGCCACGCCAGCATTCCGGCGCAGTATGACTATATGAGCTGGATGCTGCACATGAGTTTCTACGTACTGTGCGGCGGTCTGGTGGGTCTGGTGCTGAAAGAGTGGAACAACGCCGGTCGTCGTCCGGTGAGCGTCCTGAGCCTCGGCTGCGTGGTGATCATCATCGCCGCCAACATCGTCGGTCTGGGAATGGCCAGTTAAGCACCGGATCATCTGCCTGACAAAGACGCTCTTCAGGCGGCGGCGCGACTGCGCTGCCGCCACTGCCCCGGCGACATGCCGATTTCCCGGCTGAACACCACCGAAAAGTAGTTACTGTCCTCAAAGCCGCACTGCATGGCGATATCGCCGATTAAGCGCTCGGTATGCTGCAACAGATACTGCGCATGGCAGATCCGTAGCTGGCGTAAATAGTGATTGATGGTCATGCCGGTTTGCTGGCGAAATTGCTGCCGTAGCGCCCGCTCGCTGCCGCCCTCCTGCTCGCAGAAACGCTCCAGGACAAAGGGTCGGCTCAGGCTGGCCGCCAGCGCGGCCAGCAGTTTGTCCAACAGCGCTTCGCGCTGCGTCGCCGCCAGATTATCCGTCGCGTAGCGATGGCGCTGGAGGGTCAGCGCCAGCTGAGCAAACAGCAGCTCGGCCATCGCATTCCCCTGCGCATCGTGCCGGGAACACTCATGCTCAAGCTGGCTAATTACCTGGCGCGCCTGCGCCATACCGGTGCTGCCCATGCGCCAGTGGGGCTTCCACGGCGTGCCGAAGAGGCCAGGGATCGCCCCCGCCCAGTCGAAATTGAGCTGCAGCCGCTCCGGGCAATAGATGATGTTCTGCAGAACCAGATCGTTAACGGAAGCATAGGAGTGTTTATCTTCGGCGCGAATATAGAACAGATCGCCACGGGTAATGCGCCAGGGACGGTCGTTGAGAACGTGCAGCCCGTTGCCCCGCCACACCAGCACCAGCTCGCAGAACTCATGAGTGTGTTCAGCGAAGACGTTTTGCGGGTAGCGGTCGGCCACCGCCACCGCCTGCGTGGCGGAAGGGAAAAACTCCTCTTTACGTAGAATCAGACCGGCCACGGCTCACACTCCCAACGCGGATAACGGCGCATTATTCGCGTTTTTGGTCCGCAATACGTTGACTCCTCTCGCGTTACTGAAGAATAGCGTCGCGCCCCTGGCGGATATCGCGCGGCGACCAGGAAAACTCGCGGCGAAAAAGCGTCGAAAAGTGGTTACTGTCGCCGAATCCGCAGCGATAGGCGATATCAGTCACGCTTTCATCGCTGTGGCGCAGCAGGTGGCGGGCTTTCATCAGGCGCACCCGGTTGAGATAGCGCTGCGGCGTCAGGCCGGTCTGCTGCTTCAGCTGGCGGTGTAGAGTACGCAGCGACAGCGAAAACTGCGCCGCCACCTCCTCCCAGCAGATCTCCTGCGCAAAATGGTCTTCCAGCCAGGCCAGCAGCTGATTCAGCCGCGCATCGTTGTTGGTGGCCTCTTCCGCAAGGCTGCTTTTCCGCAGCAGCACCAGCAGCTGCATAAACAGGATCTCACGGCTGGCGACGGCATGGGTATCCGTTTCGCTCCCCATGGCCTCCATCTGCGCCACGATATGCCGCACCTGCTGCAGGACCGTCTGGTTCACTCGCCAGTGCGACGGGTAGTTGCCCTCCTGCTCCTGGGGCAGCAGCTGGCTGACCCCGGCGAGAAAACGAAACGCATCCGGCGCGCGATAGAGCACGTTGGTCAGACACAGATTGTCCGTGTGCTCGTAAAGATGCCGGTCGTGATCGCGAATAAAGCAGACCGATCCGCCGCCAATGGTATAGGGCTGGCCATTGAAGACGTGAATGCCCGTGCCCTGCTCCACGATGACAATTTCATGGAAATCATGGTGATGCTCCGGAAAGGCCGACTGAGGGAGGCGGGGTTCAATAGCCACCGTCGAGATCCCGGCCTTAAAGAAATCCGTACTGTGCAATATGGTCATGATGCCACCCTCGTAATGAGAAAAATTATCAGTCACCGGCTGATAGTAATGAAGGGTTGGCTATCCGGCCTTCAATTTTTGACCGCGAAATTCGTAAATCCTGCCGCTTTTTCAAGAATCAGCCGGAAAGATGCGGAACTGCGGACCCCATCACATCCTCCTCACCACCGCCCAAAACCGCAATTTGTGATTTTCCTCACGGTCACCTTTGCTTTCTTGCCAGCGGCCAGTTTCGGCTGTCCGTAGCGAGAAGGTGTTAGTCAGCGCCCTTTTTTAGACTGCGGACAATGATTTTAAGAAGGGTCGTTCCATGAGTATTCGTCATTGTGTCGCCGTCGATTTAGGCGCCTCCAGCGGGCGGGTCATGCTCGCCAGCTATCAGTCCGGGCCGCGCGCCCTGACGCTGCGTGAAATTCATCGCTTCACCAACAGCCTGCAGAAGGTGGATGGCTTCGACTGCTGGGATCTCGATAGCCTCGAAGGCGAGATCCGCCGCGGGCTGGAGAAAGTGTGTGAGCAGGGCATCCTGATCGACAGCATCGGCATCGATACCTGGGGCGTGGATTATGTCCTGCTGGATAAGCAAGGTCAGCGCGTCGGGCTGCCGGTCTCCTATCGTGACGACCGCACCCAGGGCCTGCTACGTCACGCTGAAGAACAGCTGGGCCGGGCGGAGATCTATCGCCGCAGCGGCATTCAGTTTCTGCCGTTTAACACCCTTTATCAGCTGCGCGCCCTGGTGGAGCAGCAGCCGGAGCTGGTCAGTCAGGCCGCCCATGCCGTGCTGATCCCCGACTATTTCAGCTTCCGCCTGACCGGCAATCTGAACTGGGAATATACCAACGCCACCACTACCCAATTGGTCAACATCCACAGCGATAGCTGGGATGAGACGCTGCTGAACTGGACCGGCGCGCCGCGCGAATGGTTCGGTGCGCCGACGCATCCCGGCAACGTTATCGGCCACTGGATTTGTCCGCAGGGTAATAACATCCCGGTGGTCGCCGTCGCCAGCCACGACACCGCCAGCGCGGTGATCGCCTCCCCGCTGGCCGACCGCCACGCCGCCTATCTCTCCTCCGGGACCTGGTCGCTGATGGGGTTTGAAAGCCTGACCCCGTACACCTGCGACGCGGCGCTGCAGGCCAATATCACCAACGAAGGCGGGGCCGAAGGCCGCTATCGGGTGCTGAAAAATATTATGGGGCTGTGGCTGCTGCAGCGGGTGCTAAAAGAGCAAAACGTCAGCGACCTGCAGGGGCTAATCGCCCGCACCGCCGCGCTGCCGGCGTGCCGCTTCATCATTGACTGCAATGACGACCGCTTTATCAACCCGGCCAGTATGAGCGCCGAGATCCAGGCCGCCTGCCGCGGATCCGGTCAGCCGGTGCCTGACAGCGACGCCGAACTGGCGCGCTGCATTTTCGACAGCCTGGCGCTGCTCTACGCCCGGGTGCTTAACGAGCTGGCGGCGCTGCGCGGCCAGCCCTTCAGCCAGCTGCATATCGTCGGCGGCGGCTGCCAGAACGAACTGCTCAACCAGCTGTGCGCCGACGCCTGCGGGATCGCCGTTGTGGCCGGCCCGACAGAGGCCTCCACCCTCGGCAATATCGGCATCCAGCTAATGACCCTCGACGAGTTGGCCAGCGTCGATGAGTTTCGTCAGGTGGTGCGCGGCAACGCGTCCCTCACCACCTTTACCCCCAATCCTGATAGTGAAATTGCCCGTTTCGTGGCGCAGTTTCAGCCACAACAGACCAAGGAGCTTTGCGCATGACCACTCAACTTGAACAAGCCTGGGAAATTGCTAAGCAGCGCTACGCCGCCGTCGGCGTGGATGTCGAGGAGGCCCTGCGCCAGCTGGACCGTCTGCCCGTATCCATGCACTGCTGGCAGGGTGACGACGTCGCCGGGTTCGAAAATCCGGCGGGAAGCCTGACCGGCGGCATCCAGGCCACCGGCAACTACCCGGGCAAAGCGCGCAATGCTCAGGAGCTACGCGCCGACCTTGAGCAGGCGCTGAGCCTGATCCCGGGGCCAAAGCGTCTCAACCTGCACGCTATTTATCTGGAATCCGACGCGCCGGTGGCGCGCAATGAGATTAAGCCGGAGCACTTTAAAAACTGGGTTGAGTGGGCGAAAACCAACAAACTGGGGCTGGATTTCAACCCCTCCTGCTTCTCGCATCCGCTGAGCGCCGACGGCTTTACCCTGTCGCATGCCAACGCTGAGATCCGCCAGTTCTGGATCGACCATTGCAAAGCCAGCCGCCGCGTATCCGCTTATTTTGGCGAACAGCTGGGCACCCCGTCGGTGATGAATATCTGGGTGCCGGACGGCATGAAGGACATTACCGTTGACCGCTTCGCGCCGCGCCAGCGGCTGCTGAACGCGCTGGATGAAGTCATCAGCGAAAAATTCGACCCGGCGCATCACATTGACGCTGTGGAGAGCAAGCTGTTCGGTATCGGCGCCGAAAGCTACACCGTCGGCTCCAACGAGTTCTATATGGGCTACGCCACCAGCCGCCAGACGGCGCTGTGCCTGGATGCCGGCCACTTCCACCCGACGGAGGTCATCTCCGACAAGATCTCCGCCGCCATGCTCTACATCCCGCGTCTGCTGCTGCACGTCAGCCGCCCGGTGCGCTGGGACAGCGACCACGTGGTGCTGCTGGATGATGAGACCCAGGCCATCGCCAGCGAAATCATTCGCCATAACCTGTTTGACCGCGTGCACATCGGCCTCGACTTCTTCGATGCCTCCATCAACCGCATCGCGGCCTGGGTAATTGGTACCCGCAATATGAAAAAAGCGCTGCTGCGCGCCCTGCTGGAACCGACCGATCAGCTGCGCCAGCTGGAGAACGACGGCGATTACACCGCCCGCCTGGCGCTGCTCGAAGAGCAAAAATCCCTGCCGTGGCAGGCCATCTGGGAGATGTACTGCCAGCGTCACGACACGCCGGCGGGCAGCCAGTGGCTGGACAACGTGCGGGCTTATGAGAATGCGGTTCTGAGCCAGCGCGGGTAATGCACGGGCTTCCCCGGGTCGCGGCTGACGCCTTACCCGGGCTACGAACCGGTAGCCCGGATAAGCCGTTTACGGCGCAATCCGGGGGCACGCACATATTTAGGGTGAGGGGGTCAACCCCTCACCGAATCAACAGGAAAGACAAGACTATGCAGAACATTATCGACGCCTGGTTCGTCCAGGGCATGATCAAAGCCACCTCCGACGCCTGGCTGAAGGGCTGGGACGAGCGCAACGGCGGCAACCTGACGCTGCGTCTGGATGAGGTGGATATCGAACCTTACGTGGCGGATTTCCACGCTAAACCGCGCTATATCGCCCTCAGCCAGCCGATGCCAACCCTGGCTAACCAGCCGTTTATCGTCACCGGCTCCGGCAAATTCTTCCGTAATGTCCAGCTCGACCCGGCCGCTAACCTTGGCGTGGTGAAAGTCGACAGCGACGGCGCGGGATACCATATCCTGTGGGGTCTGACGGAGGATGCGGTGCCGACCTCCGAGCTGCCGGCACACTTCCTGTCGCACAGCGAGCGCATCAAACTGACCGACGGCAAGGACCGGGTGATCATGCACTGTCATGCCACCAATCTGATCGCCCTGACCTACGTCCTGGAGAACCACAGCGATCTGTTCACTCGCAAGCTGTGGGAAGGCAGCACCGAATGTCTGGTGGTCTTCCCGGACGGCGTCGGCATTCTGCCGTGGATGGTGCCAGGCACCGATGAAATCGGCCAGGCGACTGCGGAAACCATGCAAAAACACTCGCTGGTGCTGTGGCCGTTCCACGGCGTCTTCGGCAGCGGCCCAACCCTGGATGAGACCTTCGGTCTGATCGACACCGCCGAGAAGTCCGCCGAAGTGCTGGTGAAAGTCTTGTCCATGGGCGGTATGAAGCAGACCATCACTCGCGAAGAGCTTATCGCCCTTGGCAAACGCTTCAACGTGCAGCCGCTGCAGTCCGCGTTAGATCTTTATCCATAACAACATCGCGCCCCGCTCACCGAGACGGGGCGAAGCCTCACCTGCAAACCCTACAAAACTGACTCATGTGGAGTAAAAGCAATGAAAACAAAGACAAGCTTGATCCTCACCGTTGCCGCCCTGGCGTTGTCCGGTTCCGCCTTAGCAGAAGTCAAAATCGCCCTCGTGGCGAAATCGCTGGGAAATGGCTTCTTCGAAGCCGCCAACGTTGGCGCCCAACAGGCCGCCAAAGAGTTAGGTGATGTCAAAGTGATCTACACCGGCCCGACCACCACTACCGCCGAAGCGCAGATCGACGTGCTGAACGGGTTGATCGCCCAGGGGGTGGATGCGATCGCCATTTCCGCTAACGATCCGGACGCGGTGGTGCCGGTGCTGAAAAAAGCGATGCAGCGCGGCATCAAAGTGGTTTCCTGGGACTCCGGCGTGGCGCCGGCAGGCCGCCAGATCCATCTTAATCCTTCCAATAACGCCTTAATTGGCGAGACCAACGTCAAGCTCGCCGCCGATGCGCTGAAGGCGCTGAACGTGGAGAAGGGGGATGTGGCGGTGTTAAGCGCCACCCCGACCTCCACTAACCAGAATATCTGGATTGAGGAGATGAAAAAGGTGCTGCCGCAGTATCCGTCCGTCAATCTGGTGACCGTCGCCTACGGTGACGATCTGTCGGATAAAAGCTACCGCGAAGCGGTGGGCCTGCTGAAATCATATCCGGATCTGAAAGTCATAGTTTCGCCTTCGTCGGTGGGAATTGTTGCCGCCGCGCAGGCGGTGAAGGACCAGGGAAAAATTGGCAAAGTCTATGTCACCGGGCTGGGGCTGCCGTCGGAAATGGCCGGCGCGATCAAGTCTGGCGCCAGCAAAAGTTTCGCCATCTGGAACCCGATTGACCTGGGCTACGCCGCCACCTATCTGGCCGACGATTTAGTCAAAGGCACCGCGACCAAAACCGAAGCCAGTATGGGCAAGCTGGGCAAAGTGAAGCTGGATGCCGAGGGGAACGGCGCGATGGCCGAGCCGTTTGTCTACGATGCGAGCAACATCGATAAGTTCTCGAAGATTTTCTAACCCTTGTTCCCTCACCCCGGCCCTCTGCGCGATGCGGCCAGCGGGCGCCGGACCGTTCCCTCTCCCCTTTGGGGAGAGAGTTAGGGTGAGGGGCGATTTTACGGAGAACTATCATGTCAGCATCAACGCCACTGCTGTCGCTGAAGGGCATCACCAAGATTTTTCCCGGTGTGCGTGCCCTTGAGAACGTACAGCTTGATCTCTGGCCCGGCAAAGTGACCGCCCTCATCGGCGAAAACGGCGCGGGGAAATCCACGCTGGTCAAAGTCATGACCGGTATTTATCAGCCCGAAGAGGGGGAGATCCTCTATAAAGCGATCCCCATTCATCTGCCGACGCCGGAATCGGCGCACAAGGTGGGGATCACCGCCATTCACCAGGAAACCGTGCTGTTTGACGAACTCTCGGTCAGCGAAAACATTTTCGTCGGCCAGTATCTGTATAAGGGGCTGTTCAAAACGCTCGACTGGCCCGCGATGCATCGCCGGGCTGGCGAGATCCTCGCCCGGCTTGAAGTTCTGATCGACCCGCGCGCCACGCTGAAAACGCTCAGCATCGCCCAACGGCACATGGTGGCGATTGCCCGGGCGCTGGCTTTCGACGCCCAGGTGGTGATCCTGGATGAGCCGACCGCCGCGCTCTCGCAACATGAAATTCTGGAGTTTTATCAGATCGTTGAGCGTCTGAAGCAGGACGGCAAAGCGATCCTGTTTATCTCGCATAAGTTCGATGAAATTTTCGAGCTGGCCGACTATTACACCATCCTGCGCGATGGCGTGTACGTGAGCTCCGGGGCAATGAGCGATATCACCGAAGAGCGGATGGTGTCGATGATGGTGGGCCGGGCGATTACCCAAACCTACCCGAAAGTTGACTGTACCCCAGGGGAAACGGTGCTGGAGGTAAACGATCTTTGTCATCCTACCGAGTTTGCCCATATCAGCTTCAGCCTGCGCAAGGGAGAAATTCTCGGCTTTTACGGCCTGGTGGGCGCCGGACGCACCGAGCTGATGCAGGCGCTCTCCGGCGTAACGCATCCCTCCTCCGGCGAGATCCGGCTGAACGGCAGCCCCATGCGCTTTCGCCAGCCCGCCGACGCCATCCGCGCCGGCATCGTCTGCGTACCGGAAGAGCGGCAGAAACAGGGGGCGATCATCGCCCTGCCCATCGCCCAAAACATCAGTCTGCCGCAGCTCAGTAAGCTCAACCCTAACGGCGTCCTGAACGACGCCCGGGAATGGCGGCTGGCGGACGAGTACGCCTCGCGCCTGCAGGTTAAAGCCTTCAGCTGGCGGCAGCCGGTGGAGACCCTCTCCGGCGGCAACCAGCAGAAAGTGGTGATCGGCAAATGGCTGGCGACCCATCCCGAGGTGATTATCCTCGACGAGCCGACCAAAGGCATCGATATCGGCTCAAAAGCCGCCGTGCATCAGTTTATGTCCGAGCTGGTCAGCCAGGGGCTGGCGGTGATTATGGTCTCGTCAGAGTTGCCGGAAGTGATGGGCATGGCCGACCGGATTATCGTGATGCACGAAGGGCTGATGGTCGCCGAGTACCGGGCCGGGGAAGCGACGGCGGAAACCATCGTTAGCGCCGCCAGCGGCATTGGCCAGGAGGCAGCATGATGGGACACGCATGGCTGAAGCATCGCGAAGCGCTGCTGGCGGTGGTCATCATTTTGATGATCGGCGCCATTGGCAGCCGGGCGCCATCGTTCGTTTCACCGGGCAATCTGGTGGAGATGTTTAACGATACCGCCATCCTTATCATCCTCGCCCTCGGGCAGATGATGGTGCTGCTCACCAAAGGCATCGATCTGTCGATGGCCGCCAACCTGGCGCTGACCGGGATGATCGTCGCCCTGCTTAACGCCCACTATCCGGGTATTCCGGTGGTGGCGCTGCTGGCGCTGGCAACCCTGCTGGGCCTGCTGATGGGGGTGATTAACGGCCTGCTGGTCTGGCGCCTCGGCATTCCCGCCATCGTGGTGACCCTGGGCACCATGAGCATTTATCGCGGCATTATCTTTCTGCTGACCGACGGCGGCTGGGTTAACTCACATCAGATGAGCGCTGATTTCCTCAGTCTGCCGCGCAGCGCCCTCCTGGGATTGCCGCTGCTGAGCTGGTGCGCCATCGCCGCACTGCTGCTGGTGGGTTATTTCCTGCGCTACAGCCGCACCGGCCGGGCCTTATACACCGCAGGCGGCAACGCGACGGCGGCGTACTACACCGGTATTAACGCCGGGAAAATGCAGTTCGTCAGCTTCTGTCTCTCCGGCGCGCTGGCCGGCTTCTGCGGCTATCTGTGGATCTCGCGCTTCGCCGTCGCCTATGTCGACGTAGCGAACGGCTTTGAACTGCAGGTGGTCGCCGCCTGCGTGATCGGCGGTATCAGCACCATGGGCGGAAGCGGACGGGTGCTGGGCTGCCTGTGCGGCGCGCTGTTCCTCGGCGTCATCAATAATGCCCTGCCGGTGATCGGCATCTCGCCGTTCTGGCAAATGGCGATTTCCGGGGCGGTGATCGTCATGGCGGTGCTGCTTAACGAGCGCGGCAATCGCGGTCACGGGCGGTTAATCCTGCGTAACGCGGCGCTAGCCCGGCAGAAACAGGGGGTGAAATCATGAGCAAGATGATGGTATCTGAAGAGATGAAAAACACCCCGGCCGCGCCGTCGCCGCTGCGCCGCCTGCTGTGCTGGGAAGGGTTTTTACTGGCGGTCACCCTGGCGGTATTTATCGGCAACGCCCTGGCTTCCCCTTATTTCCTTAATATCTGGAACCTGTCGGACGCCACCTTCACCTTTACCGAGAAGGCGATCGTCGTCCTGCCGATGGCGATGCTGATTATCGCCCGGGAAATCGATCTGTCGGTAGCCTCGACGATGGCGCTCAGCTCAACTGTGATGGGCTTCTGCGCGGCGGCGGGGATGGATACGCCGCTGCTGGTATTGGTCGGGTTGGGGGTGGGTCTGCTGTGCGGCCTGTTTAACGGTATCCTGGTGACGCGTTTTAACCTGTCGTCGATCGTGATCACCATCGGCACCATGAGCCTGTATCGCGGCATCACCTATATCCTGCTGGGCGATCAGGCGCTCAACCACTACCCGGAGAGCTTTGCCTGGTTCGGCCAGGGGTACGTGTGGGGCGCGCTCTCTTTTGAGTTTGCGTTGTTTATCCTCCTCGCGGCCGCCTTCACCTTCCTGCTGCATAAAACCAACTTTGGTCGCCGGACCTACGCCATCGGCAATAATCCGACCGGCGCCTGGTACTCCGGGATCAACGTGAAGCGCCATAACCTGGCGCTGTTCGCGCTGGTCGGGCTGATGGCCGGACTGGCGGCGGTCCTGCTGACCTCACGGCTCGGCAGTACCCGCCCTACCCTGGCGATGGGCTGGGAGCTGGCGGTTGTCACCATGGCGGTGCTCGGCGGTGTCAATATTCTCGGCGGCTCCGGCAGCATGCCCGGAGTGATCATCGCCGCCTTTCTGATGGGGCTGGTGACCTTCGGCCTGAGCCTGCTCAACGTCCCCGGCATCGTGATGTCGGTGATTATCGGCGCGATGCTGATCGTGGTTATCTCCCTGCCGATTATGACCCGGCGGATGCTGCAGCGAAGACGATGTTAATTTCCCCCCTCGCCCTAAATCCCGGAGGCGGTGCTACGCACCTGTCCTGGCTACCGGCCTGCAGACGCCAGTGAACCTGTAGCCCGGGTAAGGCGCCAGCCGCGACCCGGGAGCGGGTGAAGGGAAACGGATTACCCAAATCAACATTAAGGAGAATTATCATGAGTTTTATGTTGGCACTACCTAAAATCAGCCTCCACGGCGCAGGCGCTATCGGCGATATGGTCAAGCTGGTAGCGGGTAAACAGTGGGGCAAGGCGCTGATCGTCACCGACGGGCAGCTGGTGAAGCTGGGCCTGCTGGACAGTCTGTTTTCCGCGCTGGATGAACAGCAGATGGCATATCAGCTGTTTGACGACGTGTTCCCCAACCCTACCGAAGCGCTGGTGCAGCAAGGCTATGCGGCATACCAGGCGGCCCGCTGCGATTACCTGATCGCCTTCGGCGGCGGCAGCCCGATTGATACCGCCAAGGCGATAAAAATCCTCACCGCCAACCCTGGCCCCTCCACAGCCTATTCCGGCGTCGGCAAAGTGAAAAACGCTGGCGTGCCGCTGGTGGCCATCAACACCACTGCCGGCACGGCGGCGGAGATGACCAGCAACGCAGTGATTATCGATAGCGAGCGTCAGGTAAAAGAGGTGATTATCGACCCGAACCTGATCCCGGATATCGCCGTCGACGACGCCAGCGTGATGCTCGACATCCCGCCAGCCGTTACCGCCGCCACCGGCATGGACGCCCTGACCCACGCCATTGAGGCCTTTGTCTCCGTTGGCGCCCATCCCCTGACCGACGCCAACGCCCTCGAGGCCATCCGCCTGATCAACCTGTGGCTGCCGAAAGCGGTAGACGATGGACACGATCTGCAGGCCCGCGAGCAGATGGCGTTTGGCCAGTACCTGGCGGGCATGGCGTTCAACAGCGCCGGCCTCGGGCTGGTACACGCCCTGGCCCATCAGCCTGGCGCCACCCACAACCTGCCGCACGGGGTGTGCAACGCCATCCTGCTGCCGATCATCGAAAACTTTAACCGCCCGAACGCCGTGGCGCGCTTCGCCCGCGTGGCGCAGGCGATGGGTGTCGATACCCGCGGCATGAGCGATGAAGCCGCCAGCATGGAGGCCATCAACGCCATTCGCGCGCTGAGCAAACGCGTGGGGATCCCCCAGGGCTTCAACCAGCTTGGCGTCAGCAAAGCCGATATCGAAGGCTGGCTGGACAAAGCGCTGGCCGACCCGTGCGCGCCATGTAACCCGCGCCCCGCCAGCCGCGATGAGGTCCGCGAGCTCTATCTGGAGGCATTATGATCCGTAAAGCCTTTGTCATGCAGGTGAACCCCGACGCGCACGAGGAGTACCAGCGCCGTCATAACCCCATCTGGCCGGAGCTGGAGGCTACGCTGAAAGCCCACGGCGCGCACCACTACGCCATCTATCTCGATAAAGAACGCCACCTGCTGTTCGCCACGGTGGAGATTGAATCCGAAGCGCGCTGGAACGCCGTCGCCGGGACCGAGGTATGCCAGCGCTGGTGGCAGCATATGCGTGATGTGATGCCTGCCAATCCGGACAACAGTCCGGTGAGCGCGGAGCTTAAAGAGGTGTTTTATCTGGAGTAAAACTACGGCTGCCCCGTAGTGCTGAGCGGGGCAGCCGTTTCAAGCTCTTAGAAGAAGTACTTAAAACGCACGCGCGCGCCGTAGCGATCGTCGTCATCGCTCTGGCTCAGCTTATTGTCGCTATCCAGAATGGAGTAATAGGCGCCGAGATAGATATTAAAGTTCTGCATATTCATCACGTTCGGAATTTGATACGACGCGTGGAAGGTATGAATATTGTAGGTGCCTTCATCCTTAATCCAGCAATCGTTATCGCAAATCACCCCGGCATAATCGCTGATTTTGTTATGCGCGTAGATATATCCCAGCTCGAAGCGCCGCCACAGCGCGTTCACCCCGGCGGTCAAATCCTGTTCGTTGCTGGCGTCCATATAAGCGGTGTTCAGATTCACCACCACCCCGTCCTCCGGGTCGCGCTTCAGGCCGTTCCAGGTCATGGTCAGGCCATAGCCGGTGCGCCCCGACTGATCGATAAAGTTGCCCTGGGCATCTTTATAGCCGTAGGCGTTCTGCACCACGTTCGCTTCCATGGCCGCGGCAACGGAAAATTCGTCTTTCGCCCATGACACCACCGGACGCAAATAGGCGACGTTCTTTTTCTGCTCCATATCTCGACCATGGTAGCCATCGTTGTCGTACAGCGACGTACCGTCTTCCAGCAGGGTGTTGAGCTCAAAATACCAGTTATCAAGCTGCTTGCTCAGCAGAAAGTTGCCGCCTGCGTCAGAGCGGCCGCGCCCCTCTTTCATCATATAGATATAGCCATGGCCGTCGCTGTAGAGGTCGTTGGCGGTATTACCGGAGTGCTCGACGAAGGTGTCCTGGTTCAGCGGGAACATATCGTACGCTTCAAAGCGCCCCACTTTCACCTTCCAGTCGTTCTCCTGACCAAAGAAGAAAACCGCGTCGTCGAGGTTCATCGAGCCGGTCATATCCGCCAGCGGCTGGACAGAGAAACCGGCAAAATAGCCGTTATCCGTTTTGCGGATACCGTCGAAGCCGAGCAGGATACGGCCGTTTAAATCCCACTTATCGTAGGTGGGATCGCTGCCGACATCGGCGTTGGTCATCGCCAGCAGACCGTGTTTGCTTTCCGCGTCCATGTTGAACTCCACGTCGCCGTAGATTTTCAGATCGCCATAGCCGGATAATTTCAGCTCCGGGACGCTAAGATTCTTTTTACTCTCCGCGGTTGCTGCCGCGCTGTTTACCGGCACACGAGTTTGCGCCGCCTGAATCGCGGCATTCTGCTTCGCCTGCAAATCCCGCACCTGGCCTTCCGCTACCGTCGCCCGGCTTTCCGCGGCGGCTAGCCGCGCTTCAAGCTGTTCCATTCGTTGTTCCAGCGTCAGTTGATTATTTTTTCCGACCGCCGATCCCGTCATTAAACACAAGCCTAGCGCTATTGATAATGTTGTTTTATTCATTTTTATTTTCCCAGAGGTAAAAGGTGGGATAAGGTGAATAAAAATATTCACCTTTTATATTTTGATTTTTATTTAGCAGAAGAATGAATGAAATAACGTGTAATCTGCCTCCTTAAATAACGTCATTCGCTATACGGATTAACAAACAGAGTGAATATTAATTTCCAGCAACCGGTGTCGCCCTGAAGGCATTACGCGCTCTGTCTATGACCACCTGTGCGTCACTGCCGCTATCAAGTATCGTGTTTTGCGCGGATTCTTTTTCTACCTGTACGGCGACCGCATCGAGTTCTTTTAACCTGGCCGTCGTCAGCAAAGCGCTGACCTGCGCCGCAAAGCAGGCATCCTCTTCAGAGGGCTGCGCCTGCGCCGCTGACGTCTCCGTGGTCGCCACGATATGGTTATTCACAATATAATTCCCTTTGCCGGAAACAAGGCGGATGATGACCGGTTTTATTCCCAGCGGCTTGAGATACTGGACATCAATCGTTTCGGAAATATGATTGGCAATAACCGAATTATTGCTGCCGTTTATATGCAGCAAGCCATAGGCGTCATCCAGGCCGTTGTCATAGGCCTGCATCGGCGGCCAGGGTTCACGATCGCGCAAGAAATGGTTTGCCGAGATCAGATTCTCCGCGCAGTTGTTCTCGAGAACGAGCATTCCCGGATAAAATGAATGGAATCGATTGCTGGTGATGCTAGAGCGGACCACGCCCGATAAGTGCACGCTGCTCGCGCCACGGGGAAAAATATTGTTGGTAGAAATCAATAACCCCCCGAAGTTTTGCGCGTAAATAGAATAGCCTTTATAGCCCGCGCCAATCAGGTTATCGGTTATTTTTGAAGCCTGCCCGGCGCCACGCAGCTCGATACAGTTACCGCATTCGGCGATAAAGTTATTATGGATCGCCATTGCATCGCTATTGTACGTGGTGAGGCCATGCTCCAGATAGATAAATCCCATCCCGGTAATGCGGAAAGCGTCCTGCGCGCTGGCGATATAAATGCCGGTTTTGCCGTTCGTATAGGTATTTTCCGGGTCGTTGTTTCCCAGCCCATCATCAACAAAGTGCAAACCATCAATACAGAAGTTTTCGAACGCCACCGAACTGATACGCGGCGCCCCGCTGCGTTTCACGTAAAATGCAGCGCCAGCATGTTCTTCATCGCCGGGCTGCGGGCAGAGATCGACCAGGATACGGCTCCCGCCCGGCCATATATCGTGCAAATTCGCCCACTCGTCCGCCGGCGTATTAAAGCGAATGCTCGAGGAGACAAAACCATGCCCGGAGCCCATAATTTTTAAATAACTGATATCAATTAAGACCTGCGTCTTCAGATGATAATCACCGGGCGGAATATAAATCGCGGCGCCCGGTTTACCCCCGTCGTTAATATCGGTTTCAGTTTGTCGCGATTTAATATCGGCGAGAATACTGTTAATGACTTCGCCAATATCCTCATACGGGTTGCCGACGTGCCACTGCGTAACATCATAATAATTTTTACGTACCATGAAAAACCGCCTCTAATGATAATAAGAAATCGAACATCAACGCTTAAATTTGACTTTGCTTATTCCTGCGAATACGTCGAGCGATATTGCGTAAGCTGTGCCGGCGCGCCGGAGAGCTGGATCCGGGTGAGCTGACTGCATGAGTAATAGCGTCGCGTACCGCATACGCTGCCCTGATTTGCGAAGACCTCAACAATCCCGGCATCAAAACACAGCGTGACGTCGCTGACGCCGGCCACCGGCGCGCGGTAACGCCCATCGTCCCGGCCTTTTTCATATAGCGTCAGATTTTTACCGTCCTGTTCGAGGATGATTTGCTGGCCGCTATCGCCCGTTAACGTCAAACGGAAACCATCGGCAGGCATAAAGGTTACAATGCCGGCTTTACAGCCTTTCTCATTAACCCAGATATCACCGTCATCCAGCGCATGGCGGCTGACGACCAATGATTCCGGCGGCAGCTCCGGCATCATGCATAGCCGCTGCTGCGCATTGAGATGAAAGCGACGCGGGAGCGACATTTCCCCCGAGTAAGCGGAGTCCACCGGTTTCTGCGTCGCCCAGTTATATAACCAGGCAAAGCCGATTCTTCGGTCGTCCTCACCCCAGGTTTGCAGGGCGTAGAAATCCGTACCGAAATCTAAAGTCTGCAGCGGCTGCTCGGACGGCGTGAAATAGCCGTTCCGGAAAGTACCGGTCTGGGCAAAAAGCAAATTATGTCGCCCGGTTGTCGGCTCCGTGTAGCCAACGACGCCGATAATTAATACCCATACGCCATCCAGGCAGAAGAAATCCGGGCATTCGACGCAGCGACCGCCGTTTTCGCGAAAATAGCCGGGAGCGACATACAGCACATGATGGAACGTCCAGCGTTCACTATCCGCCGAGTGAAATAGCAGCATCGCCGGATCGCCATTTACCGACGCGCCGAGGATCATATAAAAGGTGGCATCGGCCTCTTCGTACCAGACTTTTGGATCGCGGAAATCGCAGTCCACGCCCGCAGGCAGGTCGGTTAAGACGGTTTTTACCCATTCCGGCTTATCGTAGTCGTCGTGCGCAACGGCCATTTTCTGCACTTCCCGGTATCCGCGATACAGATCGTAAGCCGGGAGTCGTTCGGTATACCAGAAGCGGGTTTTTCCTTGTTTATCAATATACGCGCTGCCGGAAAACGCACCGCCCGTCGCGCCTAACGCGGAAAGATTCTGCTCTGGCTGCAGGAAAACCGGATAATGCCGCCAGTGATACAGATCGCGGCTCACCGCATGATTCCAGTGCATTGGGCCCCATTGGCTGGAGTGCGGATGATACTGATAAAACAGATGCCACTCGCCGTTCTTGTAGTGCAGCCCGTTAGGGTCGTTCATCCAGCCGGTACGCGGCGAGAAATGCAATGCCGGACGCAGCGGCTCCTGCAGATACTCGTCAGCAATATCCTGACCGCTCATCAGGCGCAAATCCTGCCCGGCTGTCGCGATAAAGGTGACGCCGCTCGCGCGCAGTGAATCCGGATGCCAGGTGTAACAAAGCGATATCTCGCTATATTCCGACTGCCACTCCAGGGTGGCAACGCCGTCCTGAAACGAGGTCCAGGTAAAATACTGGAAATAGCCCGACGCCTCCTGAATCTTAAATATAACCTGACCGTTCACGCGAATAGAAAACAGGGGTTGCGCCGCCGGTTTGGACGCTTTCAGCCACAAATCAATGCGCTGACCTTGTTTTATATTAAATGACAGGGACATCCTGAACCTCCTGTGGTTGACCGCGACCTTTTTCCAGCTCACGTTTTGCAAGATCCGTTTTGATTTTCTCAAGGAACGCGTTATTCAGCTTGAAGTAGCGCACCAGATACGCGCTGATGAAATAACTCACCATCGGCAACAGTGAGAACATCATGATAATTCCTTGAATAGTCCGAGAATTCTGCTGCGGCTCATTCGCGACATAGCCGGTAAATGCCAGAATCCAGGCGACGATTGCGCCAGCGACCGCCAGCCCCATTTTGAGCATAAACAGGTTTCCCGCAAAGGAGATGCCGGTCAGGCGTTTACCAAATTTCCAGTCACCGTAGTCATCGACGTCGGACATCATCGCCCACAGGATGGGGCCAGACTGAATTAAATGCAGAATGTTAATGACGATAAATAGCGCCATCAGCGGGGTCAGTGATTGCGGATCGATAAACCACAGCGCAAATGACAGAATACCGAGAATAATGTTAATAATGCGGAATAGCGCCAGCTTATCAAAGCGATCGGTAAGCGGTTTGGCAAGCACGCTGCCCAGCATATTACAGGCCACGCCCAGCGCCATAAAGAAGGTAATAAATCCGACAGACGCCTTCATGACATAAGTCGCATAATAAATAGTGACGCCACCGCGGATAAATGCCGGAAAAACGTTCAGGAAAGTAATAGAGATCATTAAGAGCCACTGATCGTTTTTGATAATGTCCCGTAGGTCTTTTTTCAACGACTCGTTTTGCTTAACCGATACCACCCGCTCTTTAATGCTGGAAAAGCAGAACAGGAACATCAGCGTTGCCGCACCACCCATAATGACCATGGTCAGCTGGAAACCGGAGGCGCGGTCGCCATTACCCAGCCAGTCCGTTAACGGCAGAATAGAGGAGGAGATAATTAATGTTGCCAGGCCATTCAGGAAAAAGCGCCATGACAAACAGCCCATACGCTCTTTCTGATTGAGGGTAATGACGCCGCCGACCGAGCAATAGGGAATATTAATCGCGGTATAAATCAGCGACATAACCAGATAGGTAACCCAGGCATAAATAATCTTGCCGTTCATGCTGAGCTCTGGGGTCGTGAACATCAGTACCGCCCCCAGACCAAACGGAAATGCCATCCATAATAGCCATGGACGGAATTTTCCCCAGCGCGACACGGTGCGGTCGCAGATTGCCCCCATCAGCGGATCGCTAAACGCGTCGAAGATGCGAATCACCAGGAATAATGTGCCCACCACTCCGGCATTGAGGCCATAGACATCGGTATAGAACCACGTCAGATAGAGCGCCAGTACGCTCCATATCATTCCTGAACCGGCGTCACCCATGCCGTAGCCGATCTTCTCCCTCAGCCCCAGCTTTTCATAAGCGCTTGGCTTTTCCATTGCGGTAGCAGACATAAATACACCTATTTTTTGTTAAAAGGAGCCCATGGCGCCAAATTTCGCGCCATTTCTAAACATAAATCCCTTACAGGGAAGTAATATTAATTTTTACGCTGCTCTCACGAATAATTAACCGAGAGACAATTTCGTGCATTTCAATACTGTCCGGCTGCTGTTGATGTTTCACCATCTGAAACGCGAGGTGAGCAATTTCATTTACCGGCTGTGCAACGCTGGTGATTTTTTTAGTTTGCGCCAGCAGGGTATTGTCAAAGCTGGCAATCGCAATATCTTCAGGAACGGAGATGCCTTTTTCTTTTAGCCCATCGATAATATAGTTTGCCGCAATGTCGTTATACACTAACAGGCATGTACAGGTTCGCGTCGGCTCGCTGAGTTTCTCGATAATGTCATCAAGAATACTAATATGGCCTGATATCTTTTCACCCTCGCCTTTGGCTATCCAGAACGAATTATCTTTAGCAAGCTTTAAACCGTGACTCGCTATTTTTTTGCTGTACGACGAAACCTTACGGCTATCCACCCCTTCCTGGGCCACAAAGCCAAATGAAAGATGGCCTGTATGAATAAAATGTTCCGCAATACTTTCTGCGCCCCGGTCCTGATTAATCGATACGGAATTAAAGAACCGGGATACCTGGGTGACGACGGCGACCGGGATCCGGGTAATGCTTAACCATTCTGAAAGTTCGGCTTCTGCTTCTGTCGGCACCCATAGCAAACTGTCAATGCCCATCCCCACTAAGGCCTGAATAATATGTTTATCCTGCTGCGGCTGATTCTGATGCGTTTTAACGATCACCGATTTGCCGATATACCGGGCCTCTTCTTCCACCGTCGCCAGCAGTTCACAGAAGTGAGGATTCACCAGATTAGGCAAAACCACACCAATCAGCCCTGAACATTTCCCGCTAAGCTGAAACGAACTTTTGCTGGGAACATAGCAAAGATAATCCATCGCCTCCCGCACCGCCTTACGCGTTTCCGCGACTACGCTGGGGTGATTATTCAGGACTCGTGATACGGTCGCCGTCGAGACCCCAGCTCTTTTCGCTACGTCTTTAATCGATGCCATGGTGATTGATCATACCCTCTAACAATGGTGTTCACTATAAATTGTGAACTCTGCCAGGAATGTAATCCAGTTCACATGTTGCTGCGTTACATAGATCCATACTCTAGCCTCGCATTTTTATTTTACTGGTCATCTTTATTAAGATACGTTAATTGAGAAAAATAAAATAATAAAAAGATATCAAGCTTTCCAGACAGGAAATAAAGAGGTGTGATGATATCATTACAGCTCATCACGAGTATGAGGGAGTTAACTTTTATTGACCGAAAGGATTATCTCTTTTTTACAAAAAGAAGAATAAGTTATAGCCCTTATATAGGGTAAAGCCGGGTACAATTCTGGCGGTTATTGTTCATTCCTTATATTTTAATGCCTACCGCTGCTTATGCGCTCTTTCATTTTCACCATAAAAATATTCTTATCTTTCAGTCACATCCATGTGATCTTACCTTCCAATGATTAAACCGTCATCGCATTATCGCGCAGCGGCTCAGTTTTCGTCTTACCCGCTAACGTAAACGCCGATATTAAAGTGACGGTGAGGGCAATACCGCCGAGGATCATATAGGTCTCCTGGAAACCAATCCGATCATACATATTCCCGGCGAAGGCGGAGAGGAAGATCGCCGCCACCTGCTTGGCGAACTGGAAGCCCACCAGGTAAATGGTCGCCGACAGCCGGACGTCAAACACGCCGGTAATATATTTAAAGGCGCCCACCAGCAGGAACGGCACCTCCAGCGCATGGAGCATTTTCAGCGCCACCACTTCCGCGGCGGTAGTGGCGAAGGAAGAGCCAATCATTCTTGCCGCCATCACCATCCCGGCAATCAGCAAGGTATTCTTCGCCCCGATGCGGTTAATAATCCACGGCGAGCTGAACATAATGATGGCGTTACAAATTTCTCCCGCGGTGGTGGCGAAACCAAAGGCACGGGTGCCTGCTTCCGGGGTCGCGAAGAACGATTTGAAGAAGGTGGCGAACTGCTGATCGAAAACGTCATACACGCAGGCTACGCCGATGACGTACAGAATAAACATCCACATCTTCCGCTGGCGGAACATGCGCACCGCCGTTTTTAAATCGATCGCCGGGCGATTGGCGCCGAGCGAGTCCATTACCTGCGCGGACTGACTGGCCTGCGGTTTAGCGATAGCCACCAGCACCACCAGCAGCAGCGCGGCGGCTGAGCCCATCCAGAACACCCACTCCGGGTTAACGCTGAACAGCATCCCCGCCGTGGTGGCGCACAGCGCCCAGCCGAGGCAACCAAAGGTGCGCGCCTTGCCGTATTCAAACCCGCTGTTGCGGCTTACCCGTTCGATATAGGCCTCCATCGCGCCGGCGCCGGCGGAGAACACAAAGCCAATGTAAGCGCCGCCGCTCAACGCCCCGAGCCAGATATTGGTTTTCAGCAGCGGAGCGAAAACATAAAGGAAGAAGGGAGCAATCAGCACCAGCAAAACGGTCACGATCCACATCAGGTGTTTTTTCAGCCCCAGCTTGTCAGAGATCATCCCGAGGATCGGCTGGAAACAGATGGCGAACAGCGACAGGCTGGAGAAAACGAGGCCGGTTTCGGTTTTATTCAGGCCGATGACGTCCGACAGCCAGATCGGCAGAAACGGAAAGCAGGTGGCCATGATGAAGAAGTAGAGAAAGAAGAACAGCCCGAAAATCCAGAAGTTGGGGTTGTTTTTGTGGGTACAGACGGTCGGGTTCATTATATTTTCCTCAAGAAGGGCCGCGGCGCGGCCCGGTACCATCACACGCGTTGCAGGCCAATCAGAATGGCGCTTTCCGGGTCGAGGATGGGCAGCGCCAGCCCCGCCTGCTGTAGCCACTCACCGCTTACGGTCTGCGGCGTCGTCATCCATGCCGGCAGCTTCCGCATGGTGTGGCCGCCCTCGCCGGTGATCTGTATGTTCGGATGATCGAGGAGCGTCACCTGATAGCGGGCGCTCGCCTCCAGCCCCGCCAGGCGCAGCGGCGCCATCAGGGTGTAGTCCGGCATCGCCAGCTGGCTGACGAGGAAAATCGCCTGCGCTTTATCCGGGCTGACGACGCCATGGGCAAGGGTGGTGGCGTCCGGCATATCCATCCGCCACTGCACGCCGTGATGGATCACGTCGCGCCACTGCTTATGCAGGGCCGCGTATTTCCGGTACCCGGCGCGTTCTTCTTCATCGGCGCTCACCGGATCCAGCTCAAGCCCCATATGACCGAACAGCGCCGTCAGGCCGCGGAAGGCGATACTGTGCTGGCGGAAGGTGGCATGACAGTGGCGATTACCGATGTGCGCGCCCATCACCTCCGGCGGGAAGAAGTAGCTCATGCCGCGCTGGATGGTATTGCGTTCAAGGGCGTCATTGTTGTCAGAAGCCCAGAAGCGATGGCTGCGCTTGAGGACTTCATAATCGATACGACCGCCGCCGGAGGAGCAGGATTCAAATTCAATATGCGGGAAGCGGGCCACCAGCGTATCCAGCAGGCGATAGAACTGGCGGGTTTGCGCATCGGCGGCAGCTTTACCGTTATGCCCGGGCTGTACCAGCTCGCGGTTCATATCCCACTTCACATAATCCACCGCGTGCTCGCCCAGCAGCCAGCTCATCCGCTCCAGCAGATAATCAAAAGCTTCCGGAATATTCAGGTTCAGGACAAACTGATGACGCCCGGGAAGCGGCGTATAGCCCGGCAGCGCCAGCAGCCAGTCGGGATGGGCGCGGTAGAGATCGGAGTTCGGGTTAATCATCTCAGGCTCCACCCAGATGCCGAACTCCATCCCCAGCGATTTCACGTGGTCGATAACCGGCGTCAGGCCGTGGGGATATTTGTCCTCATCGAGATACCAGTCGCCGAGCGCCGCCCAGTCGTCGTTGCGTCCTTTAAACCAGCCGTCGTCAATAATAAAACGCTCCACGCCCAGCGCCGCTGCTTCATCCGCCATGCGCATGATGTAGTCCGGATCGTGGTCGAAATAGATCCCCTCCCAGGTGTTGAGATGCACCGGGCGCGGCTTGTTGCCCGGGAAGCGAATAATCCGTTCGCGCAGATAACGATGGAACTGCTGGCTCATACCGTTCAGCCCGTTCGCCGAGTAGCTGGCATACAGGTACGGCGTCCATAAGGTTTCCCCTTCCGCCAGCGCCATTTCGCCAGGCAGATAGAGCGCCTCGGCCTGCAGATAGCGGCGGCCATCGGTTTTCACCTCCGCCCGCAGGCGATGGTTGCCGCTCCAGCCCAGATGCACACCCCAGACTTCACCCTGCATCTCGCTAAAGGCGTGGCTGCCGGTGATCAGGGCCGGGAAATGTTCGTGAGAGGTACGCCCGCGGCGGTTCTCCAGCACAAAGCTGTCGTGTTCAAGGAGCAGACGATGGGGCTGGAATTCGCGGATCCAGCGGCCGTGAAAAGCCATTACCTCGCGAGCGCGTTCGGCGACCGGCAGCGTGACCGCCAGGCGATCCACCTGCCATGGGCTGGCGCGCAGATTGGTCACGCCATGGCGCACGCTCAGCACGCCGCTGCTATCAAGCTGGATTTCACTGCACAACCGCAGGCCGGCCTGCGAGTCTTCGCTGACCAGGGTCAGCGTCTGGCCCTCGTGCCGCACTTCGCTGGTGGCGAAAATCGGCGAGGCATCCAGCCCCTGGCGATGGCCTTCAATGCCCGGAGCGCCAAACAGACCATGGCCCAGCTCCGCCATTAAGGTGACCGGGGAATCGACGTCGAGGCGGCCATTGGCGACCGGCCGCGTCAGGCTGTCGGCATCCTGCGGCGAAAAGTGGCTTAAATGCGGCCCCCAGTAGATAATTTCGGCGAAAGGGTGGGTTTTGATCACCACGTCAGCCGCTGCGCTTTGCAGGCGTATAATCGAATCAGACATTAGACATCTCCACTTCAAGGAATGCCTTACTGTTGATCCGAAACGTTTCGGACGCCAACCAAAACGTTTCGGATCCGTGATCGAGTTCAGGAAATTAATCTGTGGAGAGCGGTATCAGGCGGTTTCGCCGGGGATGAATTCGGGCTGCCAGAGCACCTGGAGCGAGGCCAGATCCTCGCCGGCGATTAAGCGGCGGACCATCGTGGCTATCTGGCGTCCCACCCCCTGTCGGGTGGACTGAACCACTGCGCCTACCGGGGTGTCGATGATGCTGTCCTGCGGCAAACCGTCGTAGACCACCAGTGAGACGCGATCGGCGCCGGTAAGACGCCCAAGCTGAGCCAGGGCCATCGCCGCGCCGTCGCCATGGGTGTTGCAATCGGTGACAATCGCCGTTGGCGGTTCAGGCAAGCGCAGCAGTTCCATCGTTGCCTGAAACCCGCCGCGGCGGGTGGGCGGCACGCTGCGCAGCCAGGTTTCCGCCAGGCCCGCTTCGCGCAGCGCTTCCAGGTAACCGTTGCGCCGTTGGGTAATAAACGCCTGATTATTATTTTCACTCAGCAGCGCGATGCGCCGATGCCCCTGGCTAATCAGATGGCGGGTGGCGCGGTAGGTGCCCGCCTGGTTATCGAAATCAAACCAGGCGTAGGGCTGCGGCAGGCGGCTACGGCCCAGCGCGAGGAAAGGAAAGCCGGAAGAGAGCAGCTGAATCAGGCGCGGGTCGTCGTCCAGGGTATGCGCGACGATCAGCGCATCGACGCGACGGCTCTGCACCATGCGCATATACCCGTGCTTATCGGCCTGTTCATCATCGGCGATCAGCAGTAAATCAATCTCATAGCGCGCCAGTTCGTGGCTGATTTCTCCCACCATTTCGAGAAAGACGTTGTTATTCAGCGGCGCGGGGCGCACGGGGAACACGAGGCCAACGGCGTCGATTTTGCCCATTTTCAGGCGACGCGCGAACGTGTTTGGCCGATATCCGCGACGCTGCGCTTCAGCCTCGACGCGAGCACGGGTCTCCTGCGACACATCATCATAGCCGTTTAACGCGCGGCTGACGGTCGTAACCGAGATCCCAAGTTCTTTAGCAATGGCTTTCAGCGACATAGGTATGCCTGTCTTCGCGGAAGAATGCGGCTAGTGTCCCGCAATACGGCTATGGCGTCCAGCGAGAGCGCGACGCCCGCCGGTGCGATGTCAGTTTTGCTCAGCGATCAGCAGCGCCTGCGTATCCGGCTCCAGGGCCTGAAACACATGCTCCTGATCCGCCGGGTAGCAGATATAGTCGCCCTCGCCGAGCTCTTCCGGCGCCGACGTCAATCCTACCCGCGCGCGCCCCTGAGTGACGATAATATGTTCCACTGACCCTGGCGGATGCGGATGCGAAATGCGGTCGGCGCCGGGCTGGGTGAGCAGCAAATAGATGTCCCTACGCGCGCCGGGCGGACAGGCGGCCAGCAAAATAGCCTGATAGTTCGCCTGCTCCGCCACCACTTTTGTCCCCTCGCCGCGGCGGATCACCTGCGTTTTGTTCACCTGCGGCTCAAGCAGCCGGGCAAATGGAATATCCAGCGCCACGCAGAGCGACCACAGCGTTTCCAGACTAGGATTACCGTTGCCGGACTCCAGTTGCGATAGCGTGGATTTGGCGATACCCGCCCGACGCGCGACTTCCGCCAGCGAAAGCCCGGTCCGCGCCCGCTCCCGCACCAGACTTTTGGCGATAACGCTGATTGGCTGTGTCATACCCGCCCCTTTGTTTTTTATATCGAACGATTCGTTCGCCTTGAAAAACGATTATTATGTGTTCATTATAATGGAAATTCGTTCGATATGGCTAAGTGATATGAAACAAACTCTCTCCAGTCTCAGCGGAGACACGATAAAAGCGATTGCTTTAGTTTGCCTCGCCGTCGGGGTGGTGGGCATGTCCTATGGGTCGCTGGCGGTGGCTTACGGCTTCCCCTTATGGGTGCCGCTCGTGCTTTCGGTGTCCGTGCTGGCGGGCGCCTCTGAATTTATGTTTATCGGCATTGTCGCCAGCGGCGGTAGCCCACTGGCCGCCGCCGCCGCTGGCCTGTTAGTCAACGCGCGTCATATCCCTTTCGGGGTGACCGTGCGTGAACTGGTGGGTCAGCGCGCCTTAAGCTTTATCGGGTGCCACATTATGAACGACGAGAGCGTGGTCTTTGGCTTGTCGCAGCCCACCCCCGCGCAGCGCAAAGCGGCCTACTGGCTGTGCGGCGCCGGCGTGGCGCTGATCTGGCCTTTGGGTACGCTCACCGGCGCCGCCGTCGGCAAACTGCTGCCGGCGCCGGAGACCATCGGGCTTGATGCGGTCTTCCCGGCAATCCTGCTGGCGCTGGTGATCCCGGCCTTTAAAAACCGTACCACGCTGATCCGCGCCGCCAGCGGCGCCGCGCTGGCGCTTGCCGCCGTGCCGTTTGCGCCTACCGGGCTGCCGGTGCTGCTCTCGCTGTTTGGTTTACTGTCGAGGAAAAAATAATGGGCAATATGACGCTGTTTATCGCCGGTATCGCCATCCTGTCGCTGGGAACCTATCTGATGCGTCTTGGCGGCGCGAAGCTTGGTAATCGGCTGGCCTTTTCCGAGCGCTCGCAGGCGCTGCTTTCCGATGCGGCGACGGTGCTGCTTTTTTCCGTCGCCCTGGCCACCACTTTCTATGAAGGCGCGCATTTCGCCGGCATGGCGCGCGTTCTGGGCGTTGCCGTCGCGGTGTTCCTCGCCTGGCGCAAGGTGCCGCTGATCGGCGTAATTATCGCCGCGGCGGTGGTGACGGCGCTGCTGCGGCTGGCGGGTATGCCCTAGGACGGGTATGCGAAATTCGCCAGACCGGTGCGTTGTCCGCTAATTGTGCCTTCAAGCCAGTGAATAACCGGCGTTATCTCCAGCGGGCGCCGCTGGTCTATCGTCAGAAGGGGCCCTAAAGACATAGGCTGCGCACGCCCGGCCAGTTGGGCCAGCTCCGGCAGATACTCTTCGCCGGGGTGGCCCGGCGACCGCGTCGCCAGCCGCGAGGCATAGCGCGCGACCGCCAGCTCGGGGGAGATATGGTTCCAGATCTCAATCACCTGCTCCACGCCCGCCTGCTGCAGCAATTTTTGCAAGGTCTCCCGGGGCTGGAAGCCGAACCAGGCGTCGATCAACCAGACCATGCTGGCAGGCGATGCGCCGACAATCGACCAGATCACCTCATACGCCGCACAGCCCAGTTGGCGATTCATTGGCCGGTCGACCGGGGCCAGACGCGCCATAAACGGCTCTTTGATGCCGTCGATCGTCAATACCGGCAGGCTGAAGGTCTCCGCCAGCAAACGGGTGATGGTACTCTTCCCCGAAGCCGGAATGCCGTTGATTAAAATAGCCGTTTTGCAGACTGGGGTCAGATGTCTGTTCATAGTAATGCGACAACCTCCTCCCGGCTGCGGGCCATCCGCAGTTTGGCCATCGTGTCATTGTTATCCAGCAGCGCGACGATGGAGCGGATCCCCTCCTCGATATGCGCATTGCTATCCCGGGCGCCAAACATAATGACGATGTCGGCCTTTTCACTGTCTGCAAAGGGAATCGGCTTTTCCAACAGCACCAGGCTAAAGCAGTTGCGTCTGACGCCGCACTCGGGTCGGGCATGGGGGATAGCAATACCTTCATCGAAAACGTAATAGGCGCCATGGTTCAGGGTATTGTCGATCACCGCCTGGCTATATTCGGTCGAAATAAAGCCTTTTGCCTCCAGCGGGCGGGCAGCCAGCTTTATTACCCGCTGCCAGTCGGACTCCACAACGCCAACCTGAATGGCATCGGCCTCAATAAGCAGTTCTTTTATGGTCATTCTGTATTCCTAAATATTGCGGCGAATAATATTGCGTAAATTATCAATCTGTAGAAACAGCGTATCAATATCCTGCCGGTGGGTGGTGCTTTTGGCATATATGGATAGCGCCCGGTTGTAAGTCAGCATCAATGTTTTTTGCACCTCGCTATTGCCAGGCTGGCGCTGTAGTTCGCCTTCCAGCCTGGCAATCTCCTCCGCCAACTGACGGGACTGTTGATCATAATCCTGCAGCGGGGTTTGCTCTTTTTTCCACAACGTTTTCAATGATTCAAACATAGCAAGTTCCCTCCCTGGCGGAAGACAGGGCAACGAAATAGAGTGTGACGGAGAAAACGTTATTTAAATAACGCCATTTTTTCCATTAAGACTTCAGTGACAGCCTGGTTGGCGGGAATTAAGAATTTCCGTACGCTGTCATTCACTTTCCCTTTCTCAAACGTCGTTTTACAGCGGTCAACCCACTGCACGTTCATTTCCGTCCCGACGTTCACTTTATTAATCCCTTCGGTGACGGCCAGCCGCATATCCTCATCGCTGACGCCGGTACCGCCGTGCAGTACCAGCGGCACGCCGGTCGCCGCGCTAATCTGTTTCAGCCGCTGGTGCTGTATCTGCGCTTTACCGGTGTAGAGGCCATGCACAGTGCCCACCGAGACGGCCAGCATATCGACCCGGGTCTCCTCCACAAAGCGTTTCGCGTCTTCGACGGTGGTAAAGCAGATATCTTCCGCCGCCACCGCTTTTCCATCCTCTGACCCGCCGATCGCCCCCAGTTCGCCTTCTACCGTAATATTGCGCGGGCGGGCCATCTCCACCACTATTCGCGTATTACCGATATTTTCCTCAAGGCTTAAATGTGAGCCGTCGTACATCACCGACGAAAAGCCCGCGTTCATTGCCGTCTCGATGGCCTTAATATCTGAGCAGTGGTCAAGATGCAGACAGGTTGGAATATTTTCACTGTCCGCTAATGAACGCACGGCGTCGACCAGCAAACGATAGCCGAGGTACTCCGCGGTCCCGGTTGAAATTTGGATCATTAACGGGCTGTGGCTGTTTTGCGCGGCTTTGAAAAATGCCGGTAGCATCTCAATACAGTGCAAGTTAAACGAGCCAATCGCTTTAAAATTTCTCTCTTGGGCGATTTTTAAAATCTCATTGAAATTATACAGACTCATGAACATTTTCCCCTTTCGGCTTAGCGGATTTCCCGTTGACAAACCATGCCAGTGCGGCGACAAACACAATAAATAAGGCGACAAAGAGCCAGTTATTCTGGAAGGCGTGGCCTAATACCAGACCCGAGCTGATGACGTCAGAGTCGCTGAAGGTGACGCCCGTAAAGCCGTAACTCTCCAGCATGGGCACCAGAATGGCCGGCAGAAACGTGATAAACAGACCGTGAATAACCCCGCCGATCATTGCCCCGCGGCGTCCGCCCAGCGCGTTGCCAAATACCCCTGCCGTGCCGCCGGCGAAAAAGTTGGTTAACAGCCCGGGGAGGATCATCGCCAGACCGAACATTGGGAAGATCAGCATGCCGATAATCGAGCCGACGGTCGTCGCCAGAAATCCGACAATCACCGCATTCGGCGCATAAGGAAACAGTACCGGGCAATCGAGAGCCGGCTTCGCATCCGGGACAATACGCATCGCGATACCGCGAAAGGCCGGCACCAGCTCATTGAGCAATAAACGCACGCCGCTATAGAGGACAAAAACCCCGGCGACAAACTGAATGGACTGCATAAAGGCATACATCAGGTAGTTAATCCCGCCGGAGAACTGCGCGATGTACTGCGGGCCTGCCGCGATAGCCGGGATGAGATACATCGGCACCATCACCACCGCCATGGCCAGATAGGTATCCTGCAGAAACTTAAAGTTATCAGGCAGCTCGAGATCTTCCGTGGAGCGGGAACCTTTGCCGACGACCTTCGCGACGGCGGCCTGCACCAGATAACCGATGGTACAGAAGTGCCCCAGGGCTACGTCGTCAGACCCGGTTATGCGCCTGACCACCGGCTGCGCCAGGGCCGGCATTAACACCGCCATCACGCCGCCGAAGATGCCCCCGGTTAAAATCAGCGGTACGCCGGTGAGCCCGGATTTATAGCCAATCACGGCGCCGATCGTCGCCATCCACAGCAGCGCCTGACCGGTCAGGAAAATATATTTTAGCGGCGTCAGACGGGCGATAATTATATTGACGGCAAAGATCACCAGCAGCGTCAGCGCCACTTCCGAACCTAATTCCCGATTCGCTAACCCGGCGATGGCGGCCACATCGGTAATGTAGCCCTTCATGCCAAACCCCTGGGTGAAGATATCGTTGAGGAAGGTTAGCGTGGCGACAATGATGTTGATCCCGGCCATCATAATTAAGAAGCCGAGCAGCGTTTTAAACGTCCCTTCCGCGGTTTTGCCCGGAGATTTCTTTTGCAGGATCAGGCCAAGCATGGCAATAAAAGCAATAAGAATAGATGCCTGACCAAGTAAATCCTTAACGATAAACGCAACGAAGCTATTCATAATCAGCCACCTTCAGATGACGTTCTTTTAAGAATGCGACGATTTTGGTTTCAATTTCCTCTTTATCCGTAAGTTTATTGAGCACCACGACGCGTTTAATTTCCTCTTCAGTGGCATCGGCGGTTAAGATGTCGGCAAAGGTTTTTTGCGTCAAAATCATATCCGATTTAAAGGCTCCGGCTTCGGATACGGTGGTGTGTTCAATATGAGCGGGAATTTCCAGCTTTTTTAAAACTGCCTTCGCCGTCATTTCAATGGCAAAGCTTGAACCGAGGCCGCAGCCACATACGCATAAAATTTTCAGCATGGAGGGTCTCCTCAAATAATATTGAGTTGCTTGGCAAGTTTATAATGATGTCCTTCAGTATCGACCAGACGTTTTTTCATACTGACTAAATCAATCGGAATAGGTTTATTACTGGAATTAATTATTATGGCTTTATTTTTCATACCTGACTGAATACAGCGAACCACCTCACTGGCCATAATGGTGCCCTGATAAATCTCTTCACAGGTCGGGTCACCGCTGCGTAAGCCATAGCCGACAATCGTTTTACGGATACGAACGCCAATTTGCGGTTCCAGCTGTTTGATCATGGTATCAATCGCTCCCTGAAAGCCGGGAGAGTACTCTTTGGTGTAGCCTTCTGAGCAGAGGATAACGACGCTGTTCTGCATGCTCAGCTTCCGGGTAATCCGTTCCGCAAGCATGGCCAGCGGCATCTGCGCCTCCGGGATCAGGGCAATATCCGCATTGCATTTAATGGCGGACTGTAACGTTAGTTCTCCACAATAACCTCCTAATATCTCAACCATAAAAACCCGCCCCGGCAGCGCTCTCCCGGTATTTCTTAAACGGGAGACTTCTTTAATAATCTGCTCGCAGGCCGTGGAAAAACCAATCGTATAATCACTGCCATACACATCATTATCGATAGTCATTCCCACGCCAAAGCAATTAATATCAAATTCACTTAGGGTATTGAGAAACTGCAGGCTGCCATCCCCCCCGGCCATAATAAGCACATCAATACGCAACGATTTAAGTTTTTTAGCAATCATTTCATATTCGCTGCGCTGCAGTTTGCGACTGGTGCGTCCGGAGGTAATGATCGGCACAGCGGTAATAGAGAAATCAACCAGATCGCGCCACGCGATATCCTGATGATTTTTCTCCAGCAGGCCAGGAATACCGCCATTAAACAGGGTGATCTCGGCATCAGCCTGCCTGGCAATCTGGAATATAAAATTATTCATTCCCGAAACATCCCCGCCGCTAATAACGATGCCAATTTTCATGACGCTTCCTCGCTCATTTGCCTGACGACATTTTTCCCTGACTGCAAGACTTCTATTTGCAATGGAGATCACATAATGCGTATTAAATTAGGTCCGTGAATAGTTGACAGGAGTGATATCACGCTTATTTTTGTGATAAACATCTCATTAAAAGAGAGTGATCTTCATCGCTTTCTGGTTTTAATATCTTTATATTTCATAGCGTTAAAACATCGAGATATTCAGCATTGAAGATGTTTCATTTGCGGTAATAATGGGGATTTAAGAAAAGAACGGAAACGTGAGTACTGCCACATTTTTTTCGCGGCGGTGGGAAATAGTGACTGTTTTTTGCCAAAGCGGAAACAAAAAAAGCGCCCTGAGGCGCTCTTTCGACAGTAGCGTTACGCTTATTTGTTCAGTTCCGCAGTCATATGCACGCGGTTGCCGGTAAACGCTTCGGTAATTTTGTAAGACGAAGCGCCAGCAGCCTGGGCCTGAGCGGCGATTTTCGCTTCCGCGCCGTCCATCGTTGTCGCGGTAGCGGTGACGGTTTCAGCAGCGAAGGAAGCAAAAGAGGCGGCCATAGCGATTACTGCGACAAAAGTTTTGATGCTTTTCATGAGATAAACCCTTTCATTTAGTTGTTTAGATAAGGCGTTGTGCCTTGATGTGTTAAATAGTAGCCCGCACATCACCAAACAAAAAGCGGAAGGATTTACTGTCATTGTTCAAATTTACTGATCAACTTTTAACCCGCATTCAAACGCTGCGGGTGGGTGTAGATCGTCGCCCTGCCCGGCTTGCAAAAGCCCACCAGCGTCAGGTTGCAGCGCTCGGCGACTTCCACCGCTAAGGTGGTAGCTGCTGATACCGCGAACAGGATCTCGACGCCGCACATCGCGGCTTTCTGCACCATTTCATAGCTGGCGCGGCTGGATACCAGCGCGGCGCCAGGCAGCCAGCCCTCGCCGATTTCCGCCCGCCGGCCGAGCAGTTTATCCAGCGCCACATGCCGGCCGACGTCTTCAAAACCGCCCGCCAGTTCGCCCGTCGACCGGACCCAGGCGGCCGCGTGGGTGCAGCCGGTGAGTCGGCCGATCGGTTGAAAGTCGTTAAGATGCGCCAGAGCCTGGTCGAGGTTGGCGAGATCGAACGTCTGGGTGAACGGCAGCGGCTGGACCGGCTTACCAATATCATTGAGCTGCTCGACGCCGCATACCCCGCAGCCGGTGCGCCCGGCCAGCGCGCGTCGCCGGGCTTTGAGCCCCATAAAACGCCGGCTGGAGAGTTCAATCTGCACCTCAAGGCCGTTGCACATCGACACCACGTCCATGCCGAAAATCTCCCGCCGATGCTCAATAATCCCTTCGGATAAGGAGAAGCCGACGGCGAATTGCTCGAGGTCTTTCGGCGTGGCCATCATCACTACGTGGGAGATACCGTTGTAGACCAGCGCGACGGGGACCTCTTCCGCTAACTCATCTGGCTGAGGGTGTTGCAGATCCTCGCGCTTCCAGAGGGAGACCTGGCGATATCCTGTGATATTCGTCACATTTTCGATTTGTTCGAGAGGCTTCTTGTTCACTTTGCTTTAACCGTATTGGAACAGGCATACACACAATGTGGTATTCTGTTTTTATCCCTTCAGGAATGAGGGAAATATGCCCTAATTCTGAACCTTTGCGGCTTTCACCGCAAAGCAAATAACTACATGTGACAATGTCGAAACAAGGAGCGAACCATGCAGGTCAGCAGAAGGCAGTTCTTTAAGATCTGCGCTGGCGGTATGGCGGGAACCACGGCAGCAGCGCTGGGCTTTGCCCCGGCAACTGCGCTCGCGGAGACACGGCAGTACAAATTGCTGCGCACACGCGAAACCCGTAACACCTGCACATACTGTTCTGTCGGCTGTGGGCTGTTGATGTATAGCCTCGGCGACGGCGCAAAAAACGCCAAAGCATCCATTTTCCATATCGAAGGCGATCCGGATCATCCGGTTAACCGTGGTGCGCTCTGTCCGAAAGGGGCCGGTCTGGTGGACTTTATCCATTCTGAAAGCCGCCTGAAATTCCCGGAATATCGCGCGCCAGGCTCCGATAAATGGCAGCAAATCAGCTGGGACGAAGCGTTCGATCGCATCGCGAAGCTGATGAAAGAGGACCGCGACGCCAACTTTATCGCGCAAAACGACGCCGGCACCACCGTCAACCGCTGGTTGACCACCGGGATGCTGTGCGCCTCCGCTTCCAGTAACGAAACCGGCTATTTAACGCAAAAATTCACCCGCGCCCTCGGGATGCTGGCGGTGGATAACCAGGCGCGTGTCTGACACGGACCAACGGTAGCAAGTCTTGCTCCAACATTTGGTCGCGGTGCGATGACCAACCACTGGGTGGATATTAAGAACGCCAACCTGGTCGTGGTGATGGGCGGTAACGCCGCTGAAGCGCATCCGGTGGGATTCCGCTGGGCGATGGAAGCCAAAATCCATAACGGTGCCAAACTCATCGTTATCGATCCGCGCTTCACGCGTACAGCGTCGGTGGCTGATTTCTATACCCCGATTCGTTCCGGTACCGACATTACCTTCCTGTCGGGCGTGATCCTGTACCTGCTGAATAACGAAAAATTCAACCGCGAATACACCGAAGCCTACACCAACGCCAGCCTGATCGTGCGTGAGGACTACAGCTTCGACGACGGGCTGTTCAGCGGCTATAACGCAGAAAAACGCCAGTATGACAAAACCAGCTGGAACTATGAGCTGGACGAAAACGGCTTCGCCAAACGCGATACCACGCTGCAACATCCGCGCTGCGTCTGGAACCTGCTGAAGCAGCACGTTTCCCGTTATACCCCGGATGTGGTCGAAAACATCTGCGGTACGCCGAAGGCCGACTTCCTCAAAGTCTGTGAATACATTGCCGAAACCAGCGCGCCGGATAAAACCGCGTCGTTCCTGTACGCTCTCGGCTGGACCCAGCACTCCATCGGCGCGCAGAACATCCGCACCATGGCGATGATCCAGCTGCTGCTCGGCAACATGGGGATGGCAGGCGGCGGCGTCAACGCCCTGCGCGGCCACTCCAATATCCAGGGTCTGACCGACCTCGGCCTGCTCTCTACCAGCCTGCCGGGCTACATGTCGCTGCCTAACGAAAAACAGGCCGACCTGCAGACCTACCTGACGGCTAACACGCCGAAGCCGCTGCTGAAAGACCAGGTCAACTACTGGGGCAACTATCCGAAGTTCTTCGTCTCCATGATGAAAGCCTTCTTCGGCGATAAAGCGACAGCAGAAAACAGCTGGGGCTTTGACTGGCTGCCGAAGTGGGATAAGAGCTACGACGTTCTGCAGTACTTCGAGATGATGAATCAGGGCAAAGTGAATGGCTATATTTGCCAGGGCTTTAACCCGGTCGCCTCGTTCCCGAACAAAAACAAGGTCGTCGCTTCCCTGTCGAAGCTGAAGTTCCTCGTGACCATCGACCCGCTCAATACCGAAACGTCCACCTTCTGGCAAAACCACGGTGAGTCGAACGATGTTGACCCGTCGAAAATCCAGACCGAAGTGTTCCGTCTGCCGTCCACCTGCTTCGCCGAAGAGAACGGGTCTATCGTCAACTCCGGCCGCTGGCTGCAGTGGCACTGGAAAGGCGCGGACGCCCCGGGGATCGCTGTCACCGATGGCGAAATCCTCGCCGGTATCTTCACTCGCCTGCGTAAGATGTATGCCGAAGAGGGTGGCCCGGCGCCGGATCCGGTGCTCAACATGACGTGGAATTACTCCACACCGCATGAGCCGGCGTCGGAAGAAGTGGCGATGGAAAGCAACGGTAAAGCGCTGGCGGATATTACCGACCCGGCGACCGGCGCGGTGATCGTCAAGAAAGGGCAGCAGCTGAGCTCCTTCGCACAGCTACGCGACGACGGCACGACCTCCAGCGGCTGCTGGATCTTCGCCGGAAGCTGGACGCCGGAAGGCAACCAGATGGCGCGCCGCGATAACGCCGATCCGTCCGGTCTGGGCAATACGCTGGGCTGGGCCTGGGCATGGCCGCTCAACCGCCGCATCCTGTATAACCGCGCCTCCGCGGACCCACAGGGTAAACCGTGGGATCCTAAACGTCAGTTGCTGAAGTGGGACGGCGCGAAATGGGGCGGCGTGGATATTCCGGACTACAGCGCCGCCGCGCCTGGCAGCGACGTCGGTCCGTTTATCATGCAGCCGGAAGGGATGGGCCGTCTGTTCGCTATCGATAAGATGGCGGAAGGACCGTTCCCGGAACACTACGAGCCGTTTGAAACGCCGCTCGGGACTAACCCGCTGCACCCGAACGTGGTCTCTAACCCGGCCGCTCGCGTCTTCAAAGGCGATCTCGAGCAGATGGGCAAAGCGGAGAAATTCCCGTACGTCGGCACCACTTACCGCCTGACCGAACACTTCCACTACTGGACCAAGCACGCGCTGCTTAACGCCATCGCGCAGCCGGAGCAGTTTGTGGAGATCGGTGAAAAACTGGCGAATAAGCTTGGCATCAGCCATGGCGATACCGTCAAGGTCTCCTCCAACCGCGGCTACATCAAGGCCAAGGCGGTGGTGACCAAACGTATTCGCACGCTGAAAGTGGACGGTAAGGATATCGATACCATCGGCATTCCTATTCACTGGGGCTATGAGGGCGTGGCGAAAAAAGGCTTTATAGCCAATACCCTGACGCCGTTCGTCGGTGATGCGAACACGCAGACGCCGGAGTTCAAAGCTTTCCTCGTGAACGTGGAAAAGGTGTAACGGAGACGACTTATGGCTTATCAATCGCAAGATATTATTCGTCGTTCCGCGACTAACGGTTTCACTCCCGCGCCTCAGGCGCGGGACCACCAGCAGGAGGTGGCGAAGCTTATCGACGTCACCACCTGTATCGGCTGCAAAGCCTGTCAGGTGGCCTGCTCCGAATGGAACGATATTCGTGATGAAGTCGGTCACAACGTCGGGGTGTATGACAACCCGGCGGACCTGACCGCCAAGTCATGGACGGTAATGCGCTTCTCGGAAGTGGAGCAAAACGACAAGCTGGAATGGCTCATCCGCAAAGATGGCTGCATGCACTGCGCCGATCCGGGCTGCCTGAAGGCCTGCCCGTCAGAAGGCGCGATCATTCAGTACGCCAACGGCATCGTCGATTTCCAGTCCGAGCAGTGCATCGGCTGCGGTTACTGTATCGCCGGCTGTCCTTTCGATGTGCCGCGTCTGAACCCGGAAGACAACCGCGTCTACAAATGTACCCTGTGCGTAGACCGCGTCACCGTCGGCCAGGAACCGGCCTGCGTGAAAACCTGCCCAACCGGCGCCATCCACTTTGGCTCCAAAGAGGATATGAAAACGCTGGCCGGCGAGCGCGTGGCTGAGCTGAAAACCCGCGGTTACGACAATGCGGGCCTGTACGATCCGGCCGGCGTCGGCGGCACCCACGTCATGTACGTGCTGCACCATGCCGACAAGCCGAATCTGTACCACGGCCTGCCGGAAAACCCGGAGATCAGCCAGACCGTCAAGTTCTGGAAAGGCATCTGGAAACCGCTGGCGGCCGTCGGCTTCGCCGCGACCTTCGCAGCCAGTATCTTCCACTACGTCGGCGTCGGTCCGAACCGCGCGGAAGAGGAAGAGGACAACCTGCATGAAGAGAAAGACGAGGTGCGCAAATGAAACGACGTGACACCATCGTGCGCTACACGGCGCCGGAACGCATCAACCACTGGGTCACCGCCTTCTGCTTCATCCTGGCGGCGGTAAGCGGGTTAGGCTTTTTCTTCCCGTCCTTTAACTGGCTGATGCATATCCTCGGCACGCCGCAGCTGGCGCGAATTCTCCACCCATTCGTCGGCGTGGTGATGTTCGCGTCGTTCATCATCATGTTTTTCCGTTACTGGCACCACAACCTAATCAATCGGGATGATATCTTTTGGGCGAAGAATATTCGTAAGATCGTCGTCAACGAGGAGGTGGGCGATACCGGGCGCTATAACTTCGGCCAGAAATGCGTATTCTGGGCGGCGATTATCTTCCTGGTACTGCTGCTGGTGAGCGGTGTGATCATCTGGCGTCCGTATTTTGCGCCGGCTTTCTCAATCCCGGTGATCCGATTTGCGCTGATGCTGCATTCATTTGCCGCAGTGGCGTTAATTGTGGTTATCATGGTGCATATCTACGCCGCCCTCTGGGTGAAAGGCACCATTACCGCGATGGTGGAAGGCTGGGTCACCAGTACGTGGGCGAAGAAACATCACCCGCGCTGGTACCGAGAGGTCCGCCAGAAACAGGAAAAGTCATCTGAATGAGTATTCGCATAATCCCGCAAGACGAGCTGGGTTCGAGCGAGAAACGCACGGCGGAAGCCATTCCGCCGCTACTGTTCCCCAGACTGAAAAATTTGTATAACCGCCGCGCTGAACGCCTGCGCGAGCTGGCCGCCAACAACCCGCTGGGCGATTATCTGCGCTTTGCCGCGCTGATCGCCCATGCCCAGGAAGTGGTGCTGTACGACCATCCGCTGCAGATGGATCTCACCGCCCGCATTAAAGCGGCCAGCGAACAGGGCAAGCCGCCGCTGGATATCCACGTCCTGCCGCGCGACAAACACTGGCACAAGCTGCTGCACTCGCTGATTGCCGAGCTGAAGCCGGAGATGAGCGGCCCGGCGCTGGCGGTGATTGAGAATCTGGAAAAAGCCTCTGAGCAGGAGCTGGAGCAGATGGCCAGCGCGCTGTTTGCTTCCGACTTCGCCTCGGTCAGCAGCGATAAAGCGCCGTTCATCTGGGCCGCGCTGTCGCTCTACTGGGCGCAGATGGCCAGCCTGATCCCCGGAAAAGCGCGCGCCGAATACGGCGAACAGCGCCAGTTCTGCCCGGTGTGCGGCTCGATGCCGGTCTCCAGCATCGTGCAGATCGGTACCACCCAGGGGCTGCGCTATCTGCACTGCAATCTGTGCGAAACCGAGTGGCACGTGGTACGCGTCAAATGTAGCAATTGCGAACAGAGCCGCGACCTGCACTACTGGTCACTGGACAACGAGCAGGCTGCGGTGAAAGCTGAAAGCTGTGGCGACTGCGGAACCTACCTGAAGATTATGTATCAGGAGAAGGATCCAAAAGTCGAAGCCGTCGCCGACGATTTGGCATCCCTGGTGCTCGACGCCCGCATGGAGCAGGAAGGCTTCGCCAGAAGCTCAATAAACCCGTTCATGTTCCCTGGCGAAGGGGAGTAAGTTCTCATCAAACCGGGAAGCACTTGCGACCCGGTCTTTCAATGCGTTTCTATAAAGATCATCTTGCTACGCCATTGGCTTACAGTAATCGAATCAGGCTCGTACAGCTACCAGTCACACATTACAAGTGCCAAACCGCAGTATCCAGCACCTCGGCCGGCGTTCACGCATTTTTGCGAGCCGCTTTCCAGAACGTAAAGGCGATCTCATCAAGTCTGTCTTTTCGCCATAATCCAGGCTATAACACTGGATATTAAAACAGTATAAGGAACTTCACATGGCGCTGGAAAAAGGAATTGCTTCGCTGGTTGAGGCGTTTATTGCGGCAGAGCGTCCGTCATCACGCGTTCAACATATTGATGATCGGAGAGCCGGCTATATCGCCAGCGCGGTGCTCGCCGGGGAGATGGAAACCAGAGTGCGGGTGGAGGATATCACGCTGGAGGGGATGAACTTCCGCATCGTTTCACCGCCCACCGCCAGCGGCTTGTTGCCGACACTTATCTACTACCACGGCGGTTGTTTTGTCAGCGGCGGCTTTGCCACCCACGACAATCAGCTCCGTCAGCTAGCCTGGTTCAGCGGCTGCCGGGTGATCGCCGTGCAGTACCGCCTGGCGCCGGAGCATACCTTTCCGGCAGCGCACGATGACGCAGAACAAGGTGTCATGATTATCCACCGACACGCGGAGCAGCTTGGCGTTGACGCATCACGCATCACCCTGGCTGGCGACAGCGCCGGCGGGCACCTCGCTCTGGTAACGGCCCTGCGCCTGAAAGCGAATATGGCGTGGCAACCCGCGCAACTGATTCTGATTTATCCCATGCTTGACCCCACCGCCAGCATGGCAAGCTACGTCAGCAACGGCGCTGACTATGTGATTACCCGGGACACGCTGCTGAGCGGCTATGAAATGTACCTCGCCTCGACGCCGGCGAACCATCCGGATGCCAGTCCGCTCTGGCGCGACGATTTTCACGGTCTGCCGCCGGTGCATATTCTGACGGCGGAGTTCGATCCTTTACGCGACGAGGGCGAAGCGCTGCATCGAAGGCTGATGGCGCAAGGGGTGGAGAGTTCCTGTCAGCGCTATCTGGGGGTGATCCACGGCTTCTTTCAGCTGGGGGGGATCAGCCGCGCCGCGCGAGAGGCCATGCGGGATATCGCCTGGCGCGTAGCATCGCCAGGACGATAACCGCCCGGGGCTACTCTTCCTCGTTGCCGCCCTCTTCGTAAGAGCCAAAGGGCTTCGCCGGCAGCACGATGTAGATCCCCTCGAATACGGCGCCCTGTTTATCGTCGCCAAAAAGCTCCACCTGCATTTGCACGCGGGCTTTACGCCCACGCGCCAGACGGTCAAGATCGCCGCTCAGAGAACCGAGGTCGGCAATGGCGCTGGGACGGCCGCTAATGGGCTGACTGTAGCGGATGTGCGCATCCGCCAGAATGATGGTGCCCCCCAGGTGCCGCTCGCGCAGCATCAGCCAGATAAGCCCCCATCCGGTTAAGGTGGCGAGCGAGAACAAGCTGCCGGCAAACAGCGTGTGGTGCGGATTCTGATTCCCCGCTTCCGGCATGGTAGTAATAAATTTCTGCCCGGTGTACTGCTGAATGCGCACGCCCATCTTTTCACTCAGCGGGATATGCTGATACCACGCCTGCTGTAGCTGCGCGCACCAGTCGCCGCGGTGGAGAATGTCGTCCAGCGACGCGACCGGTTTAATCATCAGGAAATGACGGATCGGCGTGGTGGTCGGGGTAGTAATCTCCCCCTGATTGACAAAGCCGAGCTTGGCGAAAAACTCCACCGCATCTTCGCGAGCGCTACAGGTGACCCGCTTAACCCCTTCCTGACGCGCGACGGACTCGAGGGTCATCGCCATCAGCGTACCCAGCCCTTTATCCTGCACCGAGGGATGAACGGCCATAAAGCGAATGGAAGCTTCATTCTCCGCATTGATATATAGCCGGCCGACGGCCACCAGGTTGCCCTCTTCATCCACCACCATCTGATGATGCGCCATCGCATCCCAGGCGTCACGTTCCGAACCCTTAGGCTGATGCAGCGGCTTACGCAGCATTTCCCAACGGAACTGATAGTAGCTCTCTAACTCTTCTGCTGTTTGCGGTACACGAAGGTGATACATAGTCGTACTCTCTTTTGTTACCCGCAGCCTGCCCGGAAGCTGGGTCATACCTGCAACCAAAAGGTCACGGGACCATCATTGACCAAAGAAACCTGCATATCCGCAGCGAATCTTCCGGTCTGGGTGTTCATTTCCTGCTGGCGACAGCGGGCGACAAAATACTCATACAGCGCCTCAGCGCGGTCCGGAGCAGCACCTTTCGAGAAGCTCGGCCGCATCCCCCGCTCGGTATCGGCCGCCAGCGTAAATTGCGAAACCACCAGCACGCTGCCGCCCGCCTGCTGAACATTCAGGTTCATTTTCCCCTCCGCATCGCTGAAGATGCGGTAGCCCAGCACGCGCTCGCAGAGGCGATTCGCTTTTTGTTCATCATCGTCTTTTTCGACCCCCAGCAGCACCAGAAGCCCTGGGCCAATTTCGCCCGTCACTTCGTCCGCCACGGTAACGCTTGCACGGGATACGCGTTGAATTAATGCAATCATGGTTGTTCTGTTTCTTCTGTTTTAAGTTTGCGGTATTCACCGAGAGTGACAGTAATTTCAGCGCCAAGCAAGACGATACACCAGGTCCAGTACACCCAGACGAACAAAATCGGCACCACCGAAATCACGCCATAAATGAGCTGATAGGACGGAAAGGTGGTGATATAGAGGGCAAACGCTTTTTTACCTGCCTCGAACAGCAGCGCCGCCACCAGCGCCCCGATCACCGCGTCGCGGTTACGCACCTGGGTGGTGGGTACAATACTGTAGAGCAGCCAGAATGCTGCCCAGGAGAGGATCAGCGGGAAAAGGCGGAGCAGATTATCAATTACGCCGTCCAGGTCGCTTGCCCAGCGCAGCGACAGCAGATAGGAACTGATCGCCAGGCTGGCGCCCGCCAGCAGCGGACCAAGGGTCAGGATCATCCAGTAGACCGCAAAGGAGTAAACTTTGGGCCGGCTGCGCGTGCTGCGCCAGATGGTGTTTAGCGCGCTGTCGATCGAGTACATCAGCAGCAGCGAGGTCACGATCAGGCCAAAGGCGCCTACGGCGGTCATGCGGCTGGAATTGGCGACGAACTGCTCGATATATCCCTGGATCACATCCCCGGTCGCCGGAATAAAATTGGCGAAGATAAAATGGCGGATCTGCACGCTGACTTCCGAGAACATGGGGAAGGCCGCAAACAGCGCGAACACGACGGCAATCAGCGGCACCAGGGACAGTAATGACACATAGGCGAGGTTCCCCGCCAGGGTGGTCATATGGTCTTCATCAATACGCCGCCACAGCAGCTTAAGCCATGCCAGCAGCGGCCGAGTATGGTGGAGTAATTTTTGATGAACGGTTCTTAGCATAGCTGTTTCGCGAAATAGTCAGGGATGGTCTTCTTCCCGGTCACCAGAATACTGGTGATCCCCAACCGGTTAGCCCCTGCTATATTATCGACGTTATCATCAAAAAAGACCGTATCTGCGGCGGAAAAACCCTCTTCTTCCAGTACTCGCTGATAAATTTGCGCTTCAGGCTTACGCATTCCCATCTCCTGAGACAGATAGATGCGATCGGCGGCAGCGCGCACTTCCGGGTATTCATCCGGCCAGAACGTGGTGTGAAGACGATTGGTATTGGAGAGCACCACCACGCGATGGCCCTGGGCACGCAGTTTTTGCATGATCGCAATCACTTCCGGACGCAGCGCGACAAACACCGCCTGCCAGCCGTGAGCAAACTGCTCATAGCTGAGGGACATATTCATTTCATGGCACATGGCGGCGGCAAAATCTTCATCGCTGAGCTCGCCGCGCTCATGCTGATGGAATGCCTCTCCCATGGTGAAATGCTGCTTCAGCGTCGCCAGCGGGATGCGGGTTAAATCGCTCCAGGCCCCCAATACCCGGTTGAAGTCAATGTCGACAATCACATTACCTAAATCAAAGATATAGAGCATTTTCGTCTCCTTCCGCGCCGTGGAAAATTAACTTTAGCGGGAAAGGCAGGATTTGACTATTGGCGTGTGATGCAGGAATCAAAAAAAGAAACCCCGCCGGAGAGGCGGGGTTTTACGAACAACAAGAAGAATAAATTACTCTTCTTTTGCACCGCGCATTGCGCGTTTACGGTCGTTCTCGGTCAGGTGACGTTTACGGATACGGATAGAGGTCGGAGTGACTTCTACCAGTTCGTCGTCATCGATGAACTCCAGAGCCTGCTCCAGGGTCATCTTAACCGGCGGAACCAGAACCGTGGCTTCGTCAGTACCGGACGCACGCATGTTGGTCAGTTTCTTACCGGTCAGGCAGTTTACCGTCAGGTCGTTAGAACGGCTGTGAATACCGATGATCTGGCCTTCGTAAACTTCCGCACCGTGACCGAGGAACAGCTTACCGCGATCCTGCAGACCGAACAGGGCGAACGCTACCGCTTTACCCTGACCGTTGGAGATCAGCACGCCGTTGTTACGCTGGCCCACTTCGCCCGGACGAACGTCGTCGTAGTGGCTGAAGGTGGAGTACAGCAGACCGGTACCGGAGGTCATGGTCATGAACTCTGAACGGAAGCCGATCAGACCGCGGCTTGGGATCACGTAGTCGAGACGTACGCGGCCTTTTCCGTCCGGATTCATGTTTTTCAGGTCGCCTTTACGCTCGCCCAGCGCCTGCATAACAGAACCCTGGTGCTGCTCTTCGACGTCCAGCGTCACGTTCTCGAACGGCTCTTGTTTACGGCCGTCGATTTCACGGAAGATAACTTTCGGACGGGAAACCGCCATCTCGAAACCTTCACGACGCATGTTTTCAATCAGAACGGACAGGTGCAGTTCACCACGGCCGGAAACGCGGAACGCATCAGCGTCTTCGGTTTCTTCAACGCGCAGCGCCACGTTGTGCACCAGCTCTTTGTTCAGGCGGTCCAGAATCTGGCGAGAGGTAACGAACTTACCTTCTTTACCGCAGAACGGAGAGGTGTTGACGTTGAAGAACATGGAAACGGTCGGTTCATCGACGGACAGGGCCGGCAGCGCTTCGACATTCTGCGGGTCGCAGATGGTGTCGGAGATGTTCAGCTCGCCCAGACCGGTGATCGCGATGATGTCGCCAGCTTCAGCTACGTCGCTCTCGATACGCTCAAGACCCAGGTGGGTCAGTACTTTACCGACTTTACCGTTACGGGTTTTGCCTTCGCTATCGATGATAGTGACCTGCTGGTTCGGCTTCACTTTACCGCGTTTGATGCGGCCGATGCCGATGACGCCAACGTAGTTGTTGTAGTCCAGCTGGGAGATCTGCATCTGCAGCGGACCGTCAAGGTCAACGTCCGGCGCCGGCACGCGATCGACAATCGCCTGGTACAGCGGGGTCATGTCTTCAGCCATGTCTTCGTGGTCCAGACCCGCGATACCGTTCAGCGCGGACGCGTAAACGATCGGGAAGTCCAGCTGTTCGTCGGTCGCGTCGAGGTTAACGAACAGGTCGAACACCTGATCGACAACCCAGTCCGGACGTGCGCCCGGGCGGTCAACTTTGTTGATGACCACGATCGGCTTCAGACCGTGGGCAAAAGCTTTTTTGGTCACGAAGCGCGTTTGCGGCATCGGGCCATCAAAGGCATCTACCACCAGCAGCACAGAGTCAACCATGGACATAACACGCTCAACTTCACCTCCGAAGTCGGCGTGCCCTGGGGTATCAACGATGTTGATACGGTAATCATTCCATTTGATTGCGGTGTTTTTCGCGAGGATGGTAATCCCACGCTCTTTCTCCAAATCGTTGGAGTCCATCACACGTTCTTGTGCTTCAGTACGTGCGTCGAACGTACCGGATTGCTGTAGCAGCTTGTCAACCAGGGTAGTTTTACCATGGTCAACGTGCGCGATGATGGCGATATTACGCAGATTTTCGATCACAACTTTGCCTCAGGCATTAGAAATAGCGCGTTATTGTACACGTATTAAGCGAAGGACTGAACAGGATCACAAACATCCTCCGCAAACAAGTATTGCAGAGTTTCTTTGTGACCGCTTTCACGGAGCGATAAAAGGGCACCGTAACAAAAATTGCACCAAAATGGTGCTCAATGTTCACACTGAGGCACTATTTTGGTGCATTATCTCCATCATGGTGCAGTCCTTTTGCACTATGGTGCGCATGATACAGCGTTTTATAGGGCATTTAAAAGTTGGCACAGATTTCGCTTTATATTTTTTAAGGCAACAACGCCACTTTTAAGCAGTATGAAGTTTTCGTTACCACGACGACAATGACCAATCCGGGAGAGTTTAAGTATGTCCGCTGAACACGTTTTGACGATGCTGAACGAGCACGAAGTGAAGTTTGTCGATCTGCGCTTCACCGATACCAAAGGTAAAGAACAGCACGTCACGATTCCGTCTCATCAGGTAAATGCCGAATTCTTCGAAGAAGGCAAAATGTTTGATGGCTCCTCGATTGGTGGCTGGAAAGGTATCAACGAATCTGACATGGTCCTGATGCCGGACGCTTCCACCGCGGTCATTGACCCGTTCTACGAAGAACCGACCCTGATCATCCGCTGCGATATCCTCGAGCCAGGCACCCTGCAGGGCTATGACCGTGACCCGCGCTCCATCGCGAAACGCGCTGAAGAGTACCTGCGCGCCACCGGCATCGCTGACACCGTCCTGTTTGGGCCAGAACCAGAATTCTTCCTGTTCGACGACATCCGTTTCGGCGCCTCTATCTCCGGCTCCCATGTCGCGATCGATGACATCGAAGGTGCGTGGAACTCCTCCACCAAATACGAAGGCGGTAACAAAGGTCACCGTCCGGGCGTGAAAGGGGGTTACTTCCCGGTTCCGCCAGTAGACTCTTCTCAGGATATCCGTTCCACCATGTGTATGATCATGGAAGAGATGGGCCTGGTTGTTGAAGCTCACCACCACGAAGTGGCTACCGCAGGTCAGAACGAAGTGGCAACCCGCTTCAACACCATGACCAAAAAAGCGGACGAAATTCAGATTTACAAATACGTTGTTCACAACGTCGCTCACCGCTTCGGTAAAACCGCGACCTTTATGCCGAAACCGATGTTCGGCGACAACGGTTCCGGTATGCACTGCCATATGTCTCTGGCGAAGAACGGCACCAACCTGTTCTCCGGCGACAAATACGCAGGTCTGTCTGAGCAGGCGCTGTTCTACATCGGCGGCGTAATCAAACACGCTAAAGCCATCAACGCCCTGGCGAACCCGACCACCAACTCCTACAAGCGTCTGGTCCCGGGTTACGAAGCGCCGGTTATGCTGGCTTACTCTGCCCGTAACCGCTCTGCCTCCATCCGTATTCCGGTGGTGACCTCTCCGAAAGCGCGTCGTATCGAAGTGCGCTTCCCGGACCCGGCTGCCAACCCGTACCTGTGCTTTGCGGCGCTGCTGATGGCTGGCCTCGATGGTATCAAGAACAAAATCCATCCGGGCGAAGCAATGGACAAAAACCTGTACGACCTGCCGCCGGAAGAAGCGAAAGAGATCCCGCAGGTTGCCGGTTCTCTGGAAGAAGCCCTGCAGGCCCTGGATGCTGACCGCGAGTTCCTGACAGCTGGCGGCGTATTCACTAATGACGCTATCGATGCTTACATCGCCCTGCGTCTGGAAGAGAACGACCGCGTACGTATGACTCCGCATCCGGTTGAGTTCGAACTGTACTACAGCGTCTAATTTTGCTGTAAATCCAGGGTATGTCGTGTTGTGGCGCGGGATGCCCGGGATATTTTGTTGCCGTGGAAACTTTCAGCCCATCTCAGGATGGGCTTTTTTCTCCACCAACACGCTGATCTCGCGAGCTTTTTACCGATAAAAAGCTATACTGCACTAAATTGGTGCACTCTTTTTCAGGAGACTGTCGAATGGCAACAGGCACACTGCCCGATGCTGGGCAGATCCTTAACTCTCTTATCAACAGTATCTTACTGGTCGATGACGACCTGGCGGTGCACTTTGCCAATCCTGCGGCCCAGCAGCTGCTGGCGCAGAGTTCGCGCAAACTGTTTGGCACCCCGTTACCTGAGCTGTTGAGCTATTTCTCATTGAATATCGGGCTGATGCAGGAGAGTCTGCAGGCGGGCCAGGGTTTTACCGATAACGAAGTGACGCTGGTTATCGATGGCCGCTCGCATATCCTGTCGCTGACCGCCCAGCGGCTGCCGGAAGGCTTTATTCTGCTGGAAATGGCGCCGATGGATAACCAGCGCCGCCTGAGCCAGGAGCAGCTACAGCACGCGCAGCAGGTCGCCGCCCGCGATCTGGTCCGCGGCCTGGCGCACGAGATTAAAAACCCGTTAGGCGGCCTGCGCGGCGCGGCACAGCTGCTCAGCAAAGCCCTGCCCGACCCGGCGCTAACGGAATATACCAAAGTGATCATCGAGCAGGCCGACCGGCTGAGAAATCTGGTCGATCGCCTGCTCGGGCCACAGCATCCGGGCATGCACGTTACCGAAAGCATCCACAAGGTCGCCGAACGGGTAGTGAAACTGGTCTCGATGGAGTTGCCGGACAACGTGAAGTTGATCCGTGATTACGACCCCAGCCTACCGGAACTCCCCCACGACCCGGATCAAATTGAACAGGTGTTGCTGAACATCGTCCGTAATGCGCTGCAGGCGCTGGGGCCGGAAGGGGGCGAAATTGTTCTCCGTACCCGGACCGCTTTCCAGCTCACGCTGCACGGGGTGCGTTATCGCCTCGCCGCCCGTATTGACGTCGAAGATAATGGCCCGGGTATTCCGCCCCAGCTCCAGGATACGTTGTTTTATCCGATGGTCAGCGGCCGCGAAGGCGGTACCGGCCTGGGCTTATCTATCGCCCGCAGCCTTATCGATCAGCACTCCGGCAAAATTGAATTCACCAGCTGGCCGGGTCATACCGAATTTTCGGTATACCTGCCTATTCGGAAGTAGAGGTGTTTATGCAACGAGGGATAGCCTGGATCGTTGATGACGATAGCTCCATCCGCTGGGTGCTTGAACGCGCGCTCACCGGAGCCGGCTTGAGCTGCACAACGTTCGAAAGCGGCAATGAGGTGCTAGATGCCCTCACCACCAAAACCCCGGATGTACTGCTGTCAGATATCCGTATGCCGGGAATGGATGGCCTGGCGCTGCTCAAACAGATTAAGCAGCGTCATCCAATGCTTCCGGTCATCATAATGACCGCGCATTCCGATCTGGACGCCGCGGTCAGCGCTTATCAACAAGGCGCGTTTGATTATCTGCCCAAACCTTTTGATATCGATGAAGCCGTCGCCCTCGTCGACCGGGCGATTAGCCACTATCAGGAGCAGCAGCAGCCGCGAAATGCGCCGATAAGCAGCCCCACCGCCGATATCATTGGCGAGGCGCCGGCCATGCAGGATGTCTTTCGCATTATTGGCCGTCTGTCGCGCTCATCCATCAGCGTGCTGATCAATGGCGAATCCGGTACCGGTAAAGAGCTTGTCGCTCATGCCCTGCATCGTCATAGCCCGCGCTCAAAAGCGCCATTTATCGCGCTGAATATGGCGGCGATCCCCAAGGACCTGATCGAATCGGAACTGTTTGGGCATGAAAAAGGGGCCTTTACCGGCGCCAATACCGTCCGTCAGGGTCGCTTTGAACAGGCTGACGGCGGCACGCTGTTCCTGGATGAAATTGGCGATATGCCGCTGGATGTCCAGACTCGCCTGCTGCGCGTTCTGGCGGATGGCCAGTTTTATCGCGTGGGCGGTTACGCGCCGGTGAAGGTCGATGTGCGGATCATCGCCGCCACCCACCAGAATCTGGAGCAGCGGGTGCAGGAGGGGAAATTCCGTGAAGATTTATTCCACCGCCTGAACGTGATCCGGGTGCATTTGCCGCCGCTGCGCGAGCGTCGGGAAGATATTCCTCGTCTGGCCCGCCATTTTCTGCAGATTGCCGCCCGCGAGCTAGGTGTTGAAGCCAAACAGCTGCATCCGGAAACGGAGACAGCGCTGACCCGCCTGGCGTGGCCGGGCAACGTTCGCCAGCTGGAAAACACCTGTCGCTGGCTCACCGTCATGGCCGCCGGCCAGGAGGTGCTGACGCAGGATCTGCCGAGCGAACTGTTTGAGACCACCATTCCTGATAGCCCGACGCAGATGCAGCCAGACAGCTGGGCGACGCTGCTGGGTCAGTGGGCCGATCGGGCGCTGCGCTCCGGTCATCAAAACTTGCTCTCAGAAGCGCAACCCGAAATGGAACGCACGCTGCTGACAACCGCCCTGCGTCATACTCAAGGACATAAACAGGAGGCTGCGCGCCTGCTGGGATGGGGTCGTAATACCCTGACGCGTAAGCTAAAAGAGTTGGGTATGGAGTAGGGTTTAACGGCATGATGAAAAATAGCCGATCAGCGCAAAGTGCTGCTATTTTGTACTTTACTGTTCCGATGAGTTGAGTATGATCGTGCCCGGCATTAGGGGAGAGCATCATGTTTGAATCACTGGTGAGTATGATATCGAGCGGCGCCGCTGCGAGTCACACGCCACAAACGGCAGTCGCTGCCGTGCTGTGCGCTGCGCTGGTCGGGCTGTTCAGCTAATTGTTCCCCCTCTCCTGCGGGAGAGGGGGAAAACATTAAATCACCCGTGAGAACTGCTGCATCCGAGCCTTTTGCCGGAGATAGGCATCAAAGCACATGCAGATGTTGCGGATCAGCAGGCGGCCTTTCGCCGTTACCTGGATAGCCTTACTCTCCACCACCACCAGCCCGTCATGCGCCAGCGGCGCCAGCAGTTTCAGGTCCTCGGCAAAATAAGTCTGAAAATCCACGGCCCACTGCGCTTCGACGGCATCAATATCCAGACGGAAGTTACAGATCAACGCCTTAATCACGTCGCGACGCAAACAGTCGTCACGGGTTAACGCGATCCCGCGCCACAGGGCGTTCCCTTGCTCTGCCACCTGCTGGTAGTACTGCTTCAGCTCTTTTTGGTTCTGAGCGTAGCTGTCGCCAATCATGCTGATCGCAGACACGCCCATCCCCAGCAAATCGGTATCGCCCTGAGTGGTGTAGCCCTGGAAATTGCGATGCAGTACGCCGTGACGTTGTGCGACCGCTAATTCATCATCAGGACGCGCGAAGTGGTCCATGCCGATAAACTGATAGCCCGCCGCCGTCAGCGAGCCGATGGTCTCCTGGAGGATCTCCAGCTTCTGTTCAGCGGAGGGCAGATCGGCATCTTTAATTTTGCGCTGTGCGGCAAAGAGCGTGGGCAGATGCGCGTAGTTAAACACGCTCAGGCGGTCAGGGTTGAGCTCGGCGACCTTTTGCAGGGTGAAGGCAAAGCTCTCCGGCGTTTGCTTCGGCAGGCCGTAGATGAGGTCGATATTGGTCGAAGTAAATCCAATCTCCCGCGCATGGCGAAGCAAGTCAAAGATGAACGCTTCGTCCTGCTCGCGGTTAACCAGACGCTGAACCTCTTTATTGAAGTCCTGCACGCCCATACTCAGGCGGTTGAAACCCTCAGCGCGTAAATGATCGAGGACATCCAGCTCGATTTCACGCGGATCGACCTCGATAGAGATCTCGGCTTCGGCGCTGAAATGAAAATGGGTACGCAACAGATCCATCAGGCGACTGATTTGCGCCTTATTGAGATAGGTCGGCGTGCCGCCTCCCCAGTGCAGTTGCTTAACCTGACGGTTGGCAAACAGCGGCGCGCGGTGGATGATCTCCTGTTCAAGGAGATCGAGATACTGATCGGCCTTATGCTGCTGGCGGGTGACGATCTTATTGCAGCCGCAGAAATAACACAGCTTATGGCAAAACGGGATATGCACATACAGCGACAGGGGGCGCTGTGGGTAACGGGCCACAGCGGCATCGAATTCCGCCGCGCCGAATTGTGGTGAAAACTCCAGCGCGGTGGGATACGAGGTATAGCGCGGCCCGGAATAGTTATATTTCTGGATCAGGGCCAGATCCCAGTCGATTATCTGCTCAGACATGCTCACTCCTTCCGATGGTGCCGCCGACGGGTACGCCGTCCCGGCCCCACCGCACCGCGGGTCATGAGCCGGTTGCGCAGCCATTTCTGACGCCGCGACAACCGTCGTAGTTTAACGAATAACCACAGCAGATAACATATAACCAGAAGGGTTATAAGCAGTACCGGGGATCCGATGGGATGCAAATGTTAGTTTCCACCCTTCAGCAGACGCATCATATCTTCCTGACGCTCTTCCTCTTCTTCATCTTCGTCATCGTAAGAGAGGCCGAGCTGCTGCATCAGCTCATCAATACGATCCAGTTTGGCATCCACCCAGCTCTGCTCTTCAGCATTCAGGGTACCGCCCTCTTCCAGACGTTCCAGCAGCGCGTCCAGGCGCTCATCATTCTCCAGCAACTCCAGCTCAGCCTGCGGTGAAAGCATAGGTTTCTCGCTCTTTGGTTTATGCTGCTTGGGAGCTGGAGCGCTGCTTTCGCTCGCGCCCAGCGGGATTGGTTTTTTGCTGCCCACGCGCGGATCTTGCGCCTGGCGCTGTTTTTTACCCGCTGAAGCCGCATCGCCGCCGTTCGCGCGACTTCCTGCCGCGTGGCCACGATGTTTCTTCTGCCGTTTGCGATCGCGAGCTTCCTGATTTAACTCTTCACGCGACTTGCGGCCGGATTTGCCACGGGTGGCGGATGTCGGTTTTTTCATGGTGTGTAATCTTCAGACAGTATTATTCAGTATAGAATTGAGGCGGAATCTAGCAGAAAGCAAGCAAAGAAAAAAGGCGACAGATTACTCTGTCGCCTTTTTCCTCACTGACCACCCTTAACGGGCTCTTCTTTCCCTGTTCGCTAACGACTTACCCTGTCTTTCCCTTAGCGTCCAACGGTCCCTGTTTCTTCCTTTTCCCTTTGAAACGTTTCCAAAACGCGTGTCATCCTGACAATCCTGTGGTCTTCGCCTCCTGGCGCTTCCTGACCCCTCGTCCTGAGTCCTCATCCTTTTCAGCATCCTCGCCGTTGTGTATTACTTTACCGTGTTGACAAAAATCGACAACCAGTCTGGCCGTTAAAAATCTACTTTCAGATTTCTCTATTTTTATAATTTATTTAGTTTCATATGGTTATGATTTATTGGCCTTATTTTTCTCAGGCATGTCCTATACGAAGAATAGCCAATGTCTCACAAAGTGCAGGGTTTTTACTTACAGAACCGGCGTGCGGTAAAAACAGCCTTTTTCTGCTGTTCAGGTATAATCCCTGCCATAGCCTGTTTTAACGGAGACGACCGTCTTGACCAACTGGAATTATCAACTGACGCACTTTGTCACCAGCGCGCCAGATATCCGCCATCTTCCTGCCGATACTGGTATTGAAGTGGCATTCGCCGGCCGCTCCAATGCGGGAAAATCCAGCGCACTGAATACGCTGACCAACCAGAAAAGCCTGGCGCGGACCTCCAAAACGCCCGGACGTACACAGCTGATTAACCTGTTCGAAGTTGCCGAAGGCAAACGCCTGGTCGACCTGCCCGGCTATGGTTATGCGCAAGTCCCGGAAGAGATGAAGATCAAGTGGCAGCGCGCGCTGGGAGAATACCTGGAAAAACGTCTGTGCCTGAAGGGCCTGGTGGTTCTGATGGACATTCGCCACCCGCTTAAAGATCTCGATCAGCAGATGATCCAATGGGCGGTAGAAAGCGATATTCAGGTGCTGGTGCTGCTGACCAAAGCCGATAAGCTCGCCAGCGGCGCGCGTAAAGCGCAAGTGAATATGGTGCGTGAAGCGGTACTGGCCTTCAATGGCGATGTCCAGGTTGAACCCTTCTCCTCGCTGAAAAAATCTGGCGTGGATAAGCTGCGACAGAAGCTGGATAGCTGGTTTAACGAAATCCCGCCGCAGGAAGAAGAGCGCGCCGCAGACGAGTAATCGTCACGAACAGCCGGATAAGAGCGTACCGCGCCTTATCCGGGTTCCTCTCCAGAATCAAGCACAAGCGTGTCCTGTCCCTTTGCCACTTTTCTTTCGCGCAATAAAAAACGCCCCGGTCATAAATGACCGGGGCGGCTAAAATATTCAGCCAAATCCGATTACGTGAAGTAAAAGGTCTGAAAGATAGAACATCTTACCTCTGTACCCTACGCGAATAACTCTACTCTTCTTTCGCTCACGGATAAAGCATTTTTTGTAGTTTTTTTTCACTATTTACATAGCAAATTCAAATGATCCTCACAAAACTCTATAAGTTATGTTGCTTACTTACAGAAAATCGCGTTGCGCTTTGTATACTTAGTGCGCTTGATCCCAGTTTTCTCCGCTGCCCACTTCCACCAGCAACGGTACCGCCAGCGTAGTGCTGTTCTCCATCAGTTCGTGGATCTTTTTCGATACGGCATCAAGCTCATCTTTATGCACTTCAAAGACCAGTTCATCGTGAACCTGCATGATCATCCGCACGCGAGGCTTCTCGCTGCGCAGCCATTCATCAACGGCAATCATCGCCCGCTTGATGATATCCGCAGCCGTCCCCTGCATCGGGGCGTTAATCGCCGCACGTTCCGCACCGGCGCGACGAGCGCCATTGCTGGACTTGATATCCGGCAAATAGAGTCGACGACCATCAAGCGTTTCAACATAACCTTGCTCCTTCGCCTGTGCGCGGGTGCGCTCCATATACTCCAGGACGCCCGGATAACGCTCGAAATAAAGATCCATGTACTTCTGCGCTTCTTTACGCGGGATGTTCAGCTGGCGGGCCAGGCCAAAGGCGCTCATGCCATAGATCAGACCGAAGTTGATAGCTTTCGCACTGCGCCGCTGTTCGCTGCTGACGCTGTCCAGCGGTAAGCCAAACACTTCAGCCGCCGTCGCCCGGTGAATATCCTTCCCTTCCGCGAAGGCGGTCAGCAGTCCTTTATCCCGCGACAGGTGCGCCATAATGCGCAGCTCGATTTGCGAGTAGTCCGCCGAGACAATAACGTAATCTTCTGGCGCGATAAACGCCTGGCGAATACGGCGCCCTTCTTCGTTACGCACCGGAATGTTTTGCAGGTTTGGATCGGTAGACGACAAACGGCCGGTGGCGGTAACCGCCTGATGATAGGAGGTATGTACGCGGCCCGTTTTGGGATTAATCATCAGCGGCAGCTTATCGGTATAGGTCGACTTCAGCTTCGCCAACCCACGGTACTCCAGAATCACTTTCGGCAACGGATAATCGAGCGCCAGCTCTTCCAGTACCTCTTCAGAGGTGGACGGCGCACCGCCCGGCGTCTTCTTCAGCGGCTTGATACCCTGTTTTTCAAACAGGATCGTTTGCAGCTGTTTGGTGGAGGAGAGATTAAACGCTTCCCCGGCGATCTCATGCGCCCGCTGCTCCAGCTCAACCAGGCGCTGGGCTATTTCCTGCGAGTGCGCATGCAGCACGGCGGGGTCGATTTTAACGCCGTTGCGCTCAACGCGTGACAGCACCGGCACCAGCGGCATTTCAATGTGCTGGAAGATATTCAGCGGACCTTCATGCTGCTGCAGCTTCGGCCACATTTTCAGATGCAACTGGAGCGTGACGTCGGCGTCTTCCGCCGCGTAGCGACCCGCCTCTTCCAGCGCAATCTGGTTAAAGGTGAGCTGATTCTTACCCTTGCCAGCGATCTCTTCGAAAGTAATCGTTTTATGCTTCAGCCAGCGGTCGGAAAGACTGTCCATATCATGGCGGCCCGCCACGCTGTCGAGAATGTAAGATTCCAGCATGGTATCGAACGCAATCCCGCGCAGCTCAATGTCGTAATTAGCCAAAATGCCGCGATCGTATTTGAGATTTTGCCCAACCTTGAGCAGCTTCTCATCCTCCAGCAGCGGTTTAAGCAGCGCCAGCACGCGCTCGCGCGGGATCTGATCCGGCGCATCAAGGTAATCATGCGCTACCGGGACATAGGCGGCCACGCCCGGCTCAACAGCGAATGAAAGGCCGACCATGTTGGCGGAGATGTTATCCAGGCTGTCGGTTTCCGTATCAAAGGCAAAGAGCGGCGCCTGCTTCAGCTTATCGATCCAGGTGAGCAGCGTGGCCTCATCAAGGATAGTGACATAGTGCTCTGCTGAAAGTGCAGTAGCGGCTTCAACCTCTTCTTCGGCTTCTGCCGCTGCTGCAGGCACTGCAGGTTTCGCAGCCGGTTTGCCCCCCTTCGCCTGCAGCCATTTCCCGGCTTCAACGTCGGTGGTCCAGCGCTTAAACTCATACTGTCTGAACAGCGCCAGCAGATCGTCTGCCGCCGGCGGCTGCACCTCAAGCTCTTCACAAGTGAGCTCCAGCTCGACGTCGGTTTTGATGGTCGCCAGCTGATAAGAGAGATAAGCTACGTCCTTGTTCTGCTCCAGCTTCGCCGCCATCGTTTTCGCGCCGCGGAAGCTCAGTTCAGCGATTTTCTCCGGTTCCGCATACAGCGTATCGAGGCCGCCAAGGCCTTGCAGCAGCGCCTGGGCGGTCTTTTCGCCCACGCCCGGCACGCCAGGAATGTTATCCGAGGAGTCGCCCATCAGCGCCAGGAAATCAATAATCAGCTCCGGCGGGACGCCGTATTTGGTAACCACCTCATCCGGCCCGAGGATAGTGTTGGTCATGGTATTGATCAGGGTGATCCCCGGCGTCACCAGCTGGGCCATGTCTTTATCGCCGGTACTGATCAGCACCGGACGTCCGGCCCTTTCCGCTTCCCGCGCCAGGGTGCCAATCACATCATCAGCTTCGACGCCCGGGACCGCCATCAGCGGCAGCCCCATCGCTTTCACCATCTTATGCAACGGCTCAATCTGCGCGCGCAGATCGTCCGGCATCGGCGGGCGATGAGATTTGTAATGTTCGAACAATTCATCACGGAAGGTTTTCCCTTTCGCATCAAAGACCACGACGGCATGAGTCGGTTGATACTGCAGAATCAAACTGCGCAGCATATTCAGTACGCCGTACATAGCCCCGGTGGGCTCCCCTGCGCTGTTAGTCAGCGGCGGAAACGCATGATACGCCCGATAAAGATAGGAGGAGCCGTCAACGAGGATGAGAGGGTTTTCTGGGATCTGAACCATAATTTCCGTGCCTGTTTATCAGATTATGGATAAAGGATGCCACAGACGGGCATGAAATCCTGAATTTTTCCCGCATTTCGCGGAAAAGATTCAACGATCGTCGCGATCGCGCGACAACTTAGCTTGTGGATAACTTTGTGCATAGTTTTACAACGTCAGCTTATCCGCCCCGGGAAATAAATGAATAAATAGTATTAATCACTATTTATCAATCACTTAAAAACAGATCAACGATCCTGGCATTAATTTGATGACCTAATCTTCCATGTGGATAGAAGATCCTTGTTTTTTTCTGTTCTGGTAAGACCCGTCATTTGCCGCGTTTTCTGGTAAAATCAGCCCCTTGCGCAGCTTAAAAGCGCTCTTTGTCAGCCTAACTTTCTGAATAAACTAACTATGTCGAGATTACTCGCTGCGATAACACTTCCGCTGAGTATCGCCTTAACCATCTTAGTCACCGTTATCTGCTCTGTACCGATCATCGTCGCCGGGCTGATTAAACTGCTGGTCCCCATTCCAGCGGTATGGCGCTCTATATCCGTTTTTTGCAATTTTATGATGTACTGCTGGTGCGAAGGGCTGGCGCTGCTGTTGCATCTCAATCCCTGGCTAAAATGGGACGTCCAGGGTCTGGAAGGCCTGAACAAAAAGAACTGGTATCTGCTGATCAGCAACCACCACAGCTGGGCAGATATCGTGGTGCTGTGCGTACTGTTCCGCAAGCATATTCCGATGAATAAGTACTTCCTTAAACAACAGCTGGCGTGGGTACCGTTCATCGGTCTCGCCTGCTGGGCGCTGGATATGCCTTTTATGCGCCGCTATTCGCGTAGCTATCTTATTCGTCACCCGGAACGCCGTGGTAAAGATGTCGAAACCACCCGCCGTTCATGTGAGAAATTCCGCTCACATCCGACGACTATCGTCAATTTCGTGGAAGGCTCGCGTTTTACCGACGCAAAAAAGCGTGAGACGCGCTCCCCTTACCACAATCTTTTACCACCGAAAGCGGCAGGTATTGCCATGGCGCTCAATGTTCTCGGTTCGCAGTTCGATAAACTGCTGAACGTTACGCTGTGCTACCCGGAAAATAATGCAAGGCCGTTTTACGACATGTTAAGCGGCCGACTGACGCGCATTGTGGTTCGTATCAATCTGGTACCGATTGGCGAGGAGCTACACGGCGATTACGTCAACGATAAGAACTTTAAGCGTGGCTTCCAGCGCTGGCTGAATGGGCTGTGGGAAGAGAAAGACCGTCAGTTAACTGACATTATGCGGGACAAAGAAGGGGCGCCACGGTAAAGCAGATAGAGTAACGCCGGTCAGTGACCGGCGCCTTTTTTATTTCTTCTCAACCAGCTGCTTCACGGTATCCGCATACTGAGCGACGAAGACATCCATATTGCTGGTGTCCATCCCCTGCGGGTTCAGCTGGTACTTACCATTGACGTACATAGCCGGTACCCCCTGCAGCTGCAGATCGGCTGCCGCTTTCTCCTGCTGAGCGACCAGAGATTTCACCACGAAGCTGTTCCATGCGGCATCGTAGTCTTCCCCTTTCACGCCAGCGTCGACGAACACTTTACGAATGTCAGCCAGGCTCTGCACGGTCTGGTTTTTCTGCACCGCTTCGAACATCGGCGCCGTAATTTTATCTTCAACGCCCAGCGCGATGGCAACAGCCCATGCCTGCGTCAGCTCCTTGCCCAGCGGCCCCAGGAACTCGACGTGGTATTTGGTCATTTTGGTGCCTTCTGGCAGTTTCTGGCGCACGCTGTCAGAGACATGCAGCACTTCTTCAAACTGATAGCAGTGCGGGCAGTAGAATGAAAAGAACTCAAGCACCTGTGGCTCGCCAGCAACCGGCTTATCAAGGGTGATGTACTGCTTGCCGTCGGTGATCTGGGCAGCGGATGCACTAAAAGCCAGAATCATACCAGCCAGCGCCAGCCAAACTTTTTTCATGATTTACTCTCTCCTGGATATATCACATTAATACATTGGCGTTAACTGAAGCGGGGGTTCCTGTAGAACCTTCACCTGCTCGAGAAAAGTAGACGTCTGCCCTCGCCAGTAATCCTCCCCGGTTAACCAGGGGAAATTAACCGGGAAAGCCGGATCGTCCCAGCGTCTGAGCAACCACGCCAGATAATAAACCAGTCGCATGGCGCGTAAAGGTTCAATAAGCGCGATTTCATCGCTGTTAAAGGGGCTGAATTCCTCATAGGCCTCGACGATGGTCTCCAGCTGCATACGCTGTTCAGCCTTATCGCCGTTGAGCAGCATCCACAGATCCTGAATCGCCGGGCCGGTTCGCGCATCGTCTAAGTCAACAAACAGCGGCCCATCGCGCCAGAGGATATTGCCTGCATGGCAGTCACCATGCAGGCGCAAAGTAGTCCCGCCACCGTGCCATTGGGTCATGACGGCAGCGATAAGTTTATCGGTCGCCTTCAGGAAATCGGCCTTCAGGCCTGACGGGATAAGCGTCGACTGTTCAAATACCTGGCGCGGTTCCAGCAGATACTCCTGCACGCCAATCTCCGGACGCGCAGAAAAGCGCTGTTTGCGCCCGGTCTGGTGCAGGCGCCCAAGATAACGGCCAACCCACTCCATCTGATCAAGGTTATCCGCCTCGAACTGTCGGCCGCCAAGGCTTGGGAAAACGGCAAAATAAAATCCCTGATGCTGATGAAGCGTACTGTCGTTAAATAACAGCGGCGCAGCAACGGGCACTTCATCTTCTACAAGCTGAAGCGCAAACTGGTGTTCTTCAAGGATCTGCGCTGCCGACCAGCGCTCAGGACGATAGAACTTCACCACATAGCGATGACGCTCTTCGTCCTGGAACTGATAAACGCGGTTCTCATAGCTGTTCAGCGGGGTAAGACCGGAGTCCACCCGCATACCCAGATCGAATAATCCATCGATAATGGTATCCGGGCGAAGCGTCTGAAAAGTAAAAGCCTTATCGTGCATCCTGACATCCGATAATCGTACGAATAGTTCAGGATATCATCTCATTGCGCTTTACGCGGCAGCGCTTACAACCTTTTACTCTTTTATTACGCCGCGGGCGCGCAACAGCGCGGTTTTAAAGTCCTCTTCATAATCCTTCTGAATACCCGGGATGACAGCATCTTTTGAAGAGTCACGCATCTTCAGGTGATAGATCAGAATATCGTCGGAAAGATCGCTCAGTTCGCCATCATAGCCGGCCTCTTTCGCCAGCTTCTGCAAAAATTGCATCAGGTTCAGTTCAGGCTCTTTCTGCCAGGCGGGCTGGAGGAGTTCAATTACTTCATTCAGACGTTTACATTTCATGGTCATGCTCCTTACTCTTGATAGGGACAAGTTAACAGGGTCAATCCCACAATGAAAGAGGCGATATTCATATGCAAAGCGAGGCGATAACCGGCGTCGTGCTGGCGGGCGGCAGGGCCACGCGAATGGGCGGCATTGATAAAGGATTACAGTTGCTCAATGGACGTCCTCTCTGGCGACACGTCGCGGAGGCATTAGCTCCGCAGGTAGATGAGTTAGTGATTAGCGCCAACCGTCACCTTACGCAGTGGCAAGCCAGTGGATATCCGGTGTTTCGTGATACGCAGGCGGGGTACCCGGGTCCTTTAGCCGGTATGCTTGCCGTGATGCAGCAGGTCGCGAGTCCATGGTTTGTTTTTTGCCCCTGCGACACGCCCTTCATTCCGTCATTTTTAGTTGAGCGCTTTATCCAGCAAAAAAGCGCTGCGCCGGTGGTTTGGGCCCATGACGGCGAACGGGATCATCCCGCCGTTGCGCTGGCGCATCGTCAAATTATTCCGCATCTGGAGGCCTATCTTGCCAGCGGCGAACGCCGGGTAATGGTGTTCATGCGCCAGATGGGCGGCCATCCGGTTAGCTTCAGCGAGGTAAAATCGGCTTTTATGAATGTGAATACGCTCGAGGATTTGCAACGTATGCAGGAGCCATCATGATCCCGCTATTAGCGATTGCCGCCTGGAGCGGTACAGGGAAAACGACATTATTAAAGCGTCTCATTCCTGAGCTGTGCGCTCAAGGATTACGCCCTGGTCTGATCAAGCATACCCATCATGATATGGACGTGGATAAGCCGGGCAAAGATAGCTATGAATTGCGCAAGGCGGGCGCTGCGCAAACCATTGTCGCCAGCGAACAGCGGTGGGCGCTGATGACCGAAACACCCGAGAAGCCGGAATTAGATCTCACATGGCTGGTCAGTCGAATGGATGCCAGCAGACTGGACCTTGTTTTGGTCGAGGGTTTCAAGCATGAAGCAGTGCCTAAGATCCTGCTTTTTCGGCAAAACAGCGGCCATCGTGTGGAAGAGTTAACGATGGATGATCATACGATCGCCGTGGCCAGCGATGTATCGATCGCGACCTCACTTCCGCTGTTGGATTTAAATAATATTCCGCAGATTGCGACATTTATTGTCGGCTGGTTAGCGAAGCAGTAGCAGAACTTCACCCTGAGTCAGTGCTGCATAGCTTGTCCGCGCCACAGGGGCGTAGCCCCATGTCGGATCCGTAGCCCCGGTAAGCGCAGCGCCAGCGGGGGAGGCATACACCACACAGCAAAAAACCCCGCACCTTTCGGGACGGGGTTCTTTTTAAACGCAAAAACAAAAAGCTCAGTCTTTCGAC
>NZ_JAIJYL010000018.1:0-104366 GCF_019753495.1 Klebsiella sp. TF21-TM | reverse complement strand
CGGGAATAGCTCAGTTGGTAGAGCACGACCTTGCCAAGGTCGGGGTCGCGAGTTCGAGTCTCGTTTCCCGCTCCAAATTTTCTTCCATCTCTTATTTATCCACAGTGCAATCCAGCGCCGGGGATGATTTTCGTTTGGTCTGCAGAAATACTGTGAACAGAGTTATCCACAGGTTGTCGTTTCGTCTCTGACGGCGTAAATGCTTCGCTTTGTAAATAATATCTTTATATCTAATTGAAATTTAACAATTAAATTTCATTTCGAAATGTTAATCCGATCACTTGACCTCGGTCTGCGCCTTGAAACGCAATGTGTTTTAGATTTTATTCACAGCCTGTGAATGAATCAGGCGTCGCGCGGCAGCCCTTTCTCTACCACCCTGACCAGACGTAATTTTTTCGGCAGCTGTACTTCAACGGCGTCGGCGCTCCGTTTTTTCAGCTGCTGGGCCATCGCCCACTCAATGTGTTCGTCGAGAAGCGGGTGCTCGCCCAGGCGACTCTCCAGCGCGCGAAGATGGGCTTCATCCCAGGGCGCATTACCCAGCGCGACGGCGATATTACGCAGCCAGCGCAGGTGACCAATGCGACGAATCGCCGACCCTTCGGTCACCTTCAGAAACCACGCTTCGCTCCAGGCGAACAGCTCCACCAGCGGCGGGGCATGCAGCGCCTGGCGCGGACTGAAATCCTCTTCATCGGTGAGCTGTGAGAAACGGTTCCACGGACAGATGAGCTGGCAGTCGTCACAGCCATAGATCCGGTTGCCGATGAGCGGACGGAATTCCTCCGGGATCGCGCCTTCCAGTTCGATGGTGAGATAGGAGATGCAGCGGCGGGCGTCGACGGTATAGGGCTCGACGATGGCCCCGGTGGGGCAGATGGTCATGCAGGCGACGCAGCGTCCACACTCCTCCGCGACCGGGCTGTCGACCGGCAGGGGCAGGTCAATCAGCAGTTCGCCGAGGAAAAAGAAGGAGCCGGCGTCGCGGCTTAAGATAAGTGAGTGCTTACCTGTCCATCCAAGGCCCGCTTTTTCTGCGATGGGCCGCTCCAGGATAGGCGCGGAATCGACAAAAGGTCTAAAATTGAGCGAAGCACACTGTTCCTGAATCTTCTCACCCAGTTTTTTCAGGCGATTACGTAGCAGCTTATGATAATCACGCCCAAGGGCATAACGGCTGACGTAACCCAGCGCGGGATCTTTCAGGGTGCGGGCAAAGGCGGCGTTGGCGGGCAGATAGTTCATCCGCACGCTGATGACGCGTAACGTACCGGGCAGCAGTTCGTGGGGGCGGGCGCGCATCATACCGTGACGGGCCATCCACTCCATTTCGCCGTGGTATTGTTTATCCAGCCATGCCTGCAGTTTGGGTTCACTGGCGCTAAGGTCGGTATCGGCGATACCGACCTGCTGGAACCCGAGCTCTGTGCCCCATTGTTTGATTTGTTGCGCTAACTGAACGAGATCGAGGGGCTGTGACATGATGGACCATACAATGACGAAAAACCCTGACAGTATACCATACAACATTTGGCCTGCGGAGGCGCTGCGCCTGGCCGAACGAGAGGCGGCGGACAGCCTGGGACTGACGCTGTTTGAACTGATGCAGCGCGCGGGCGAGGCGGCGTTCCAGCTGGCCAGCCGCGCTTTTCCTGACAGCGCGCACTGGCTGATCCTCTGCGGGCATGGCAACAACGGCGGCGACGGATATGTCGTCGCGCGTCTGGCCCAGGCCGCCGGGCGGCGGGTGACGCTGCTGGCGGTGGAGAGTGACAACCCGCTGCCGGAAGAGGCGCAGGCGGCGCGGGAGGCATGGCTTAACGCCGGCGGCGTGATCCATGCGGACACTGTCCCCTGGCCAGACGATATCTCACTGATTATTGACGGCCTGCTTGGCACCGGGTTGCGCAGTGCGCCGCGCGAATCCATCGCGGCGCTCATCCACCAGGCGAACCACCATCCTGCGCCTGTGGTGGCTCTGGATATCCCTTCCGGCCTGAATGCGCAGACCGGCGCGACGCCGGGGGCGGTCATTCAGGCCGACCATACGCTGACGTTTATTGCCCTCAAGCCGGGGCTGCTGACCGGCAAGGCGCGGGATGTCGTCGGGCAGCTCCACCATCATGCGCTGGGGCTTGAGCGCTGGCTCGCCGGACAAAGTACTCCCCTGACGCGGTTTTGCGCCGCCCACCTTGCCGACTGGCTGCCGCCGCGCCGGGCTACCTCCCATAAGGGCGATCACGGCAAGCTGGCGATCGTCGGCGGCGATCGCGGCACGGCAGGCGCGATTCGCATGTGCGGTGAAGCGGCTTTACGCGCCGGCGCAGGACTGGTGCGAGTACTCACTCACCCTGAGAACGTGGCGCCCATTGTCACCGCCCGGCCGGAATTAATGGTGGATGAACTGACGCCGCAGACCCTGAAAGCCGCGCTGGAATGGGCGGATGTGGTGGCGATTGGCCCGGGCCTGGGGCAGAACGAGTGGGGACGCAGCGCCCTGCGCATGGTGGAAAGTGTTAACAAACCGATGGTCTGGGACGCAGACGCGCTGAACCTGCTGGCATTCAATCCCGATAAACGTCACAATCGCGTGCTGACGCCGCACCCCGGCGAAGCGGCCCGTCTGCTGAACGTCAGCGTGGCAGAAATTGAAAGCGATCGCTTACTTTCTGCGCAGCGTCTGGTAAAACGGTATGGCGGCGTGGTCGTGCTGAAAGGCGCGGGCACGGTGGTGGCCAGTGAAAGCGGGGCGATGGGCATTATCGACGCCGGCAATGCCGGGATGGCCAGCGGCGGAATGGGCGATGTGCTCACTGGCATTATCGCCGCATTGTTAGGACAGCACCTGACGCCGTATGATGCTGCCTGTGCCGGGTGCGTCGCGCATGGCGATGCCGCCGACCGACTGGCCGCCCGCGAGGGCACCCGCGGCATGCTGGCGACCGATCTCTTTTCCACGCTCAGGCGTGTTGTTAACCCGGATGTGATTGACGTAGACCATGATTAACCGAGTGATTCCTTTACCCGATGAGCAGGCCACGCTGGCCCTGGGCGACCGTATTGCGCAGGCCTGTACCGGCGCCACCGTGATTTACCTGTATGGTGACTTAGGCGCGGGGAAAACCACCTTTAGCCGCGGCTTTTTACAGGCGCTCGGTCACCGCGGCAATGTCAAAAGCCCAACCTATACCCTGGTGGAGCCGTACACCCTCGACAAACTGATGGTGTATCACTTCGATCTCTACCGCCTGGCGGATCCTGAGGAGCTGGAATTTATGGGGATCCGCGATTATTTTGCCGACGATGCCATCTGCCTGGTGGAATGGCCGCAGCAAGGCGCAGGTGTCCTGCCTGACCCGGACGTTGAAATTCACCTTGATTACCAGGCACAAGGGCGTGAGGCGCGCATGACCGCGATCTCCTCACGGGGTGAATCTTTACTGGCGCGTTTAGCCATTTAGCCTGAAGGATGACGGGATGAAGTATCGCATAACCACCTGGCTTGCCGCTGCGCTGATGCTGTCGAGTCTTCACGCCACTGCGGCGAGTTTATCCGATATCCAGGTCTCCAACGGAGACCAGCAGGCCCGTATTACTCTTAGCTTTGTCGGTGAACCGGAGTATTCCTTTACCCCGCAGGGCAAACGACTGGTGGCGCTGGATATCAAGCAGACCGGCGTATTGCAGGGACTGCCGCTGAAATTTAGCGGCAGCAACCTGGTGAAGAGTATTCGCGCCGGTACGCCGCAGGATACGCAGACGCTGCGTCTGCTGGTGGATCTGACGGAAGATGGCAAAACCCGGGCGGTGAAGCAGCAGAACGGGGCGAATTACACGGTGGTCTTTACCATCAACGCCGACGCGCCGCCACCGCCACCGCCGCCGCCTCCTGTGGTGGTGAAACGGGCCGACCCGCCGCCGGTAATGCCTTCCCGGACGGCGACGGCGGGACGCAATCCGTTTAGCTCGTCGGGCCACGATCGGCAGACGGTGATGACCCCCTCTCAGCCGGCGATGACCAACAATCAGACCGTGACCCGTCCGGCGGCCCGCACGGTGTCGGCGCAGGATAAGGTGATTATCGCCATCGACGCCGGGCACGGCGGTCAGGATCCTGGCGCGATTGGTCCGAATGGCACCAAAGAGAAGAACGTGACTATCGCTATCGCGCGCAAGCTGCGGGCGCTGCTGAACGCCGATCCGCAGTTTAAACCGGTGCTGACCCGTGACGGGGATTACTTTATTTCGGTAATGGGGCGCTCGGATGTGGCGCGTAAGCAAAACGCCAACTTCCTCGTCTCAATCCATGCCGACGCCGCGCCAAACCGCGATGCCACCGGCGCCTCGGTATGGGTGCTCTCGAACCGTCGCGCCAACAGTGAAATGGCCGGCTGGCTGGAGCAGCATGAGAAGCAGTCTGAACTGCTCGGCGGCGCGGGCGATGTGCTGGCGAACAGCCAGGCCGATCCCTACCTGAGCCAGGCGGTGCTGGATCTGCAGTTCGGTCACTCCCAGCGCGTCGGCTACGATGTGGCGACCAACGTACTCAGCCAGCTGCAGCGGATTGGCAATCTGCATAAGCGCCGTCCTGAGCATGCCAGCCTCGGCGTACTGCGCTCGCCGGACATTCCGTCGATCCTCGTGGAAACAGGCTTTATCAGTAACAACGGGGAAGAACGGCTACTGGGGAGCGATGATTACCAGGAGCAGATTGCGGAGGCGATTTACAACGGTCTGCGCAACTACTTTATGCAGCATCCGCTGCAGTCTGCGCCTCGCGGCGAGGCGGCGCAGACCGCCAGCGCCGCAGCGCCAGGCGGGATGTTGATTAACTAAGGAGCAGGGGATGCCGATTCAGGTTCTGCCGCCGCAGCTCGCCAACCAGATTGCCGCCGGCGAAGTGGTGGAACGGCCCGCGTCGGTGGTGAAAGAGCTGGTTGAAAACAGCCTTGATGCGGGCGCCACGCGAATTGATATTGATATCGAACGCGGCGGCGCGAAGCTCATTCGCATTCGCGATAACGGCTGCGGCATCAAAAAAGACGAGCTGGCGCTGGCCCTGGCTCGCCACGCGACCAGCAAAATCGCCTCGCTCGACGATCTCGAAGCCATTATCAGCCTCGGTTTTCGCGGCGAAGCGCTGGCCAGTATCAGCTCGGTGGCGCGCCTGACGCTCACCTCGCGCACGGCGGAACAGCAGGAAGCCTGGCAGGCGTATGCCGAAGGCCGCGATCAGGCGGTGACGGTGAAGCCGGCGGCGCATCCGGTCGGCACCACCCTGGAAGTCCTCGATCTGTTCTACAACACCCCGGCGCGGCGCAAATTTATGCGCACCGAAAAGACCGAGTTCGGCCACATTGACGAGGTGGTCCGCCGCATTGCGCTGGCGCGCTTCGACGTCACCATCAACCTCAGCCATAACGGCAAGGTGATGCGCCAGTATCGGGCAGTCGCTCAGGATGGCCAGCGGGAGCGGCGGCTGGGAACCATCTGTGGCGCCGCCTTTCTTGAACATGCCCTGGCGATTGAGTGGCAGCATGGCGATCTGACTCTGCGCGGCTGGGTCGCCGATCCGCTGCATACCACCCCTGCGCTGGCGGAAATTCAGTATTGCTACGTTAACGGGCGGATGATGCGCGACCGGCTGATCAACCACGCTATCCGCCAGGCCTGTGAAGACAAGCTGGGGGCCGATCAGCAGCCGGCGTTTGTGCTGTATCTGGAGATCGATCCCCATCAGGTGGATGTGAACGTCCACCCGGCCAAGCATGAGGTGCGTTTCCATCAGTCGCGCCTGGTGCATGACTTTATCTACCAGGGCGTACTGAGCGTGCTGCAGCAGCAACTTGACGCGCCGCAGGCGGAAAAAGACGACCCGCCGGCGCCCCGTGCGATGCCGGAGAACCGGATCGCGGCGGGCGGCAACCAGTTTGCGCGGCCGTCGGAAGCGCGTGAACCGGCAACCCGTTTCAGCATCACGCCATCGCGTGAGCCTGCGGCCTCCAGCGGCAGGCCGGGCGGCGCGAGCTGGCCGCACGCGCAGCCGGGTTACCAGAAGCAGCAAGGGGCGCTTTATCGTCAGTTGCTCGACACGCCAACGGCGCCAAAGCCCGCGTTACAGACTCCGGGCACGGCGGAACTGGCCGGTCACAGCCAGAGCTTTGGCAGAGTGCTGACGATTGTGAGCCGCGACTGCGCGCTGCTCGAGCGCGAGGGCGGCCTGGCGCTGCTGTCGTTGACCGTTGCCGAGCGCTGGCTGCGCCAGGCGCAGTTAACCCCGGGAGCAGAGGCCGTCTGTGCCCAGCCGCTGTTGATCCCCCTGCGGTTAAAAGTGACGGAAGGGGAAAAACAGGCGCTGGCCGCCGCGCAGTCGGCGCTGACGCAGCTGGGGATCGATATGCATACCGATGCCCTGCACGTGACGGTGCGCGCGGTCCCTTTACCCTTAAGACAACAAAATTTACAAATCTTGATTCCTGAACTGATAGGCTACCTGGCGCAGCAAAACGCATTCGACGTCGGCAATATCGCCCAATGGATGGCGCGTAATCTGACGAGCGAACAGACGTCATGGAATATGGCGCAGGCGATTGCGCTGCTGGCGGACGTTGAGCGTCTTTGCCCGCAGCTGGTGAGAACGCCGCCGGGTGGCCTGTTACAACCTGTAGATCTCCATTCGGCGATGAATGCCCTGAAAGATGAATGATGTAACCGAGGCGAGCCTGCCCAAGGCAATTTTTTTAATGGGCCCGACGGCCTCCGGCAAAACCGCGCTGGCGATAGCCTTACGTAAAGTTTTGCCAGTAGAGTTGATTAGTGTTGATTCCGCCCTCATTTATCGGGGAATGGATATTGGCACCGCCAAACCGGATGCCGCAGAGCTGAGCGCCGCGCCGCACCGGCTGCTGGATATTTTGGATCCTGCAGAGGCCTATTCCGCGGCGGATTTTCGCCGCGATGCGCTGGCGGCGATGGCGGAAATTGTCGCCGCCGGGCGAATTCCGCTGTTAGTCGGCGGGACGATGTTGTATTTCAAAGCGTTGCTGGAAGGATTGTCGCCCTTACCGTCCGCTGACCCAGAGGTCAGAGCGCGGATTGAGCGGCAGGCCGCAGAGCAGGGGTGGAACGCGTTACATCAGCAGTTACAGGAGATCGATCCCGTGGCGGCTGCGCGTATTCATCCAAATGATCCGCAAAGGCTTTCCCGGGCACTGGAAGTTTTTTTCATTTCGGGTAAAACTTTAACGGAACTGACGCAAACGTCAGGAGACGCTCTGCCATATCAGGTGCATCAGTTCGCCATCGCCCCGGCGAGCCGTGAACTGCTCCATCAACGCATAGAACAGCGTTTTCATCAGATGTTAGCTTCAGGTTTTGAAGCAGAAGTACGGGCGCTTTTTGCCCGCGGAGATTTGCATACGGATATGCCTTCCATCCGTTGTGTCGGATACCGCCAGATGTGGTCATATCTCAATGGCGAGATCCCATATGATGAGATGGTTTATCGAGGTGTTTGCGCCACGAGACAGTTAGCCAAACGTCAGGTCACCTGGCTGCGCGGTTGGGAAGGTGTGCATTGGTTAGACAGTGAACAACCTGAACAAGCGCTCAACAAAGTATTACAGGTTGTTGGTGCGAGCCAGAACTGAACGTGTACAATTAAACGGTATCGTGCGTAATTTTTTTTGAGAATCGTAAGGTTCTGAGTACAAAACAAGCATACATATAAGGAAAAGAGAGAATGGCTAAGGGGCAATCTTTACAAGATCCGTTCCTGAACGCTTTGCGTCGGGAACGCGTTCCGGTTTCTATTTATTTGGTGAATGGTATCAAGCTGCAAGGGCAAATTGAGTCTTTCGATCAGTTCGTGATCCTGTTGAAGAACACGGTCAGCCAGATGGTCTATAAGCACGCAATTTCTACTGTTGTCCCGTCTCGCCCGGTGTCTCACCACAGCAACAATGCTGGCGGCGGTTCCAGTAACTATCACCACGGTGGTAGCGCGCAGGGCTCTTCTGCGCCACAACAAGACAGCGACGACGCCGAATAAGGCTAGTGCTGTTTTTCCACGCCGGGGAGCCAGGTTTTCTGCGTTCCCCGCTGGTATTTTATAAGGGGTTTACGCTTGTTTGACCGTTATGACGCCGGTGAGCAGGCGGTACTGGTACACATCTATTTTTCGCAAGACAAAGATATGGAAGACCTCCAGGAGTTTGAAACTCTGGCCTCTTCCGCCGGTGTCGAAGCAATGCAGGTGATTACCGGTAGCCGTAAAGCACCGCACCCGAAGTATTTTGTTGGTGAAGGTAAGGCAGTCGAAATTGCGGAAGCCGTTAAAGCGACCGGCGCTTCGGTCGTGCTCTTCGATCATGCCCTGAGTCCGGCGCAAGAACGCAACCTGGAACGCCTGTGCGAATGCCGGGTTATCGATCGTACCGGTCTTATTTTAGATATTTTCGCTCAGCGCGCGCGCACCCATGAAGGGAAACTGCAGGTCGAGCTGGCGCAGCTGCGCCATATGGCGACCCGCCTTGTCCGCGGCTGGACCCACCTTGAAAGACAAAAGGGCGGGATCGGTTTGCGTGGCCCGGGTGAAACCCAGCTCGAAACTGACCGTCGTTTATTGCGTAACCGCATCATGCAGATCCTGTCGCGGCTGGAAAAAGTCGAAAAGCAGCGTGAGCAGGGGCGGCGGTCGCGCGCGAAAGCCGATATTCCAACCGTGTCGCTGGTGGGCTACACCAACGCCGGAAAATCAACGCTCTTTAACCAGATCACCGCCGCCGAGGTCTATGCCGCGAACCAGCTGTTCGCGACCCTGGACCCGACGCTGCGCCGCATTGACGTCCCTGACGTCGGCGAAACGGTGCTGGCCGATACCGTCGGCTTTATTCGCCACCTGCCGCACGATCTGGTGGCCGCGTTTAAAGCGACGTTGCAGGAGACGCGTCAGGCGACGCTGCTGCTGCATGTGATTGACGCGGCGGATGTCCGCGTGCAGGAAAACATTGATGCGGTAAATACGGTTCTCGCTGAAATTGAGGCCGATGAGATCCCGGCGCTGCTGGTGATGAACAAAATCGACATGCTGGACGATTTTGAACCGCGCATCGATCGCGACGATGAAAATAAACCGATTCGGGTCTGGCTTTCCGCTCAGACCGGGGTTGGCGTACCACTGCTTTTTCAGGCGTTAACGGAGCGCCTTTCCGGTGAAGTGGCCCAGCATACGCTGCGCTTACCGCCGAAAGAAGGGCGACTGAGAAGCCGTTTCTATCAGCTTCAGGCGATAGAAAAAGAGTGGATGGAGGATGACGGCAGCGTGAGTCTGCAGGTGCGCATGCCGATCGTTGACTGGCGGCGCCTCTGTAAGCAAGAGCCAACGCTTGTTGACTATGTGGTTTGACCTTGCAGCTTGCCTGAAGATATTGACCCCTGTGGGGATATCAAAAACAAATATGGAGCATATACATGGCGTGGAATCAGCCCGGTAATAACGGACAGGACCGCGACCCGTGGGGGAGCAGCAAACCTGGCGGCAACTCTGAGGGAAATGGCAACAAAGGCGGTCGCGAGCAGGGGCCGCCGGATCTGGATGATATCTTCCGCAAGTTAAGTAAAAAACTTGGCGGGCTCGGCGGCGGCAAGGGCGGACTGGGCGGCGGCAATAGCGCGCAGGGACCTCGCGGACCGATGGGCGGGCGTATTGTCGGCATCGTTGCCGCGGCGGCAGTGATTATCTGGGCGGCCAGCGGTTTCTATACTATTAAAGAAGCCGAACGCGGCGTGGTCACCCGTTTTGGTAAGTTCAGCCATCTGGTTGAGCCGGGCCTGAACTGGAAGCCGACCTTTATCGATAACGTGCAGGCAGTAAACGTGGAGTCGGTACGTGAACTGGCGGCGTCCGGCGTCATGTTGACCTCTGACGAAAACGTGGTGCGCGTTGAGATGAACGTGCAGTACCGCGTCACCGATCCGGAGCGCTATCTGTTTAGCGTCACCAGCGCGGACGACAGCCTGCGTCAGGCCACCGACAGCGCGCTGCGCGGGGTGATCGGTAAATACACCATGGATCGCATTCTGACCGAAGGTCGTACCGTGATCCGTAGCGATACTCAGCGTGAGCTGGAAGAGACGATTCGCCCGTACAACATGGGCATCACTCTGCTGGACGTCAACTTCCAGACGGCACGTCCGCCGGAAGAGGTGAAAGCCGCGTTTGACGATGCCATTGCCGCGCGTGAGAACGAACAGCAGTACATTCGTGAAGCGGAGGCTTACACCAACGAAGTCCAGCCGCGCGCGAATGGTCAGGCGCAGCGTATCCTCGAAGAGGCACGCGCCTATAAGACCCAGACCGTCCTGGAAGCCCAGGGTGAAGTGGCTCGCTTTGCTAAGATCTTGCCGGAATACAAAGCCGCGCCGGAGATTACCCGCGAGCGTCTGTACATCGAAACGATGGAAAAAGTGCTGAGCCACACCCGTAAAGTGCTGGTTAATGACAGCAAAAACGGCAATCTGATGGTTCTGCCGCTGGACCAGATGCTGAAAGGCGCCGCTGCGCCGGCAGCAAAGAGCGATAGCAGTGACGCCAGCGATCTGCTGCGTCTGCCGCCTGCATCCAGCACTGGCAGCGCCAGCACCTCATCAACCTCGAGCTCAACCGGGGGTAGCATTATGGACCAACGCCGCGCTAACGCGCAGCGTAACGACTACCAGCGTCAGGGGGAATAACGATGCGTAAATCTGTTATCGCGATCATTGTCATCGTGCTGGTAGTGCTCTACATGTCAGTCTTTGTCGTGAAGGAGGGCGAGCGCGGTATCACGCTGCGTTTCGGTAAAGTTCTGCGTGACGACGAAAACAAGCCGCTGGTATATGCGCCAGGCCTGCACTTCAAGATCCCGTTTATCGAATCGGTGAAAATGCTGGATGCGCGTATTCAGACCATGGATAACCAGGCTGACCGATTTGTCACCAAAGAGAAGAAAGACCTGATCGTCGACTCCTATATTAAATGGCGCATCAGCGACTTCAGCCGTTACTACCTGGCCACCGGCGGCGGCGACGTCTCCCAGGCAGAGGTGCTGCTGAAGCGTAAATTCTCGGACCGTCTGCGTTCTGAAATCGGCCGTCTGGATGTGAAAGACATCGTCACCGACTCCCGTGGCCGTCTGACGCTGGAAGTGCGTGATGCGCTGAACTCAGGGTCGGCCGGTACGGAAGACGAGGTTAGCACGCCGGCAGCTGACGACGCGATTGCCAAAGCGGCAGAGCGCGTGGAAGCTGAAACCAACGGCAAAGTGCAGGTGATCAACCCGAACAGTATGGCGGCGCTGGGTATTGAAGTCGTCGACGTGCGTATCAAGCAGATCAACCTGCCGGCGGAAGTGTCGGAAGCGATCTACAACCGTATGCGCGCGGAGCGTGAAGCGGTTGCTCGTCGCCACCGTTCACAGGGTCAGGAAGAGGCGGAAAAACTGCGCGCGACCGCGGACTATGAAGTCACCAAGACGCTGGCGGAAGCCGAGCGCCAGGGCCGTATCCTGCGTGGTGAAGGCGATGCGGAATCGGCAAAACTGTTTGCCGACGCGTTCAGCCAGGATCCGGGCTTCTATTCCTTTATTCGTAGCCTGCGCGCCTATGAGAAGAGCTTCCAGAGCAATCAGGATGTCATGGTCCTGAGCCCGGATAGCGATTTCTTCCGCTATATGCGTTCACCGGATTCGGTGCGTAAATAAGTCGAAGATGACAGTAACCTACAGTGGTTAATGCAAAAAGGCGCCTGAGACAGGCGCCTTTTTTTATGCTACGACGGCGTGAATTAGTTGCCGAGCAGCTTGTTCAGCAGGCCACCGATCACCGGCAGGCTCGCCAGCGTACTCTCGATGGTGCCGCCGATAGATGAGCCAACGCTTTCGCCCAGGGTTTTGCCCAGGTCCGGCGCCAGATCGGCCAGATTAATGGTGCCAAGCAGCGGCAGGTTGATGCTCAGGGCATCGGTGCCCATCGTCCATACGGCGGCGCCGACCTTACTACCTAAGGAGGCCAGGCCATCCTGTAACCAACCTGCGCCGCTCACATTTTCGATTTCAAATGCGGTTAATTCTCTCATGATAATCTTCCTGATTATGTAGACGTACCGGGTTGTAGTACGCGACGGCATAGTTACAGTTTAAAAAATATCCATCAATACAATTAGTTGTGAATTATGTTTCACTTTGCTGGTTCATAATGAAGCTGAAATACGGGACAATGTGAAATGAGTGAATGAATTCACTGTGCTGGCCGATGACGCCTGCGAAGGCGGCGATGATACTTTTCAATTAGGGTTGACGATGAACTCCACCATTTGGCTGGCGCTGGCGCTGGTTTTAGTACTCGAAGGGCTTGGCCCGCTACTTTATCCGCGCGCCTGGCGCAAGATGGTCGCCAGCCTGAGCCAGCTCCCGGATAATTTATTGCGGCGCTTTGGCGGCGGACTTGTGGTTGCCGGGATTGTGATCTACTACATGTTGAGGAAATCGATTGGCTGATCAAAAAGTGGTCGGATTTGCCTTATTTTGGATGCAAAAAGTGCTGTAACTCTGAAAAAGCGATGGTAGAATCCATTTTTAAGCAAACGGTGATTTTGAAAAATGGGTAACAACGTCGTCGTACTGGGCACCCAATGGGGTGACGAAGGTAAAGGGAAGATCGTCGATCTCCTGACAGAACGGGCTAAATATGTTGTGCGCTACCAGGGTGGTCACAACGCCGGCCATACTCTCGTAATCAACGGTGAAAAAACCGTTCTCCATCTTATTCCATCAGGCATTCTGCGTGAAAACGTCACCAGCATCATCGGTAACGGCGTCGTGCTGTCTCCGGCTGCGCTGATGAAAGAGATGAAGGGCCTGGAAGACCGTGGTATCCCGGTTCGCGAGCGTCTGCTGCTCTCTGAAGCCTGCCCGCTTATCCTTGACTATCACGTGGCGCTGGACGTGGCACGTGAAAAAGCGCGCGGCGCGAAGGCGATCGGCACCACCGGTCGCGGCATCGGCCCGGCTTACGAAGATAAAGTCGCTCGTCGCGGTCTGCGCGTTGGCGATCTGTTCGATAAAGCAACCTTCGCCGATAAACTGAAAGAAGTGATGGAATATCACAACTTCCAGCTGGTGAACTTCTACAAAGCAGAAGCCGTTGACTACCAGAAAGTGCTGGACGATGTGATGGCGATTGCCGACATCCTGACCGGCATGGTGGTGGACGTTTCCGACCTGCTGGATCAGGCGCGTAAACGTGGCGACTTCGTGATGTTCGAAGGCGCGCAGGGCACGCTGCTGGATATCGACCATGGTACTTATCCGTACGTAACCTCTTCCAACACCACCGCCGGTGGCGTGGCGACCGGCTCCGGCCTGGGCCCGCGTTATGTGGATTACGTTCTGGGTATCATCAAAGCTTACTCGACTCGCGTAGGCGCGGGTCCGTTCCCGACCGAGCTGTTTGATGAAACCGGCGAGTTCCTCTGCAAGCAGGGTAACGAATTCGGCGCCACCACCGGTCGTCGTCGTCGTACCGGCTGGCTGGACGCCGTCGCGGTTCGTCGCGCGGTGCAGATTAACTCCCTGTCCGGCTTCTGCCTGACTAAACTGGACGTCCTCGACGGCCTGAAAGAAGTGAAAATCTGCGTTGGCTACCGTATGCCGGATGGCCGCGAAGTGACCACCACTCCGCTGGCAGCCGACAACTGGGAAGGTATCGAGCCTATCTACGAAACCATGCCGGGCTGGTCTGAAACCACCTTCGGCGTGAAAGAGCGCAGCGGCCTGCCGCAGGCAGCGCTGAACTACATCCAGCGTATTGAAGAGCTGACCGGCGTTCCGGTTGATATCATCTCTACCGGTCCAGACCGTACCGAGACCATGATTCTGCGCGACCCGTTCGACGCATAATCACTCGCAAGGGGCGCCGTTCGGGCGCCCTTGTTTTTGCTGTTCGCCCGCCCCATTTTAAATAAATTAGCGGCCTGAGCGCTGGCTGGTTTATCATCAATAATAATGATGTCGCTCGACATACCCTGTTTTCTTTTCCCTGAGGTTTATGTGCAGTTAACGAGTTTCACCGATTACGGACTACGGGCGCTGATTTATATGGCGTCGCTGCCGGAAGGACGGATGACCAGTATCTCGGAAGTGACCGAGGTCTATGGCGTCTCCCGTAATCATATGGTTAAAATAATCAATCAGTTAAGTCGCATGGGCTATGTAACTGCCGTGCGGGGGAAGAACGGGGGCATTCGCCTCGGCAAACCAGCAGGACAGATCCGCGTCGGTGACGTGGTGCGCGACCTTGAACCCTTATCGCTGGTCAACTGCAGCAGCGAGTTTTGCCACATTACACCAGCCTGTCGTTTGAAACAGGCGCTAGCTGAAGCCGCGCAGAGTTTTCTCAAGGAACTGGATAACTATACGCTGGCTGATTTGGTTGAGAAGAATCAACCGCTTTATAAATTATTGCTGGTGGAGTGACGCCACTCTGCCGGAGATGACAACGGAGGAACCGATATGTCACAAGATCCATTCCAGGAACGCGAAGCTGAGAAGTACGCGAACCCAATCCCGAGCCGGGAATTTATCCTCGAACATTTAACCAAACGGGAAAAGCCTGCCAGCCGCGATGAGCTGGCCATCGAGTTAAATATCGAGGGCGAAGAGCAAACCGAAGCGCTGCGCCGCCGCCTGCGCGCGATGGAGCGCGACGGTCAGCTGGTCTTCACCCGCCGTCAGTGCTATGCGCTGCCGGAGCGCCTTGATCTCCTCAAAGGTACCGTTATCGGCCACCGCGATGGCTATGGTTTCCTGCGCGTTGAAGGGCGCAAAGACGATCTCTACCTGTCGTCAGAGCAGATGAAAACCTGTATTCATGGCGACCAGGTGCTGGCCCAACCGCTGGGCGCGGACCGTAAGGGCCGCCGCGAAGCGCGCATTGTCCGCGTCCTGGTGCCGAAAACCAGCCAGATTGTTGGCCGCTACTTTACCGACGCTGGCGTCGGTTTCGTCGTCCCGGACGACAGTCGCCTGAGCTTCGATATCCTGATCCCGCCGGAAGAGATTATGGGCGCGCGGATGGGCTACGTGGTGGTGGTCGAGCTGACCCAGCGCCCGACCCGCCGCACCAAAGCCGTGGGGAAAATCGTCGAAGTGCTGGGCGACAACATGGGTACCGGCATGGCCGTCGATATGGCGCTGCGCACCCATGAAATTCCATACGTCTGGCCGCCGGCGGTAGAAAACCAGGTTTCCGGCCTGAAAGAGCAGGTGCCGGAAGAGGCGAAAGCCGGGCGCGTCGATCTGCGCTCCCTGCCGCTGGTCACCATTGACGGCGAAGATGCCCGCGACTTCGATGACGCGGTGTACTGCGAGAAGAAACGCGGCGGCGGCTGGCGCCTGTGGGTAGCCATTGCCGACGTCAGCTACTACGTGCGTCCGGGGACGCCGCTGGACGCTGAAGCGCGCAGCCGCGGAACCTCGGTCTACTTCCCGTCGCAGGTGGTGCCGATGCTGCCGGAAGTGCTGTCTAACGGTCTGTGCTCGCTGAACCCGCAGGTCGATCGCCTGTGCATGGTGTGCGAGATGACGATTTCGTCAAAAGGCCGTCTGACCGGTTATAAATTCTATGAAGCGGTGATGAGTTCACATGCTCGCCTGACCTATACCAAGGTGTGGCATATGCTGCAGGGCGACCAGGAGCTGCGTGAGCACTACGCGCCGCTGGTGAAGCATATTGAAGAACTGCATAACCTCTACAAGGTGCTGGATGGCGCCCGCGAAGAGCGCGGCGGTATCTCATTTGAAAGTGAAGAAGCTAAATTCATCTTCAACGCCGAGCGCCGTATCGAGCGTATCGAACAGACCCAGCGTAACGATGCGCACAAGCTGATTGAAGAGTGCATGATCCTGGCGAACATCTCCGCTGCGCGCTTCGTTGAGAAGGCGCAGGAGCCGGCGCTGTTCCGTATTCACGATAAGCCGAGCACCGAGGCGATTACCGCGTTCCGCAGCGTGCTGGCGGAGCTGGGTCTGGAACTGCCGGGCGGCAACAAGCCGGAGCCGCGCGATTACGCAGAACTGCTGACCTCCATCGCCGATCGCCCGGATGCGGAAATGCTGCAGACGATGCTCCTGCGGTCGATGAAGCAGGCGGTCTACGATCCGGAAAACCGCGGCCACTTTGGCCTCGCGCTGCAGTCCTATGCCCACTTCACCTCGCCGATCCGTCGTTACCCGGATCTGTCGCTGCACCGCGCCATCAAATATCTGCTGGCTAAAGAGCAGGGGCATAAAGGCAATAGCACGGAGACCGGCGGCTGGCACTACAGCATGGAAGAGATGCTGCAGCTGGGCGAGCACTGCTCGATGACCGAACGTCGCGCCGATGAAGCGACGCGCGAAGTCTCCGACTGGCTGAAGTGTGACTTCATGCAGGATCAGGTAGGCAATATCTTCTCCGGGGTTATCGCCAGCGTAACCGGCTTTGGCTTCTTCGTTCGTCTCAACGATCTGTTTATCGACGGCCTGGTGCATGTTTCCTCCCTCGATAACGACTACTATCGTTTCGACCAGGTGGGGCAGCGTCTGATCGGCGAGTCCGGCGGGCAGACCTATCGCCTGGGCGACCGCGTGGAAGTCCGTGTGGAAGCGGTCAACATGGACGAGCGTAAAATCGACTTTACCCTGATCTCCAGCGAGCGCGCGCCGCGTAATGTCGGCAAAACCGCCCGTGAGAAAGCGAAAAAGAGCACCTCCGGCAAACCGGGCGGCCGTCGTCGTCAGGTTGGTAAGCAAGTGAACTTCGAGCCGGACAGCGCGTTCCGCAAAGAAAAAGACCAGGCGAAAGCGAAGCCGAAAGGCGAGAAGAAAGCGAAAAAACCGTCGGCGAAAACGCAGAAAATCGCCGCCGCGACCAAAGCCAAGCGCGCGGCAAAGAAGAAGAGCGCCGAGTGATTGACCACCCTTCACTCTGAAGTCTGCTGACGCAGAACGGGGTGAAGGGCGGATTACAGAACCTAAAACGAGTACATCAATGAGTGAAATGATTTACGGCATCCATGCGGTGCAGGCACTGCTGGAGCGCGCACCTGAGCGTTTTCAGGAAGTTTATATTCTGAAAGGCCGTGAGGATAAGCGCCTGCTGCCGCTGATCCACGCGCTGGAAGCGCAGGGCGTGGTGATTCAGCTGGCCAACCGCCAGTTCCTCGATGAGAAGAGCGAAGGCGCGGTACACCAGGGGATCATTGCCCGTGTGAAGCCGGGGCGTCAGTATCAGGAGAACGATCTGCCGGATCTGCTGGCGCAGCTCGATCAGCCGTTCCTGTTGATCCTTGACGGCGTGACCGATCCGCATAACCTCGGCGCCTGCCTGCGCAGCGCCGATGCTGCCGGCGTGCACGCGGTGATTGTGCCGAAAGATCGTTCCGCGCAGCTGAATGCGACGGCGAAGAAAGTGGCCTGCGGCGCGGCGGAGAACGTCCCGCTGATCCGCGTCACCAACCTGGCGCGCACCATGCGCCTGCTGCAGGAGGAGAACGTCTGGATCGTCGGAACCGCAGGTGAAGCCGACCATACGCTGTTCCAGAGCAAAATGACCGGGCCGATGGCGCTGGTGATGGGCGCGGAAGGCGAAGGTATGCGCCGCCTGACCCGCGAGCACTGTGATGAGCTGATCAGCATCCCGATGGCGGGCAGCGTCTCCTCGCTGAACGTCTCGGTGGCCACTGGTATCTGCCTGTTTGAGGCGGTACGCCAGCGCAGCTAAGCTGATCCGCTGACGGAACTGAAAAGCCATCCTCCGGGATGGCTTTTTTGTGACCGCTCTCGCGGGCGAGTATCTCCCCGGATAACCATACTTATGGTTATCGCCATTGATGGAGGGAGACACGATGCACTGGCAAACGCACACCGTTTTTAATCAACCGACCCCGCTGAATAACAGCAATCTGTTCCTGTCTGATACCGCCCTGCGTGAAGCGGTGGTCCGTGAAGGCGCCGGCTGGGATGGCGATCTGCTCGCCAGCATTGGCCAGCAGCTGGGGACCGCAGAATCGCTGGAGCTGGGACGCCTGGCCAACAGCAACCCGCCGGAGCTGCTGCGCTATGACGCCACCGGCGCCCGACTGGACGACGTTCGCTTCCACCCCGCCTGGCACCTGCTGATGCAGGGGCTGTGTGCGAACCGGGTGCATAATCTCGCCTGGCAGGAGGAGGCCCGTGAAGGCGCGTTTGTCGCGCGCGCCGCTCGCTTTCTGCTCCACGCCCAGGTAGAGGCCGGAACGCTGTGTCCGATTACCATGACCTTCGCCGCGACGCCTCTGCTGCAGCGCGCCCTGCCTGCGCCTTTTGGCGACTGGCTGTCGCCGCTGCTGAGCGACCGTTACGATCCCCACCTCGCGCCGGGCGGCCAGAAGCGCGGCCTGCTGATTGGCATGGGGATGACCGAGAAGCAAGGGGGCTCCGATGTGCTGAGCAATACCACCCGCGCGGAGAAAACGGCGGAAGGGTTTTACCGGCTGGTGGGACACAAATGGTTCTTCTCGGTGCCGCAGAGCGATGCCCACCTGGTGCTGGCCCAGGCGCCTGCGGGCCTGTCGTGCTTCTTTGTGCCGCGCCTGCTGCCCGACGGACAGCGCAACGGCGTGCGGCTGGAGCGCTTAAAAGAAAAGCTCGGCAACCGCTCCAATGCCAGTAGCGAAGTGGAGTTTTATGACGCCTGCGGCTGGCTGGTGGGCGACGAGGGCGACGGCGTGCGGCAGATCCTCAGGATGGGCGGCCTGACCCGCTTTGACTGCGCGCTGGGTAGCCATGCCCTGATGCGCCGGGCCTTCTCGGTGGCGCTGTATCATGCGTTACAGCGCCAGGCGTTCGGTAAAAATCTGGTCGATCAACCGATGATGCGCCAGCTGCTGGGGCAAATGGCGCTCCGTCTTGAAGGACAAACCGCGTTCCTGTTTCGTCTGGCGCGGGCCTGGGACCGTCGGGATGATGCCCGGGAAAGCGCCTGGGCGCGTCTGTTTACGCCTGCGGCCAAGTTTGCCATCTGCAAGGCCGGCATCCCGTTCGTCGCTGAGGCGATGGAAGTCCTGGGAGGGATCGGCTATTGCGAGGAGAGTGAGCTGCCGCGGTTGTATCGCGAGATGCCGGTCAACAGCATCTGGGAAGGCTCCGGCAATATTATGTGCCTCGATGTGATGCGGGTGCTGAGCAAGCAGCCGGCGGCGATGGAGCTGCTGGCCGCGGAGTGTGCGGAGGTGAAAGGACAGAACCGCCATCTCGACCGCGCATGGCGTCAGCTGCAGCAATTGCTGAAACGACCCGCCGAAGAGCAGGGCAGAGAGATTGCCCGGCTGGTCTATCGTCTGGGGGCGGGGGCGCAGATGCTGCGTTTCGCTTCGCCGCCGCTGGCCGAAGCCTGGTGCCGGATGATGCTCGACACGCGCGGCGGCATACGTCTTGACGCGCCGACCCTCGACGACCTGCTGCTGCGGGCAATGGGGCGGGGGCGCCAGGCGCCTCAGGCGTAGAGAATGGCCTGCACGCGCCAGCTGTCCGGCTGTTGTTCCTCGTACATCTGAATAATGCGATACCAGGAGGCGCCTTGCTCGTCCGCTTTGCGGGCAATGGCGTGCTCCACATCCTGTTGGCTGCCGGAAAGATTAGCGACGGAGATCAGACCGATTTCATTCAGGCCGGTGACGCAATCCGCGCTGGCGAATTCGGCTGACTGCGCGGAGGTGTTGGCCGTCGCAGTGGTTAACAGCAGGCTGGATAGGGTAAAAGATCGTTTCATCGTCAGCTCCATTTCACGTAGTCCCAAGGGCAGTCCGTTGCTAACGTCCTGCCAGGTGGCTGGCCGAACGTTATTATGCACAGGAGAACGTGAATGGACGCAAAGCTGTGTAAAGCAGATTTAAAGACGCCGTCTCGTCATCGACGATAGAGGATCGCCTGCGAATACCACTGGCCGGGTACCATGGTGTCATCGATCATGATGATGACGTAGTAATCGGCTTTGGCCGCTTCTGCTTTGGCCTTCAGCGCCGCTTCGACATCCATCGGCGAACCGTACATCAGTACGCTCACCGTGGCCATTTTCTGCAGGCCAGCCGTCTGGTTGCGCTGGATCTCCTGCGGATGGTCGGTGGCGGGCGGCGGGGCTTCCGGCGTTCCCTGCAGAGCGCTACACCCGCTGAGGACGATAGCCAGTAACCACGGACAAAACCTGCGCATAACCATATCTCGTTTCCTGATAGTGATAGTGTAGTGGTAGCCTTAACAGGATTTCCGGGGAATGTTCCCGAACTGTTATCTCTGACGCGATTTTCGAATGAAAATGTTGTGAAAGCGTAACCGGGTTCTCAACATTATGAATCGTAGCAAACGGGGTTGCCTGGTGAATGCATTTTCCCATGCCGCCTAACCACAATAGAGAAGGGAGACGATAAATGATTGCACTCGAAATGCGCAACCTCGGCGGTGGCGAAATTTTGCATGCCTGCCCGCAGGAGAGTCTGGATAAGCCACTGCCCTGTATCGTCTTTTATCATGGCTTTACCTCGTCAAAACTGGTTTACAGCTACTTTGCAGTGGCGCTGGCCCAGGCGGGTTTCCGGGTGATTATGCCGGACGCGCCGGAGCATGGCGCGCGCTATCACGGTGATGAGACCGGGCGGATGCAGCGCTTCTGGCCGATCCTGCAGCAGAATTTCAGAGAGTTTCCCGCGCTGCGCGAGGCGATTATCGCCGAAGGCTGGCTGGAAGGAGAGCGACTGGCGGTGGCGGGGGCGTCGATGGGGGGAATGACGGCCCTGGGTATCATGACGCATCATCCCGAGCTGAACAGCGTCGCCTGCCTGATGGGGTCGGGTTATTTTCGTTCGCTGTCGCAAACCCTGTTTCCCTCGCCTGGCTTTGATGGCGACAGCCTCAGCGAGTGGGATGTCAGTCATCAGCTGGCGTCGCTCGCCCGGCGGCCGCTGCTGCTCTGGCATGGCGATGCCGACGACGTGGTGCCGCCGGCAGAGACCTTCCGGCTTGAGCAGGCGCTCAGGCAGAGCGATCTTGCCGCCAGGCTGACCTGCGTCTGGCAGAAAGGCGTCCGCCATCGCATCACCCCGGAGGCGCTGGCCACGACGGTCGCCTTTTTCCAGCAGCATCTTTAAACGCGGATCACGCTGACGCCCCTCCTCTGATACCGCTACCCATCTGGCGCTCTATCGCCGTTATCCCGGCCTTGGCGGGGTAGTGCATACCCATTCGACGCACGCTACCGCCTGGGCGCAGGCGGGGCTGGCGATCCCGGCGCTCGGCACCACCCATGCGGACTACTTTTTCGGTGATATCCCTTGCACCCGGGCGCTTAGCGCGCAGGAGGTGGATGAGGGCTACGAGCTGAACACCGGGAAGGTGATTATCGAAACGCTGGGCGAGGCAAACCCGTTGCATACGCCGGGGATCGTCGTCTATCAGCATGGGCCGTTCTCCTGGGGGAAAGACGCCCACGAGGCGGTGCACAATGCGGTGGTGATGGAAGAGGTGGCGCGCATGGCGTGGATTGCCCGCGGCATTAATCCGCGGCTGCAGCCGATTGACAGCTGGCTGATGGAAAAACATTTTCTGCGTAAACACGGGCCGAACGCCTACTACGGGCAGAAGTAAACGACGCGCTCCGGGGCTTTCACCGTCACGGTGAAGCAACTGGTCTGGCCCCGGAGCCGTTTTTAGCCCTGACGATAAGCCGACGGCATAGCGCGCATGCCGATGAGCGTGACCACGCAAATTATCGCGCCAGCGTAAAACGTCGAAGCGGCGCCGAAGGTTTCCCACAGCACGCCTGCGCCGGTACTGGCCAGCAACAGCGCCAGGCCGCTCATCAGGTTGAACATACCGAACGCCGTGCCGCGTAGCGCCGGCGGCGCCGTATGGGCGACCATCGCCGCCAGCAGCCCCTGGGTCATCCCCATATGAATTCCCCACAGCGCGACCCCGACCAGCAGCGTGCTCCAGTGGGCGCTGAGAGCCAGCACGATATCGGCGAGGATCAGCACCAGCAGTCCCCACTGCAGCAGTTTGCTGTGGCTCATGCTGTCAGAGAGCTTGCCGAACGGGTAGGCCGTAACGCTGTAGACCAGGTTCATCGCCACCATGACCAGCGGAATGGTAAACAGCGGGATCTCCATCTGCTGGGCGCGCAGCACCAGAAAGGCTTCGCTGAAGCGGGCGAGGGTGAAGATGCTGCCGATGGCGACCACCCACCAGTAGGCGGCGGAGAGCTTTTGCAGATTTTCGCGCTTCAGCGGATTACTGCGTTGATGGTCGATGGCGGATTTTGGCTCCTGCAGGCCAAAACCCAGCAGGAGAATAGAGAGCACGGCGGGAATAACCGCCACCCAGAATATAGCGTGAAAATCGTTGGCCCAGATAAACATCAGCAGCACCGCCAGCAGCGGGCCGAGAAAGGCGCCAACGGTATCCAGCGCCTGACGTAGCCCGTAGGCGGCGCCGCGGATCTCCGGTGGGGTGACGTCGGCGACCAGCGCGTCGCGCGGCGCGCCGCGAATGCCTTTGCCTACGCGGTCGATCATGCGGGCGCTAAACACCACGCCGGCGGTCGGGGCGATGGCAAACAGCGGCTTGCTGAGCGCGCCCAGGCCGTAGCCCAGCAGCGCCAGCCCTTTGCGCTTACCGACGTAGTCGCTGATCGCGCCGGAGAAGATTTTCAGGATCAGGGCGGTGGCTTCCGCCAGCCCCTCGATAAGACCGATGATAATCACGCTGGCGCCGAGGGTGGTGGCCATAAACAGCGGTAAGAGACTGTGGATCATCTCGGACGACACATCCATCAGCAGGCTGACGCCGCCGAGCACCCAAACGCCTTTGGGGATGCGGCCTAAGGTGGCGAAACGCGGAACCATCCATTACTCCTGATTATCAAAAAATAGACTGATGATTAAATCAGGTTGCGATGACGCTGATAAGTTGATTTATAAAATTATTCTCAATTGCGTTTAGCCGCTGGCCTTGCTTCGCCCCTCGTGAGGAGAGGCGAAGAATGGGCCCGACATTAGCGGTAAATCACCGCGCTGGCGCGAAGCGGGCCGTTGGTTTCTGGTTCGTGCATCAGGATGGGCTGAAAATATTTCGCCCCCTGCGCATCGCTCAACTGGCTAAGGGCCTGTTCGGCCTCGTGCTCAGTGGCCATATTGTGATTGATATAGATAACGCCGAGGCTCTGCACATCGTCCATGTTGCGAGCCTGTCGTTCGGTGATTTGGATAGCTGCCAACGCGTTGGCGCTGAAGAAAAGCGCAGCCATCATGGCGATGATTTTCAGTTTCATATACTACGCTCCTGACTGACAGTCCTGACGCTGACTCGGGGCTCTCCTGTGGTCATTGGGGTTCTGATTTAAGTGTAATCGCTGATTGAACGGCGTATCGCGACCTTTTCTGATGCAGTTGTTCAAAAAAATGCCGCTTCCTTTGCTGGTTAATTTTAAATCACCCACTTAGCGCCACTTGGCGCTTAGTGCGAATTATTTGTGCAAATGCGCTTGTGTTCCTGGGGGGGCGCCATTAGAATGACGCGTCAATTTTTCAGCCGCCCTTTAACACGTTCCTTGCCTCCATGGGCCGCGGCTGACCCAGACAGGAGGCTGAATAATCCGTAAGGAGCAATTCGATGCGTCATTACGAAATCGTTTTTATGGTCCATCCTGACCAGAGCGAACAGGTTCCGGGCATGATCGAACGTTACACTGGTGCAATCACTGCAGCAGCAGGTACGATCCACCGTCTGGAAGACTGGGGCCGCCGTCAGCTGGCTTATCCGATCAACAAACTGCACAAAGCTCACTACGTTCTGCTGAACGTTGAAGCGCCGCAGGAAGCGATCGATGAGCTGGAAACTAACTTCCGCTTCAACGACGCCGTTATCCGCAGCATGGTAATGCGTACTAAGCACGCTGTTACCGAAGCATCTCCGATGGTTAAAGCGAAAGACGAGCGCCGTGAGCGTCGCGAAGATTTCGCCAACGAAACCGCAGATGATTCTGAAGCTGGGGATTCTGAAGAGTAATCCTGATGACCAACCGTCTGGAGCTGTCCGGCATTATTTGCAGGACTCCACTTCGTAAGGTCAGCCCGTCAGGAATTCCTCACTGCCAGTTCGTGCTTGAGCATCGTTCAGTGCAGGAGGAAGCCGGTTTTCACCGGCAGGCATGGTGTCAGATGCCCGTTATTATTAGCGGTCACGAGAACCAGGCCATTACTCACAGTATAACGGTCGGTAGCGCAGTAACCGTTCGAGGGTTCATCTCTTGCCATAAGGCAAAGAACGGCTTGAGCAAAATGGTTCTGCATGCCGAGCAGATTGAATTGATAGATTCTGGAGACTAGCCATATGGCACGTTATTTCCGTCGTCGCAAGTTCTGCCGTTTCACCGCGGAAGGCGTTCAAGAGATCGACTATAAAGATATCGCTACGCTGAAAAACTACATCACCGAAAGCGGTAAGATTGTCCCGAGCCGTATCACCGGTACCCGTGCAAAATACCAGCGTCAGCTGGCTCGCGCTATCAAACGCGCTCGCTACCTGTCCCTGCTGCCGTACACTGATCGTCATCAGTAATCGGTCACGGTCCATTAATACGACTTTGAGAGGATAAGGTAATGCAAGTTATTCTGCTTGATAAAGTAGCAAACCTGGGTAGCCTGGGTGATCAGGTTAACGTTAAAGCGGGCTATGCTCGTAACTTCCTGGTCCCGCAGGGTAAAGCTGTTCCTGCTACCAAGAAAAACGTTGAATTCTTCGAAGCACGTCGCGCTGAACTGGAAGCCAAACTGGCTGACGTTCTGGCAGCTGCTGAAGCTCGTGCTGCGCAGATCAACGCCCTGGAATCCGTAACCATCGCGTCTAAAGCTGGCGACGAAGGTAAACTGTTCGGTTCCATCGGTACTCGCGACATCGCTGACGCTGTCACTGCAGCAGGCGTTAAAGTTGCTAAGAGCGAAGTTCGCCTGCCGAACGGCGTTCTGCGTAACGTTGGCGAGCACGAAGTGGACTTCCAGGTTCACAGCGAAGTTTTCGCTAAAGTTATCATCAACGTGGTTGCTGAGTAATCGGCCTCTGACGTTCTGGTAACAACAAATCGCCGGCCTTGTGCCGGCGTTTTGCTTTTTAGCGCCTTTCATTTTGCGGCGGCGTAACGCTCGCTGTCGTCTTCGCTGCTAGCGCGCGCGCACAAAGCTGCCGTTCGACTGGCGGGTAAACAGCACCTGCTGTCCGTTGCCGGTATCAATAGTGAGCCCGGTGACCACGCCGTTGGCGTTCTGCCGAATCTGCACCGTCTGTCCGCTCTGCAACGTGCTTAATGGTTTACCTGCGCCTTCAACCTGCGCCATGGCGTAAACGTCGGTGGCCGGCAGCCCATGATCGCGGAACAGCTGGGCCAGGGTTTTGCCTGACTCGATGCGATAGGTCCGCCATTGCTGTTCAATACCCGGCGCGGACTGCTGCGATGAGGATTGATAGGGCTGGGAGGCGGCGGGCTGCTGCGTCTGCGCCTGATCCGGCTGCTCATCCTGAATCGGCTCCGGGGCGACCGGCGCCATCTGGTCGGCATCGCTCACGGTAGGCGTATTGGTGATCGGCGGCAGCGGAACGGCCTGATTGCCGCCAGCTTGCGGTTGGGACTGCGACTGCAGATTCAGGTTTGCTTCACGGCTGGTGGACGCCGGGTTTTGGCTATCGTCTGAGGGAAGCAGAATGCCGATAATCACCAACAGGAAGCCAGCGATAATTCCCCGGCGGTGCATCGGGGGCAGTGGGTCCAGGAGGCGAAAATGATCCGGGGCGTGCCAGATTTTCGCCAGGGTAGATGTCAGTTCAAAGCGCCCGGGCATGGCTTTCCTCCTGCTCCGCATATTTTTATCCTGCCTATGAGTATAGATGGCTAACGTCCTGATGACCGGAACAAAGTGAAGTTAACCTGATGCCGCCTATTGTTTCTTTTTCGCTGAGATTTGTCATCATCCGCCGACAAAGTTTTACCCATTTCGCTATGGCTGTTATGCTTCCGGACGCTTTTCTCTTGATGTTTATCACCCAAAAAAGGAACAAAGATGGCAACCCCAACTTTTGACACTATCGAAGCGCAGGCAAGTTACGGTATCGGCTTGCAGGTTGGACAACAGCTGAGCGAATCCGGCCTGCAGGGGCTGCTGCCGGAAGCGTTGGTGGCGGGTATCGCCGATGCGCTGGAAGGTAACCAGCCGCAGGTGCCGGTAGAAGCCGTCCACCGTGCGCTGCGTGAAATCCACGAGCGCGCCGACGCCGTGCGTCGCGAGCGTTTCCAGGCGATGGCCGCTGACGGCCAGAAATACCTTGATGAAAACCGCGAGAAAGAGGGTGTGAACAGCACCGAGTCCGGTCTGCAGTTCCGCGTGCTGACCCAGGGCGAAGGCCCGATCCCGGCCCGTACCGACCGCGTACGCGTGCACTACACCGGTAAACTGATCGACGGCACCGTCTTCGACAGCTCCGTCGCCCGCGGCGAACCGGCAGAGTTCCCGGTGACCGGCGTAATCGGCGGCTGGATTGAAGCGCTGACCCTGATGCCGGTAGGTTCCAAATGGGAACTGACCATCCCGCACAACCTGGCCTACGGCGAGCGCGGCGCTGGCGCGTCGATTCCTCCGTTCAGCACTCTGATCTTCGAAGTTGAACTGCTGGATATTATCTAAACAGCAGAGGCTTCCTCTTCCCCGGCGGCGGGGGAAGCCACAAAAATAGCGTAAAATCCTTAAGTTAAAAATTAATTGGAATTATGTTTTGCATTCATCGCGTATGGGTGTATTTTTGTGAGCTATTTCGCGTTAGATGAGTGATATAACACTCACTTTAAACATAAAATTAACATTATATCTAAATCATAGTATTCATCCCTCCGATTCTTACCTAATATCGACTAGCCCTTGCTGGGGTTAATGACAGACGACAGGCCATCAGAGCCTGAACAACACAGACAGGTACAACAGGAAGAAATCACATGGTAGATCAGGTTAAAGTCGCTGCTGTCGAGCAGGAGCCGACTGAACAGTCGCTACGGCGAAATCTCACAAACCGACATATTCAGCTGATTGCAATTGGCGGGGCGATCGGCACTGGATTATTTATGGGTTCTGGCAAAACCATCAGCCTTGCCGGGCCATCCATTATTTTTGTTTATATGATTATCGGTTTTATGCTGTTTTTCGTTATGCGAGCCATGGGCGAATTACTGCTGTCGAACCTCGAATATAAATCCTTCAGCGACTTTGCGGCCGATCTGCTGGGCCCCTGGGCGGGCTACTTTACCGGCTGGACCTATTGGTTCTGCTGGGTGGTGACGGGGATGGCGGACGTGGTGGCGATCACCGCCTACGCGCAGTTCTGGTTTCCCGGACTCTCCGACTGGGTCGCGTCGCTGGCGGTGATCCTGCTGCTGCTGGGCCTGAACCTTGCCACCGTCAAAATGTTTGGCGAAATGGAGTTCTGGTTCGCGATGATCAAAATCGTCGCCATCGTGGCGCTGATCGTGGTCGGCCTGGTGATGGTCATGATGCATTTTAAATCGCCGACCGGCATCGAAGCCTCTTTCGCGCATCTGTGGAATGACGGCGGCTGGTTCCCGAAAGGGCTGAGCGGCTTCTTCGCCGGCTTCCAGATTGCGGTATTCGCCTTCGTGGGGATTGAGCTGGTCGGTACCACCGCGGCCGAAACCAAAGACCCGGAAAAATCCCTGCCGCGGGCGATTAACTCCATCCCGCTGCGTATCATTATGTTCTACGTCTTCGCGCTGATTGTGATTATGTCGGTGACGCCATGGAGCTCCGTGGTGCCGAGCAAGAGCCCGTTCGTTGAGCTGTTCGTGCTGGTCGGTCTGCCGGCGGCGGCGAGCCTGATTAACTTCGTGGTGCTGACTTCCGCAGCCTCCTCAGCCAACAGCGGCGTCTTCTCCACCAGCCGTATGCTGTTCGGTCTGGCGCAGGATGGTCAGGCGCCGAAGATGTTCGCCAAGCTGTCGAAGCGTGCGGTGCCGGCGAAGGGCTTAACCTTCTCCTGCATGTGCCTGCTGGGCGGTGTGGTGATGCTGATGGTCAACCCGAGCGTGATCGCCGCGTTCACCATGATCACCACGGTGTCGGCGATCCTGTTCATGTTCGTCTGGACCATCATCCTTTGCTCTTATCTGGTCTACCGTAAAAAGCGTCCGCAGCTGCACGAGAAGTCCAAATATAAGATGCCGCTGGGCAAATTAATGTGCTGGGTGTGCATGGCCTTCTTCGTCTTCGTACTGGTGCTGTTGACCCTCGAAGATGACACCCGTGAAGCGCTGATGGTCACCCCGCTGTGGTTCGTTCTGCTGGGTGCGGGCTGGCTGTTTGCCGGCAAAAAACGTCTGGCGAAATAAAAGAGCATTTTAACGTTGCTTGCAACGGACCGTCATAAAAAAGGCCACCCGGAGTGGCCAAATAAGACGGACAATGTCGAGGGCGCCTGCGGGCGCCTTTTTCGTTATTCTCCTGCGAGGGCACGCGGGAACAGCACGTTATTTTCCAGGCTGATGTGCTCCATCAGATCGTCAATCATCTCGTTGATACCGTTATACATCGCTTTCCAGGTGGTGCACGCTTCCGGCGGCGGCGTCACGTTATGGGTGATATGTTTGATCACCTCCAGCAGTTCACCCGCTTCGTCATGCTCGCTTTCCATCACGCTGATGGGGCCCCCGGCCTGGGCGCCCATCCCCTGTTTGATCATCGGGAACAGGATCTGCTCCTCTTTCATCATGTGGCTGGAGAGCTCCTGCTGCAGCATGGTCAGGTACTTCGTCAGCCCTTTCGGCACGTTCGGTTTATCGGCATGGACCCGTTCCACCTTGGTGGCCTGCAGGATCAGCTCCGGCAGCTGTTCGCGGTGCCGATCATGATAGCGAACGATGATATGGTCGATAATCTCCGCGAGAGGCGCCGCGCGCCAGTCGTGGGTGACGGGCTGCTCGGCCAGTTTCGCCAGCTCGGCTTCGATCACCGCGACATCCAGCGCTTTACGCGATGCGGCGCGCGCCAGCGTCTGTTTGCCGCCGCAGCAGTAGTCCATATCGTATTGACGGAACAGGGCGGAGGCGCGGGGGATGGTCAGCGCCAGCTCGCCTAAAGGTTGGTCACGGAAAGCCATAGCAGTTACCTCGTCATCAGGAATATAAGATGTATTTTAAATGCATCTTTATGGCGAGGGAATACCCCTTAAGAGGGCCCAGCTACTTTTTTTCGTGCGTCAGCGGTTGCAACGTCGGTTTGTCCGGCCTGGCGCGTACGGCGGAGACCACGCCGAGCACCAGCAGCAGGATACCGCTCAGGGTCAGCAGCGGTGGTAAACTTTGCCGCAACAGAAAGGTATACAGTAGCCCGGCCAGGGTTTCGAAAACGATAAGCGGCCCGAGGATCACCGTCGGCAACCGTTGACTGGCAATATTCCAGCACAGCGCGCCGACCCATGAGCAGAGCACCGCGATAGCCAGCATCAGCGTAATGAACACCGCCGGGCGCGGGCCGAAGGGCAGGGGGAACCCGGCCTGCTGACCGTGCAGCCAGGCGCAGGCGGCGAGATAACCGGCCAGCGAAACCGGAAGCGTCACCAGCGCCTGAGCGGTAGCCCACATCATCGGCGGTTGATGCGGATTCTCCCGCAGCCAGCGGGCGTTGCGCAGCGCATACCAGGCCCAGCAGACCACCGACCCCAGCGCCAGCGCAATGCCGGAGCCGTAGCGCCACGGACTAAAATCAGGCAACCCCTGGCGCAGTTCCGCGACGTTAACGCAGATCAGGCCGACGGCGATGCAGACCAGCGCCGGAAACAGGCGCCGCCACGGCAGCTTTCCGTCGCGCTGGCTGTAGAGCAGATTGGCGAAGACCGGCAATACCACCGGCAGCGTGCCGATAATCATGGTGGAGACCGGCGCCCCGGTGCGCTGAATGGCGCTGGCCAGACAGACGTAATAGATAAGATTTCCCATCATCGTCAGACCCAGCGCGGTCCACCAGTCGTTCCGGCTCAGCTGGCGCAAACGCGCGCGCCCGAGCCATGCCAGCGGCAGGGCGATCAGACCCAGCGCCAGATAGCGTCCCATCGACTGGAGCATCGCCGGATACTCGGGCACCAGCAAAGGCCCGACAAAGATTAATCCCCACATCAGCCCCGCCAGCAGAGCGTACAACACACCACTAATCATCATTGCATCCATTGTCATCACGGTTGTCTGCAGTGTAGAAGGAGGGCGGGCGGGAATATTGTATGAGATTGCGCATCAGCGCCTGGCGACCTGCTTCTGATAGCGTACCGGCGTAATGCCGTAACGCTGGGTGAAGGCGCGGGTCAGGTGAGACTGGTCGGTAAGGCCGACGGCTATCGCCACTTCGGCGGCGGGCATGCCGTGGGTGAGAAACGCCTTGGCGCGCCACAGGCGGATGGCCATCAACATCTGATGGGGCGTCACATGATAGTGGGCTTTAAACTGGCGCTGAAAGTGGTACGGGCTAAGCGCCGCCACCTGAGCCAGCTCGTCGAGGGTGATGGGGCGCATATAGTTATCGCGCAGGTAGTCGCGCACGCGGTCGAAGCGATGTCCTGTCTCGCCCTGCGCCGAGGCATGGTGGGCCAGAGGGCGGAAGGTGTCGATGAGGTCGAGCAGCATTCCCTGCTGGGCCAGCGCATCGTCGCTGTGCCACAGGCCATATATTAGCTGGCCAATCCGCCGGGACCGCAGGGGATCCTCGCGGACCACCTCGCTGAACCACCAGTCGCGCACCCCGGTGATGGCTTCCAGACGGTCCGGCTCCAGATAAATCATCCGGTAGCGCCAGCCGTCGGCGGTTTCCGCTTCGCCGGTGTGCAGCTCGTCGGGATTCATGGTGACAATAGCGTTGGCGGCGGCGATATGCTGGCTGCCACGGTAGCGAAAGCGCTCGGCGCCTTGCTCAATCACGCCGATGCCGAAGGCTTCGTGAGTATGGGGTTCAAAGGCGTAGCGGGAGATATGGGCGTGGTAAAGCTCCACCCCGGGAAGCTGTTCGAGATGGCGAAAGCGCGCACGATCTTTTTCATCACTAAATTGGGGTGGTACGCCCTGCATGCCTGCCTCCCGACGGTTGATCTCTTCAATATGAGAGAGGAACCGCCGGGACGCAACCGCAAAAGCTGAGAGGGGCGGTTACAGCATGCCTTTCACGCTTTCGGCAAGGGAAGTGGTCGGACGGCCGATCAATGTACTCAGGGTGTGGCTGTCGTCAAACAGCCCGCCTTTCGAGGCGCCGACGTCGGAGTCCGCCAGCATATCCGCCAGACCCGCCGGCAGGCCGACGCTTTTCAGCGCGGCGGCGAAGTCGGCTTCGCTGAGGTTCTGATAGACCACGTTTTTCCCGCTGTGCGTGCTCAGCTCGGCAGCCAGGTCGCTCAGCGTCCAGGCGTTATCGCCCGCCAGTTCGTAAATTTTCCCTGCATGGCCTTCACCGGCGATAACGCGGGCGGCCGCGGCGGCATAATCCGCGCGGGTAGCGGAGGCAATTTTACCTTCGCCGGCGGCGCCGATAAACACGCCGTGCTCCAGCGCCGGCGGCGCGCTGGCCAGATAGTTTTCGGTATACCAGCCATTGCGCAGCAGGGCGTAAGCGATGCCAGAGTCGGCCAGCATCTGCTCGGTTTCAATATGCTCTGCGGCCAGGCCCAGCGGCGAAGTGTCGGCGTGCAGCAGGCTGGTATAGGCGATGAATGTCACCCCAGCGGCTTTGGCGGCGTTGATGACGTTACGGTGCTGTACGGCACGCTGGCCGACTTCGCTGGAGGAGATTAACAGCAGTTTATTCACACCCTGCAGCGCGGCGGTCAATGCCGCTTCGTCGCTATAGTCGGCCTGGCGGACGACGACGCCCTGCTGGCTGAGCGCCTGGGCTTTGGCCGGGTTGCGGACAATCGCCACAATCTGGCTGGCAGGAACGGTTTTAAGCAGGTCTTGCAGAACGTAGTGGCCAAGCTGGCCGGTGGCACCGGTAAGGGCGATCATGGGGCTTCTCCTTCGTGTTTATTGGCAGTTGTGGTAAGCTAACACCTTAACTAACTTTTAGTAAGTACGTACAAAAAGGTAAGTATGAAAATGGCCGAACCGACGCTGAGCGATAAACTGCGCAACGGCAATCTGTTTGCGGAACAGTGCCCGTCGCGCGATGTGCTTAAACATGTCACCAGCCGCTGGGGCGTGTTGATTCTGGTGGCGCTGCGCGAGGGGACCCATCGCTTCAGCGATCTGCGGCGCAAAATGGGCGGGGTCAGCGAAAAGATGCTGGCGCAGTCGCTGCAGGCCCTGGAGCAGGATGGTTTTATCGACCGCGTCTCTTATCCGGTGGTGCCGCCGCACGTTGAATATAGCCTGACGCCGCTCGGTCTGCAGGTGAGCGATAAGGTGGCCGCCCTGGCGGACTGGATCGAGGTTAATCTGCCCGCGGTGCTGGCGAGCCACGGGGAGTGAAAATGTATCACTCCCTGTAGCCCCGCCACCGGGGAGATGTACCCGGATAGCGGCTGGCGCCTTATCCGGGCTACCCGTCAGCTCCGGTTTGTAGCCCCGGTAAGCGCAGCGCCACCGGGGAACAGGCATTACTGACTCAAATCCAGCTGATAAATGGCGAAGCCGATATCATCGGCGGCCACCTGGCGCATCGGATACTGGGCTTTCTCTTTGATAAACGCCGCGGCTTTGTCGCCAGGCGAGGTCTCAAAACGAATATCCAGCGGCGTCTTACTGTGGATCGGCGCCAGGCGCCAGTTGTTATCCGCCGCCGGATGGATCGCGCCATCCTTCTTCGATTGCGCCCCAATCCACGCCGCCAGCACCGAACGGTTTTCATCCGGTGAGGCAAAGGCGATATGGCTTTCGCCGGTGCCGGCGAATTTACCGCCGTAAGCGCGATAGTTATTGGTGGCGACCAGGAAAGTGGCCTGCGGATCGACCGGTTTGCCATTGAAGGTCAGGCCCTTGATGCGCTCTGCCTGCGGATGGATCATCTGGCACTCGCCGTCGTAGCGGGCCGGCTGGCTGACGTCGATCTGGTAGTTCACCCCGTCAATCACGTCGAAGTTATAGGTGCGGAAGCCGTCCCAGTTGATCAGCGACTGCGGCTTGCTGCTGGCTGGGTCTATCTGGTTAAACTGCCCGGCCGAGCACTCCAGCCACTCCTTGACCTCCTTCCCGCTGACCTTCATCACCACCAGGGTGTTGGGGTAGAGATAGAGGTCGGCGGCGTTGCGGAAGGTGAGCTGGCCTTTTTCCACTTCCACGAAGCTCGCCGGATCGTTTTTACGCCCGCCGACTTTAAACGGCGCGGCGGCGGAGAGCACCGGCAGTTTCGCCAGGTCCGGGTCGCCCTGAATGTAGTGTTCGACGTAGGCTTTTTGCGCCATGTTGACCACCTGCACCGTCGGGTCGTCCTGCACCAGCGCCAGATAGCTGTACATGTTGTCGGCGGACTTGCCGATCGGCTGACTGACGAACTCGCGAGTGGCGTCGTGATCGGCTTTCAGCACCGCCACCAGCTTGCCGTCTTCCGCCGCCAGCGATTTCTTCGCCACCGCGTCGTAGATTGGCCGTGCTTCCGCTTTACTCTGAGTCACCTGCCATTTTCCGCTGTCGTTGTTCAGCACCAGATCGACCACCCCGAGGTGATCGCCCCACATTCCCGGCATTACCGCCGGCACGCCGTTCAGCGTCCCTCTGGCGATATCCGCGCCTTTAATGTTGGCGAAGTCTTTGCCGGGGAACACCGCGTGGGCGTGGCCGAACATGATGGCGTCAACGCCGGGCACCTGGCTTAAGTAGTAGACCGAGTTCTCGGCCATCGCCTGATACGGGTCGGCAGAGAGGCCGGAGTGCGCGACCACTACGACCACGTCAGCGCCTTTCGCCCGCATCTCCGGGATATATTTGCGCGCGGTTTCGGTAATGTCGTTGACCGTCACTTTGCCGCTAAGATTGGCTTTATCCCAGGTCATGATCTGCGGCGGCACAAAGCCGATATAGCCGATGCGCAGGGTGTGGGATTGACCGTCGCTGTCCTGAACCGGGGTATCCTGAATCAGGTAGGGGGTGAACAGCGGTTTGCCGGTTTTGGCATCGATGATATTGGCGTTCACGTAGGGGAATTTCGCCCCGGCCAGCGCTTTGTGCAGGAAGTCGAGGCCGTAGTTGAATTCATGGTTGCCCAGGTTGCCGACGGCATAATTCAGGGTGTTCATCGCCTTATACACCGGATGAACATCGCCCTCTTTTAGCCCCTTAGCGGCCATGTAGTCGCCCAGCGGGCTCCCCTGGATCACATCCCCGTTATCTACCAGTACGCTGTTTTTCGCTTCTGCCCGCGCCTGTTCGATCAGGGTGGCGGTACGCACCAGGCCGAATTTCTCCGTGGCGGCATCTTTGTAATAGTCAAAGTCCATCATATTGCTGTGCAGATCGGTGGTTTCCATGATCCGCAGGTCGACCGTTGCGGCGCTGACGCTGGCGGCGATCAGCGTGGCCAGGAGCGTTGCGCTAAACTTAATCATCAGAGGCGTCCTTTTTTTATGAGCGATAGCACAGAAGAAAATGTATTTATATTCTGTTGCTTACAGAAATGTGAATCTTGCCAGAAAAGTGGGCAGCGAAACCGCCATCGTTATCACAGATAGCGGAACTTGCGGTGATGCGATATAAATAAAACAACGAGTTAACGCCACTGTAACCAGACGAGGTGGAGAATGTTAGAACAAGTATGTCAGCTTGCACGGAACGCGGGCGATGCCATCATGGAAGTTTACGATGGAAACCAACCGATCAACGTCGCCAGCAAGAAAGATGATTCTCCGGTCACGGCGGCGGATATCGCGGCGCATAAAGTCATTGTCAGCGGCCTGCAGGCGCTGGATGCCACCATTCCTGTTTTGTCGGAAGAGGACCCGCCGGCCTGGGAAGTGCGTCAGCACTGGCGGCGCTACTGGCTGGTCGACCCGCTGGACGGCACCAAAGAATTTATTAAGCGTAACGGCGAGTTCACCGTCAATATCGCGCTGATTGAAAACGGCAAGCCGACGCTGGGCGTGGTCTACGCGCCGGTGATGAAGGTGATGTACAGCGCGGAAAAAGGCAAAGCCTGGAAAGAAGAGTGCGGCGTGCGCAAGCAGATCCAGGTCCGCGATGCCCGTCCGCCGCTGGTGGTGATCAGCCGCTCCCATGGCAACGATCCGGAGCTGCAGGAGTACCTTGAGCAGCTGGGCGAGCACCAGACCACCTCTATCGGCTCCTCGCTGAAGTTCTGCCTGGTGGCGGAAGGTCAGGCCCAGCTCTATCCGCGCTTCGGGCCGACCAGCACCTGGGACACCGCCGCCGGCCATGCGGTCGCGGTCGCCGCCGGGGCGCATGTTCACGACTGGCAGGGGAAAACCCTCGACTACACGCCGCGTGAATCCTTCCTCAACCCCGGCTTCCGGGTCTCTATTTATTAAGCAGCTTACGCAGCAGGTCGATCACCTGCTGCACCTCCTGCTGGGTGAGCGCGCCGTCTTTGGCCCACTGTACGCGCCCGCTCTTATCCAGCACCACAATCGCGGAGCTCTTCTCGTCCAGCTGCCAGGCTTTCCGCACCAGCCCGTTGCTGTCGACGATAAATTGCGACCACGGGAAGAGCTGTTTATTACTCTCGATACTGTTGCGCACGAACATGCCGGTGCCCGGGATGGCATCGTCGGTATTGACAATGGTGGTGGTCTGATAGCGATCGTGTGGGAAGCTCGCCGCTTTAATCGCCTCGATCAGGTTGGCATTTTTCTCTTTTGCTGACGAGCGTCCAGCGATGTGCTGGATGACTCGCACTTTTCCCACCAGCTGCGAGCTATTCCAGTTTTTATAGCTAAACTTATCATTATCCAGAATAAGTTCGCCCCGATCCGCGACGCCGACCGGCGCCACGCGCTGGCCGTCGACAAAGTTATGCGCTGAGGCCAGCAGCGGGAAGAGGAGTAACGAGGCGGCCAGTATGCTACGTAGGGTCATGCGGAATCCTTAATCATTTTTGTGCAGGTGATCCGACCACTTGGTCTCGTTTAATGATAAGTGCGATTGGCGACGATTACCCGCAATGAGGATGCCAGTTTGCGTGTTGACGCACAAATTAGTCGAAAAACGGCGACTTATACTTACTTCATCGTATGTCCGAAACGAAAATTCTGAATTATTGTCATCAAACGGTAAATAAACTTATACACACTGGGTCCCTCTGAGATTCTGGACTATAGTTTTAGGGCATTAAAATTTGCGCTCCCGATACGTGGGCTAACTGTGGCACCACAGGAGCGTAACCCTGGCAGGAGAGAAGAATGAAAATTTTCCAACGCTACAATCCGCTGCAAGTGGCGAAGTACGTGAAGATCCTGTTTCGTGGACGGTTGTACATCAAGGACGTTGGCGCATTTGAATTTGATAAGGGCAAAATCCTTATCCCGAAGGTAAAGGACAAGCTGCATCTGTCAGTGATGTCCGAAGTCAATCGTCAGGTGTTGCGTCTGCAAACTGAGATGGCATAACCTGACACGTAGCAGTACGTAGTAGGTAAAAGACGGCTCCCGATGGGGGCCGTTGATGTTTTCAGCCCTTCATCTCCGCATAGCGTTTGCGATACTCCCCCGGTGGAATGCCGTTATGTTTACGGAACAAGCGGGTGAAATAGACCGGATCGCTGTAACCCACCGATAAGGCAATCTTGTTAAGCGGGAGTGTGGTGCTCTGAATGAGCCACCTGGCGCGGTTGATGCGCTGAGCTTCCCGCCAGGCGTAAACCGTCTGCCCCAGCTCATTTTTGAAAAGGTGCGCCAGACGTGAAGGAGAGATAAATACCATCGCCGCCAGGGTCTCGATTTTTACCTCTTGCGCGATATGGGCGTTAAGGTAGTCGCAGACGGCGTTAATTCGCGGATCGTGGGCGTGGCGGTTGCTGATGGGCTGTTGCTGAAAACAGCGGAGGATCAACCTTTCCAGGGCGTTCATCGCCAGCGCTTCCGACAGCGGCGCGGAGGCCGAGTGGTGGCGTATCACTTCATGGAACAGATCGCGCAGGTGCTGGAGCTGGTCGGGGTCAGCAACGGTCGTTTTGCCGATGCCGTGCGTGGTTTGGTCCCATTTTAGCCAGTCTATCCAGTAGGGGCGGGGAATAAAGTAGATCCAGAGATGGTCCCAATACTCGCTGTGTTCGTCTCTGCCGTAATGATGAGGCACGCCGGGGGGAAACAGCAGCAGATCGTTTTCCCGACACAGAAGAAAGCCATCGCCCGCTTTCGCCCGCGCCTGGCCACGCAGGGTCAGATTGATGATGTAACCTTTCATCCCCTGCGGACGATTAATGTAGTAGTCCAGTTTGGAGCCGCGGGTTATCGGCGTGAAGCCCGCGACAACCCAGGCATTGAAGGTAAAGGTTTTCATCAATGGCGAGAAATTGAGTAGCTCATTGATATCAAGTTCCATTCTCTCTCCCACCTGAGCGTCGCAGCGTCATTACCTTTCGATGATAGTAAATTCCCATGCCCTGAGGCGCAACGGCTGGCCGCAGCGCACTGTTTCCCCGCTCAGCAGGTCGTTCCCCGCCGTTTCGCTACCGAAATCGAGCGTCTCGCCAGAGTAATTGAACAGGAAGTGGATGGTTTTCCCGGCGCGATTACGCATCTTTTTGACCACTAATGGGTAGCGATAGGCGGAAGTGCGCGAGCGCAATGCGAGATCGGCAGTGAGTACATCAAACAGCTGGCTAATCAATCGCTTCTGCGGCAGGAAGCCAACGTACATCGCTCGTCCCCGGCCATAATCCGCTTCGGTGGCGGCCGCGTACTCGCCCCATGCCGGATGCTGATAGCGCAGCAGAGTGCGGGTCCCGGCATCGGGCGTCAGCAGCTCCATCCACAGCTCCGCCTGATTGTCGTTGCGGCAATCAATATCCGCGCAGCATGAGCTTACCGTTGTCCCTTCCGGCAGGGTGAACTGGCTGTAGCTGACGCCGCAGCTCTGCCGCAGGATCCCAGGCTGCGCGCTGCGGCGCACTTTGACGTTTTCATCGCTAAAGCCCGATTTAAAGCCGATAAGCGCTCTGCCGCCCTCGGCGATATAGTGGTTGATACGCGCCAGCAGGCCATCATCGGCAGCGTACAGGCCGGGAACGATCAGCACCCGGTAGCGAGACGTCTCCTCGTTGACGTCGTGGATGATATCGAGGCTGATATTGTGGTCATACAGCGCATCGTGGAAGCGGCGGAAAATATCGTTATAAATATTGCCCTCGGCGTCGCCGGGGCGGAACTGGTTAAGGGCGTCCATTGCCTCATTGCTTATCAGCAGCGCAACGTCGTTTTCGGCCTTCAGCTCCGCCAGCTGCGGCGACAGGCGGGCAAAGTCAGCCCCGATAGTGGTGGCCTCCTGCCAGGTCGGATTACGCGAGAAGTCGTGGCTGAGCAGCCCCTTCCAGTAGGTTTCGAAGGCGTTATGAATTGAATGCCAATGCCAGTAGGAGACCATGGCGGCGCCGGAGGCGATATGGCTGAACGCCTGCAGGCGCAGCTGGCCCGGGAAGGGAGTCCACTGGGCGAAACCCTGCGCCTGCGTTTCCAGCACGAAGTAGTTCTGGCCCGGCTTAAGCGAGCGGGTGATGGCGCCGCCGAAGGCGATTTCCCGCCCGGTCAGGTGCGCCTGGCTCGGGTGATAGATATCAACACCGGCGATATCCAGTGCCTGCGCTGCCGCAAAATGGTCGACCCGGGGCTGCACGCCGTAAGAGTAACCGCGCCATTCAAAATCGAAGTTGTGGGTGACGAACTGGTGCGGCTGGGCGTACTCGCGCACGATCTCCGCCTGCCAGGCCAGATACTCGGTGACCTGCTGGCGCTGATAACGGAAAAAGGCGCAGGCGAGGCTGGCGTTGATGGTATTTTCCACCGGCGGAAAATCCTGCCAGCGGTCAATGCGGTTGCTCCAGTAATCCAGACCGAAATCGTGATTTAGCTGCCGGAGGTCAGGATATTTCTCCTGCAGGCTGCGCACAAAGCCCTCCTGCATATAGCGGCCGATATTGTCGTAATGCTTGGTTTCGTTATCCAGTTGCCAGCCGATAATTGCCGGATGGTGCTGCACATGCGCCATCAGCGTGCGGATAATTTTTTCGGCATAGCGGCGAAAGGTCGGGTTGACGATATCCATGATCTGCCGTGGGCCATACTTTTGCTGCCCTGTGACGGTGGTGACCAGAATATCGGGATGTTTCGCCGCCAGCCAGGCCGGGACCGCGTAGGTCGGCGTCCCGACGATGACCGCGATGCCGGCCTCATGCATCGCCGCCAGCACCCGGTCGATATGGTAGAAATTGTACTGGCCCTCTTCGGGCTCCAGCGTACTCCATGTGGACTCGGCGATACGCACCACGTTAATGCCGGTTTCGCGCATTAAGGCAATATCCTTGGCCAGCCGATCTTCCGGCATATATTCATCGTAATACGCCACGCCATAAAATAACTGAGACATGCAGACTACCTCCTGACATTAATTCGCGGGCACAGGTTGTGAAGAGAACACGCGCGCTTTATCCAGCGTGATAAACGAAATGAGCGTGAAGCACAGGGCGATACTTCCCAGCACGATATAGCTGCTGGTAAAGCCCATTCTCTGGTACATATGGCCGATGCCGGTGGAGAGGAAAATAGAGCTAAAGCTTTTTGAAAACTGAAAGCCAATTAAGTAAACCGTCGCTGAAAGCAGGGGGTTAAAGTTAGCGGTAATATATTTAAGCGCCGCGACGAGTAACACCGAGCTTTCAAATCCATGGAGAAGTTTAATCAGGCTGATGGATATCGGGCCAATAGCCCACGCGGAACCGATAATGCGCAAGCTCATAATCAGCCCGCAGTATAACAGCGCATTTTTGGGGCCGATTTTATTCACAAACCACGGCGCAAAGAACATGACGACGGCATCAAGGAAAATCTGTCCTGTCGTTAAATAACCGAAGACTTCTGCGCCCCGGGCTTTACTCTCAAAAAAATGGCTGTAGTAGATAGCGAACTGCTGGTCATAGGTTTCATAGACCGCGCCCACGCCAATCACATAGAGCGCGAAGAACCAGAATTTTTTAATTTTCAGCAGCGAGGCGGCATCGCGGAGGGTGACCGGAGACGTTTTGCCAGACAGTAGCCCCTGCTGCTGATGGGTGCTGATCTGCATTTTCCAGACAATCACCAGCAGGCAGACACCTGCCGCGCTGGCCAGCCAGAAAATCATGTTCTGATCGATGCCGTAGAGCTTTCCTGCCGCAAAGGTGCCGATCGCGGCGCCGATGCCGCCGAACATCCTCGCCCGACCAAATTCGAAGCCGGAGGCGCGGCTGACCTTATCGATGTAGGCTTCGCAAATCCCGCAGCCTGCGCCGTAGGCCATGCCAATATAGAGGCCGCCAGCCAGTGCGCCGAGGAACACATTTATTTTTAACAGAGGCGCGAAGACATAGATCCAGTATGGGGCGAATAAGGTGATAATGATCGCCAGCATCCACATCAAATTCTTACGATACACCAGCTTATCCGATATAAAACCGAATAATGGCTGAACGCAGACGGCCACAATGGCGGTGAAAGAATAAACCAGACCGACGTCCGTGTAGTTAATACCGATGGTTTCCGTTAACCACAGTGATAAATAGGGGTAGCAGCATCCCCAGCCTATAAAGAAAAACAGGAAAAACAGACAGCTGATAAAGTAATTTTTATTCGACGTTATCATGGTAACCCTCGCTTCCTTTATTCAGGAATATGATCGTGTAGACGCGAGCAACGTTACCTTTTTGCGCACGGGGGAGTCATGAACGTTTCGCTATGGAGCAGTAATAATCTGCTATCGGCAGAGGGGCGTGAGCCGCTTCACATTCGGGCAATAAAAAGGGCGGATGATCATCCGCCCTTAAGAGAGAGAAAAGATGACGCTCAGGCGTTCTGGCTTTCCGCCGCTTCCGACTGCTTGGGCACCAGCACCGTTGGCTTGTTATCGATGCGGGTCACCAGCAGCTGGTCGATACGGTAGTTGTCGATATCCACGACCTCGAACTTATAGCCGGAGAACTTCACCGCGTCGGTGCGCTTGGGGATTTTACGCAGCATAAACATCATAAAGCCGCCGATGGTCTCGTAGTTCCCGGACTGCGGAAACTCGTCGATATCCAGCACGCGCATCACGTCATCAATCGGCGTACCGCCATCGATCAGCCACGAGTTTTCATCGCGAGCGACGATCTGCTCTTCCAGCCCCTGGCCGACGAGGTCGCCCATCAAAGTCGTCATCACGTCGTTGAGGGTGATGATCCCGACCACCAGCGCATATTCATTCATGATCACCGCGAAGTCTTCCCCGGCGGTTTTGAAGCTTTCCAGCGCTTCGGAGAGGGTCAGGGTATCCGGGACGATCAGCGTGTTGCGGATCTGCACGCCGCCGGTCAGCACCAGGCTCTGGTTCGCCAGCACGCGGTTCAGCAGATCTTTGGAATCGACGTAGCCGATAATATGGTCGATATCTTCATTACAGACGAGGAACTTCGAGTGCGGATGCTCGGCCACTTTATTCTTCAGGCTCTGCTCGTCTTCATGCAAATCAAACCAAATGACGCTTTCACGCGGGGTCATGGAGGAAGGAACGGTGCGGGACTCCAGCTCGAACACGTTCTCAATCAGCTCATGCTCCTGCTTGCGCAGCACCCCGGCCAGCGCGCCGGCCTCAACCACGGCATAGATATCGTCGGAGGTGATATCGTCTTTCCGCACCATCGGCAGTTTGAAGATGCGGAAGATCATATTAGCCATGCCGTTAAACAACCACACCAGCGGGCGGAAGACTAACAGGCAGAAGCGCATCGGGTTGATGATGCGCAGGGCCACGGTTTCGGGCGCAATCATACCGATGCGTTTCGGAGTCAGGTCAGCAAACAGGATGAACAAGCTGGTGACCAGGGTAAAAGAGATGATGAAGCTCAGCTGCTCGGAGAGCTCCGGTGACATATACCCGCTGAGCAGGCTATAAAACGCCGGGGAGAAGGCCGCGTCGCCCACGATACCGCCCAGAATGGCGACGGCGTTAAGGCCAATCTGCACAACGGTAAAGAAGGTGCCCGGGTTCTCCTGCATCTTCAGCACCCGCTGTGCGTTGACGTTGCCTTCATCGGCCAGCAGTTTCAGTTTGATTTTACGTGAGGCGGCCAGTGAGATTTCCGATATCGAAAAAAAGGCACTGACGGCTATCAGACAGAGTATTACTAAAATACTGTTTAACATATCTTTTCTGACCGTTGAGGTCAGATCCTCGGAAGGGAAGTTGATAACTCAAATGTGGAATACATAAAAAACCGGTCCGAAGGCGCTGGACCGGCTGTCACACTGGGTAGTATAGCGTAAGGGAATGTAAAGCCGCCAGAGCGTTCATTAACCGCCTCGCTGTTGAGGCGGAAATCAGAATTACGCCTGAGGCGGCAGGCAGACGCCAATGCCGCCGATGCCGCAATAGCCGTGCGGGTTCTTATACAGATACTGCTGGTGATCGTCCTCGGCATAGTAGAACGGTTTGGCGGTGGCGATCTCGGTGGTGATGTGCCGGGTATCGTGCGCGTCGTTCATCGCTGCCTGGAAGCGCGCGAGGCTGGCCTTTGCCGCTTCCGTCTGTTCCGGCGTCAACGGGTAAATCGCCGAGCGGTACTGGGTGCCGTGGTCGTTACCCTGTCTCATTCCCTGCGCCGGGTCGTGATTTTCCCAGAACACCTGCAATAACTGCTCATAGCTGATGACCTGCGGATCGTAGACCACGCGCACCGCTTCCGCGTGACCGGTCTGGCCGCTGCACACTTCGCGATAGGTCGGATTGGGCGTATAGCCGCCAGTGTAGCCGGCGGCGGTGCTGTAAACCCCCGGCAATTGCCAGAACAGACGTTCAACTCCCCAGAAGCAGCCCATGGCGAACAGCGCGACTTCCATCCCCGCCGGGACGTTGGTCATCGAGTGGCCGTTAACTGCGTGGAGCGTCGCCACTGGCATCGGGGTATTGCGTCCAGGCAGCGCATCCGCCTGGGCGACAAGATGCGTTTTATCAAATAGACTCACGGTGGGCCTCTCAATACAGAAATCGTCGTTAAGGTTGTAACGAAGCGTGTCTTTTAACACAATAAATACGCGTAATACGTCTAGATTAATACATAAGAATTATTTGGGTTATTGCCACTTTTTCAACCCTACGTTGTTAGGGTTTTGTTAAGCCGTGGAGCGGCGCCAGTGTTTCCTGTAGGGGGAAACAGGGATATTCAGGAGAAAATGTGCTAAAAATCCGCCAGTTATGTGTCACCAGCCTTTTGCTGGTCAGCGGGATCGCCAGCGCAGCGAATGTGCGTTTGCAGGTTGAAGGATTATCCGGGGAGCTGGAGAAAAACGTTCGCGCCCAGCTTTCCACCATCCAGAGTGATGAGGTCACGCCGGATCGTCGCTTTCGCGCGCGCGTCGATGACGCCATTCGCGAAGGTCTGAAAGCGCTGGGGTATTACGAGCCGACGATTGAATTTGATCTTCGTCCGCCGCCGAAAAGGGGCCGTCAGGTGCTGATCGCCAAAGTGACCCCGGGTGAGCCGGTGCACATTGGCGGCACCGAGGTGATTCTGCGCGGCGGCGCCCGCACCGACAGCGACTATCTGGCGCTGTTGAAAACCCGCCCGGCCATCGGGACGGTGCTCAACCACGGCGATTACGACGGTTTCAAGAGCTCCCTGACCCGCGTCGCCCTGCGCAAAGGCTACTTTGACAGCGAGTTCAATAAAAGCCAGCTGGGGGTCTCCCTCGATCGCCATCAGGCGTTCTGGGATATCGATTACGACAGCGGCGAACGCTATCGCTTTGGCCACGTCACCTTCTCCGGATCGCAAATTCGTGATGAATACCTGCAAAACCTCGTACCGTTTAAAGAGGGCGACTACTACACCTCTCAGGACCTGGCCGAGCTAAACCGCCGCCTGGCGGCGACCGGGTGGTTCAGTTCGGTGGTGGTGGCGCCTGATTTTGCTAAGTCACGGAAAACCAAGGTGCTGCCTCTGCAGGGCGTTGTCTCGCCACGCAAAGAGAACACCGTGGAAACCGGGGTAGGGTACTCCACAGACGTCGGTCCGCGGGTAAAAGCCACGTGGAAAAAACCGTGGATGAACTCCTATGGCCACAGCCTGACCTCCAGCGTCAGCCTCTCCGCCCCGGAGCAGCAGTTCGACTTCACCTATAAAGTCCCGCTGCTCAAGAGCCCGCTCGAGCAGTACTATCTGATGCAGGGCGGCTTTAAGCGTACCGATCTCAATGACACCCAGGCTGACTCCACCACCCTTGGGTTGTCGCGTTTCTGGGAGATGTCGAGCGGCTGGCAGCGGGCGATCAACCTGCGCTGGAGCCTGGACCACTTTACCCAGGCGAACGTCACCAACACCACCATGCTGATTTACCCCGGGGTCTCGGTGAACCGCACTCGCTCCCGCGGCGGCCTGATGCCCACCTGGGGCGATTCCCAGCGCTACTCGGTGGACTACTCCAACACCATGTGGGGCTCGGACATCAACTTCATCGTGATGCAGGCCCAGGACGTCTGGATCCGTACCCTCTATGACCGCCACCGCTTTGTGGTGCGCGGCAACCTGGGCTGGATCGAAGCGGACAACTTTGACAAGGTGCCGCCGGACCTGCGCTTTTTCGCCGGGGGCGATCGCAGTATTCGCGGCTATAAATACAAATCCATCTCGCCGAAGGACGATGACGGCAAGCTGATCGGGGCCTCGAAGCTGGCCACCGGCTCGCTGGAATATCAGTACAACGTCAGCGGCAAATGGTGGGGCGCCGTGTTTGTCGATAGCGGCGAAGCGGTCAGCGATATTCGCGAAAGTGATTTTAAAACCGGCGCCGGGGTGGGCGTGCGCTGGCAGTCGCCGGTGGGGCCGATCAAGCTGGATATCGCCCGGCCAATCGGCGACAAAGAAGAGCATGGTTTACAGTTTTACATCGGTCTGGGGCCTGAATTATGAGTTTATGGAAGAAGATAAGCCTCGGCGTCTTAATCGTGTTGGTCCTCCTGCTGGGCACCGTCGGGTTCCTGGTGGGCACTACCACCGGCTTGCATCTGGTGTTCAAAGCGGCGGATCGCTGGGTACCGGGGCTGGAAATCGGCAAAGTGACCGGCGGCTGGCGTGATTTAACCCTCGATAATGTCCGCTATGAGCAGCCCGGCGTGGCGGTCACCGCCGGCCAGTTTCATCTCAGCGTCAGGTTGCGCTGCCTGTGGGACAGCAGTCTGTGCGTAAACGACATCTCGCTGCGTGATATTTACGTCGCCGTCGATACGAAGAAGATGCCGCCCTCTGCGCCGGTCGAGGAAGAGGACAGCGGGCCGCTGAATCTCTCCACCCCTTATCCGATCGCCCTCAGCCGCGTCGCGCTGCATAACGTCAACGTCAAAATCGACGATACCGCGGTCTCTGTGCGCGATTTTTCCACCGGCCTGAACTGGCAGGAGAAAAACCTGACCCTGACGCCGACCTCGCTGCAAGGGCTGCTGATTGCCCTGCCGAAGGTGGCGAAAGTGGCGCAGGAGCAGGTGGTTGAACCGAAAATCGACAACCCGCAGCCGCAGGAAAAACCGCTCGGCGAGACGATGACCGACCTCTTCTCGCAGCCGGTGCTGCCGGCGATGACCGACGTCCATCTGCCGTTGAACCTCAATATTGAGGCGTTCCGCGGCGAGCAGCTGCGCCTCACCGGCGATACCGATATCACCGTGTACAACCTGCTGCTGAAAGTCAGCAGTATCGACGGGCAGATGAAGCTCGACGCCCTCGATATCGACTCCGATCAGGGCAAAGTCACCGCCTCGGGCAGCGCCCAGCTGCAGGATAACTGGCCGGTAGACATCACCCTCGCCGGAACGCTGAACGTCGACCCGATGAAAGGGGAGAAAGTGCAGCTGAAGGTGGGCGGCGAGATACGTAAAACGCTTAAGGTCGGGGTGGACTTAAGCGGGCCGGTAGCGGCCACGCTGCGGGCGGACGCGCAGCTGGCGGAGGCCGGGCTGCCGCTCAATATGGAGCTGAAGAGCAAGCAGCTCGCCTGGCCGTTCAGCGGCGAGAAGCAGTTCCAGGCCGACGACGTCCAGCTGAAGTTCAGCGGCAAAATGACCGACTACGCGCTGGCCTTCTCCACCGCGGTGAAAGGCCAGTCGCTGCCGCCGGCGAAAATCGCCCTCAACGCCAAAGGCAATGAGCGGCAGATCAATCTCGACAAGCTGACGGTCAATGCCCTGGAAGGGAAAACCGAGCTGAAGGCGCTCCTCGACTGGCAGCAGGCGATCAGCTGGCGCGGCGAGCTGACCCTCGACGGCATCAACACCGCCAAAGAGGCGCCGGACTGGCCGTCGAAGCTCAACGGCAGGATCAAGACCCAGGGCAGCCTGTACGGCGGCAGCTGGCAGATGTCGGTGCCGGAGCTGAAAATTACCGGCAACGTGAAACAGAACAAGGTGGATGTCTCCGGCTCGCTGCAGGGCAACAGCTATCTGCAGTGGAAGATCCCGGGGCTGCATCTGGCGTTAGGCCCGAACAGCGCCGATATCAAAGGCGAGCTGGGGGTGAAGGATCTGAATCTCGACGCCACCATCGATGCGCCGCACCTGGATAATGCGCTGCCGGGGCTCGGCGGGACGGCGAAGGGGCTGGTGAAAGTGCGCGGCACTGTCGATGCGCCGCAGCTGCTGGCGGACATCACCGCCCGGGCGCTGCGCTGGCAGGAGCTGAGCATCGCCCAGGTCAACGTCAAAGGGGATGTGAAATCCACCGATCAGATTGGCGGCAACCTGGACGTGCGGGTGGATCGCATCAGCCAGCCGGGGGTGAATATCAGCCTGGTGCAGCTCAATGCCAAAGGCACTGAGAAGCAGCATGAGCTGCGGCTGCGGGTGCAGGGCGATCCGGTTTCCGGCCAGCTGGCGCTGGCGGGCAGCTTCGATCGTCAGGCCGAGCGCTGGAGAGGCGCGCTAAGCGATACCCGCTTCCAGACGCCGGTGGGGCCGGTAGCGCTGACGCGCAGTATTGCGCTGGACTACCGTAACCAGGAGCAGAAAATCAGCATCGGGCCACACTGCTGGACCAACCCGAACGCCGAGCTCTGCGTGCCTGAGACCATTGACGCGGGCGCCAGCGGGCGGGCGCGGGTGAATCTCAACCGCTTCGACCTGGCGATGCTTAAGCCGTTTATGCCGGAGGCGACCCAGGCCAGCGGCGTGTTTACCGGTAATGCCGATGTCAGCTGGGACACCACCAAAGAGGGGCTGCCGCAGGGCAAAGTGACCCTCAGCGGGCGCAACGTCAAAGTGACCCAGGTGGTCAATGACGCCCCGCTGCCGGTGGCGTTCGATACGCTGAACCTCAGCGCCGATCTGCACAACAATCGCGCGGAGCTGGGCTGGCTTATCCGCCTGACCAACAATGGCCAGCTGGATGGGCAGGTGCAGGTCACCGACCCGCAGGGGCGGCGTAACCTCGGCGGCAACGTCAATATCAGCAACTTCTCGCTGGCGATGATCAACCCGATTTTCGCCCGCGGTGAAAAGGCGGAGGGACGGCTCAATGCCCGTCTGCGCCTGGGCGGCAACGTGAAAAGTCCACAGCTGTTCGGCCAGATGCAGCTAAGCGGGGTGGATATCGACGGCAACTTTATGCCGTTTGATATGCAGCCGAGCCAGCTGGCGATGAACTTCAACGGTACGCGCTCGACCCTGCAGGGGACGGTGAACACCCGTCAGGGGCAAATCGCCCTTAGCGGGAACGCCGACTGGACGCAGATCGATAACTGGCGGGCGCAGATTGCGGCGAAGGGCAGCCGGGTGCGGATCACCGTGCCGCCGATGGTCCGTCTCGATGTATCGCCGGACGTGGTGTTTACCGCCACGCCAAGCCTGTTCAACCTCGATGGCAAGGTGGATGTGCCCTGGGCGCGGATCGTGGTCAACGAGGTGCCGGAGAGCGCGGTCGGCGTGTCGTCGGACGAAGTGATGCTCGACAAAAACCTCAAGCCGATTAAGCAGCAGAGCGCCGGGATCCCGATCAACAGCAACCTGACGATCCACGTCGGCAACAACGTTCGTCTGGAAGCCTTCGGTCTGAAAGCGCGTCTGACCGGCGATCTGAAAGTGGCGCAGGACAAGCAGGGGCTGGGACTCAACGGGCAGATCAATATTCCGGACGGCCGCTTCCACGCCTATGGCCAGGATTTGATTGTGCGCAAAGGGGAGCTGCTGTTCTCCGGTCCGCCGGATCAGCCGTTGCTGAATATCGAAGCGATTCGTAACCCGGATGCCACCGAAGACGACGTGATCGCCGGCGTTCGCGTCACCGGCTCCGCCGATCAGCCGAAAGCGGAGATCTTCTCCGACCCGGTTATGTCCCAGCAGGAAGCGCTGTCTTATCTGCTGCGCGGCCAGGGTTTGAGCAGCGGACAGAGCGATAGCGCCGCGATGACCTCAATGCTTATTGGTATGGGGGTTGCACAAAGTGGTCAGGTTGTGGGTAAAATCGGCGAGACGTTTGGCGTAAGCAATTTGGCGTTGGACACCGAAGGGGTAGGCGACTCTTCCCAGGTGGTGGTCAGCGGCTATGTACTGCCGGGTCTGCAGGTAAAATACGGGGTCGGTATCTTCGATTCCCTGGCGACGCTGACTTTACGTTATCGCCTGATGCCTAAGCTATATGTGGAAGCGGTGTCTGGCATCGACCAGGCGCTCGATTTGCTCTATCAGTTTGAGTTTTAGCAATGCGAATATTTGTTTACGGCAGTTTACGACGCAAACAAGGCAACAGCCACTGGATGACCAACGCCCAGTGGCTGGGCGCTCATAGTGTCGACGATTATCAGCTGTACAGCCTGGGCCACTATCCAGGCGCGGTGCCCGGCGAAGGCACAGTACATGGTGAAGTTTATCGTATTGATGCATCGACGCTGGCCGAACTGGATGCGCTCCGCACCAAGGGGGGCGAGTATGCGCGCCACCTGATTCAGACGCCTTACGGCAGCGCATGGATGTATGTCTATCAACGTTCCGTTGAGGGTTGTACGTTGATAGCGAACGGCAACTGGTTGGATCGCGACCAGTATTAACCACGACAGCGCCACCTTCGGGTGGCGTTGTTTTTTCTGCGCCCGCCTCTTACCAGAGCGGCAGATAATCTCTCGCCAGCCACATCGTGGAAGCCAGCGTCGTCAGCGCGAGGAATAATAATCGTCGTGTTGGGGTGCTGAACATTACATGACCTCCTCGGGCGTGGTTTGGGGGGCTGCCTCCCGCAGGTAACGCCGCATCGCCGATCGCAGCTTCAGCCAGTCAGCCACCCGGTGTGACAATAACCAGGCCGTTGGGCCAATCAGCTCCAGTACCGCCAGTATCCCGCCAAAGCAGAGTAACAATAAGGACAGCATGTCCAGTGAATCCTGAACCTGCCACCAGACGCGTCGGCCTGACTGAAGGGCGCTGATGATTTCTACCCCGAGAAATAGCAGATACATCACCAGCGCTAGGCCGTAAAACAGGTAATAAAGCAGCGACAGCTGTCTGCGTCCAGGATAGAGCGGATGGTTTTTTACATAAGCCGCGCCGTCGCTGGCATTGTATAGCGCATGGATCGCCCGGCTGTCGCGCTCGTATACGGCGACGATACGATCGCCAGTGGCAAGAAACGGTGGCTGACGACGATAGAGAACAGGATGCAGCGCGAAATTAGCGCAGCCAGCCTGCCACCAGAAGGCCAGCGGCAGGGAACCGCATTGTATCCCGAGGCCGTGATATTCCCGCGTAGGATTGCCCGCATACCACTTCTTAAAGTGGGTATCGGTGATGATGTCGGTTTTAACCGCATAGCGTTCCGGCAGGGCATGCGTAAAAGGCATCACCGACCGGCGGACGGCCCGCGGCGTTGCGGGTAGGGGCTGGCAAAAAGAAAAGTCGCGGCGGCGGGCCTGCGCCATCTTCGCCAGCAGATCGCGCATCGCGGGGTGCCGTTTTAGCGCCGGGTGGAACAGCCGCTCGCAGAGCCCGGTTAACAGCGCGATGAAGGCCAGTACCGCGATAATGCCGCAGCCGAACTTTGCCCATTCTGAGGCGCTCACCAGGAGCGGAATAAGGGAGACGATGAGGGTCAGCAGGCTGATAATCAGCAGCGGCCGGGCCCAGCGCTTGACGCGTTGACTGGGCTCAAGGAGCGTTTCGCCATCGCTGAGCCAGTGGATCCAGTAACTGCCGTTGTCCAGGCGGCGGGCGCCGAGATACAGAGGCTGATGGGTCTTCAGGCGGTCAAAAAGCGAGGGGTCGTTAAAGTAGCGTTTATCGGTATAAAAGACATGGTCGCCGGCGATAAGGCGCAGATACCCCTGTTTTTCAGAGGCGGCGGTTGTGAAGCCAGAAAAGTTAAGAGTGAAATAGCGAACGCTTTTCACGGGACACCCTCCATGGTGTTATCGCGGCTATCCGTGCCGCAATCAGGCAGGGTATGACCCTGCCTGAGACAGAATTACTTCTGCTTAGCGCGCTCGAAAGAGGCAACGATTTCAGCTTTCGCCGCTTCTGCGTTGTCCCAACCGTCGACTTTAACCCACTTGCCTTTTTCCAGATCTTTGTAGTGCTCAAAGAAGTGAGTGATCTGGGCTTTCAGCAGTTCCGGCAGGTCGTTCACATCGTTGATGTGATCGTATTCTTTGCTCAGCTTGGTGTGCGGTACCGCAACCAGTTTCGCATCTTCACCGGATTCGTCGGTCATCTTCAGAACGCCAACCGGACGGCAGCGGATCACGGAGCCCGGCTGCAGCGGGTACGGGGTCGGGACCAGCACGTCAACCGGGTCGCCGTCCAGGGACAGGGTGTGGTTGATGTAGCCGTAGTTGCACGGATAGAACATCGCAGTGGACATGAAACGGTCAACGAACAGTGCACCGCTCTCTTTGTCGACTTCGTATTTGATGGGATCTGCGTTCGCCGGGATCTCGATCACGACGTAGATGTCTTCCGGCAGATCTTTGCCCGCAGGTACGTTGAGTAAGCTCATGTCTGTTTCCTTTAAAATGTATGGCAAACAAGTGCTCGGTATTATAGCCAACTCACATCGAATGTCTTCGCTTCTTTTTCCCGATCTCGCCGTGGAGTGCTCTGAATTTTGCGCGCAATAATGGCATGAAAATCCATAAACATAGCCACATCATGAATAAATTTATGTAACCGTTTTCATTGCATGTGATTGATTTATCAAACCGCTTAAAAAAACGTCATAAACCGCAACAGCCGCGCTCCCTGCGAAGCCTTATCGGCTCTCCGCTGGGCAACGGGGCCGTCATTAACATCTCATTTACTTTTTTGAAGTGTGATGTAACGCATTCAGTTACATCACCGATTGTCTATAGTTTGTCCGCAGGTGAGACTTTAACCAACAATAACCCTACGAGGATACCCTTATGTGGAAGCGCTTACTTCTTGTCACAGCAGTTTCCGCAGCTATGTCGTCTATGGCGATAGCTGCCCCGCTAACCGTAGGTTTTTCGCAGGTCGGTTCTGAATCCGGCTGGCGTGCGGCAGAAACCAGCGTCGCGAAAGAGGAAGCCGCCAAGCGCGGTATCACGCTGAAGATCGCCGATGGTCAGCAAAAACAGGAAAACCAGATCAAAGCGGTGCGCTCCTTTATCGCCCAGGGGGTAGACGCGATCTTCATTGCACCGGTAGTGGCTACAGGCTGGGAGCCGGTACTGAAAGAGGCGAAAGAGGCCAAAATCCCGGTCTTCCTCCTCGACCGTTCTATTGATGTGAAAGATAAAGATCTCTACATGACCACCGTGACCGCCAACAACGTACTGGAAGGTCAGCTGATTGGCGACTGGCTGGTGAAAACTGTCGACGGTAAGCCGTGTAACGTCGTGGAACTGCAGGGCACCGTCGGGGCCAGCGTGGCCATCGACCGTAAGAAAGGCTTCGCTGACGCCATCGCCAAAGCGTCGAATATCAAAATCATCCGCTCTCAGTCCGGCGACTTCACCCGCAGCAAAGGGAAAGAGGTTATGGAGAGCTTTATCAAGGCTGAGAATAACGGCAAAAACATCTGCATGGTATTCGCTCATAACGACGATATGGCCATCGGCGCCATCCAGGCCATTAAAGAAGCTGGCCTGAAGCCGGGCAAAGATATTCTGACCGGCTCCATCGACGGCGTGCCGGATATCTATAAAGCGATGATCGCCGGCGAAGCCAACGCCAGCGTCGAGCTGACGCCAAATATGGCCGGCCCGGCGTTTGATGCGCTGGAGAAATACAAAAAAGACGGCACCCTGCCGGAGAAGCTGACCATTACCAAATCGACGCTGTATCTGCCGGATACGGCGAAAGAAGAGTTAGAGAAGAAGAAAAATATGGGCTACTGAGTGAATAGCCCCTCATCCCGACCCTCTCCTCAGCCGGAGAGGGTAACAGGCAGCGTTCCAGCAACCCCGGCAAGCACAGCGCGAACCGGGGCAACCTGACATCATTTGAAGGTGATATCGATTATGAGCGCCGAGGCACACCAGGAGATCCTTCGCACCGAAGGACTCAGTAAATTCTTCCCCGGCGTTAAGGCGCTGGATAACGTCAACTTTAGCCTGCGGCGCGGCGAAATCATGGCCCTGTTGGGCGAAAACGGCGCCGGGAAATCGACGCTGATCAAAGCGCTTACCGGCGTTTACCATGCCGATCGCGGCACTATCTGGCTGGAAGGCCAGACCATTTCCCCGAAAAATACCGCCCATGCCCAGCAGCTGGGGATCGGCACTGTCTACCAGGAAGTGAACCTGCTGCCCAATATGTCGGTGGCGGATAACCTGTTCATCGGCCGTGAGCCGCGGCGGTTTGGCCTGCTGCGGCGGAAAGAGATGGAGGCCAGGGCGACGGCGCTGATGGCCTCCTACGGCTTTTCCCTCGATGTGCGCGAGCCGCTGAACCGCTTTTCAGTGGCGATGCAGCAGATCGTCGCTATCTGCCGGGCCATCGACCTGTCGGCCAAGGTGCTGATCCTCGACGAGCCCACCGCCAGCCTCGATACCCAGGAGGTGGAGATGCTGTTTACCCTGATGCGCCAGCTCAGGGATAACGGCGTCAGCCTGATCTTCGTCACCCATTTTCTCGACCAGGTCTATGCGGTCAGCGACCGCATTACCGTGCTGCGCAACGGCAGCTTCGTCGGCTGCCGCGAGACCCGCGAACTGCCGCAGATTGAGCTGGTGAAAATGATGCTGGGCCGCGAACTGGACCACAACGCCCTGCAGCGGGCGGGCCGAACCCTGCTGAGCGATAAGCCGGTGGCGGCATTTGAAGGCTACGGTAAAAAAGGCACCATCGCCCCGTTCGACCTGCAGGTGCGTCCGGGCGAAATCGTTGGCCTCGCCGGCCTGTTGGGTTCCGGCCGCACGGAAACCGCCGAGGTGATCTTCGGTATTAAAACGGCGGACAGCGGGAAGGCGTGGATCAAAGGCAAACCGCAAACCCTGCGTTCTCCGCATCAGGCCTCCTGCCTCGGGATCGGCTTCTGTCCGGAGGATCGCAAAACCGACGGCATTATCGCCGCCGCCTCGGTGCGGGAAAATATCGTCCTCGCTCTGCAGGCGCAGCGCGGCTGGCTGCGGCCGATACCCCGGCGCGAACAGAACGAGATCGCCGAGCGCTTTATTCGCCAGCTGGGGATCCGCACCCCCAGCGCGGAGCAGCCGATCGAGTTTCTCTCCGGCGGCAACCAGCAGAAGGTGCTGCTTTCGCGCTGGCTGCTGACCAAACCGCAGTTCCTGATCCTCGATGAGCCGACCCGCGGCATCGACGTTGGCGCCCATGCGGAAATCATTCGCCTGATTGAAACCCTCTGCGCCGATGGCCTGGCGCTGCTGGTCATCTCCTCTGAACTGGAGGAGCTGGTGGGTTACGCCGATCGGGTCATTATCATGCGCGATCGCCGGCAGGTGGCCGAGATCCCGCTCGCCGAGCTCTCTGTACCGGCGATCATGAACGCAATTGCGGCATAAGGAGTAACCCATGATGCCTCGATCTCTTTCGCAAACCGGCCCGGAGAAGCGACGCTTCACCTGGCCGAAGGGCACCCCGCAGATCATTGCCCTGCTGCTGGTTCTGCTGGTCGACAGCCTGGTGGCGCCCCATTTTTATCAGGTGGTGCTCCAGGATGGCCGCCTGTTTGGCAGCCCAATCGATATTCTCAACCGCGCCGCCCCGGTGGCGCTGCTGGCCATCGGCATGACGCTGGTGATCGCCACCGGCGGCATCGACCTGTCGGTGGGGGCGGTGATGGCGATAGCCGGCGCGACGGCCGCCTCGATGACCGTCGCCGGTCACAGCCTGCCGGTGGTGCTGCTGGCCTCGCTGGCGGCGGGCGCGCTGGCCGGGCTGTGGAACGGCATTCTCGTGGCGGTCCTTAAGATCCAGCCCTTTGTGGCGACGCTGATCCTGATGGTGGCCGGACGCGGGGTGGCGCAGTTGATCACCGCCGGGCAGATCGTCACCTTTGATTCCCCGGCGCTGGCGTGGCTCGGCAGCGGATCGTTCCTCCTGTTTCCGACGCCGGTGATCATCGCCGCCGCGACCCTGCTGCTGTTCTGGCTGTTTACCCGCAAAACGGCGCTGGGCATGTTTATCGAAGCGGTAGGGATCAATATCCGCGCGGCGAAAAACGCCGGCGTCAATACCCGCATCGTGGTGATGCTGGCCTATGTCCTGAGCGGCGTCTGCGCGGCGATCGCCGGGATCATCGTGGCGGCGGACATTCGCGGCGCGGATGCCAATAACGCCGGGCTATGGCTTGAGCTGGACGCCATTCTGGCGGTGGTCATCGGCGGCGCTTCGCTGATGGGCGGGCGCTTCAACCTGCTGCTGTCGGTGGTGGGGGCGCTGATTATCCAGGGAATGAACACCGGGATTTTGCTCTCCGGCTTCCCGCCGGAGCTCAACCAGGTGGTGAAAGCGGTGGTGGTGCTGTGCGTACTGATTGTCCAGTCGCCGCGCTTTATCGGTTTACTGAAAGGGGTACGCGGCCATGATAAAACGTAATTTACCGTTGATGATCACCCTCGCGGTGTTTGTGCTGGGCTATCTCTACTGCCTGACGCAATTCCCCGGCTTTGCCTCGACGCGCGTGATCTGCAATATCCTGACGGATAACGCCTTCCTCGGGATCATCGCCGTGGGCATGACCTTCGTGATCCTCTCCGGCGGGATCGATCTGTCTGTCGGGTCGGTGATCGCCTTTACCGGCGTCTTTCTCGCCAAAGCGATTGGCTTTTGGGGAATATCACCGCTGGTGGCGTTTCCGCTGGTGCTGGTGATGGGCTGCGCCTTCGGCGCGTTTATGGGGCTGCTGATTGACGCCCTGAAGATCCCGGCCTTTATCATCACCCTCGCCGGCATGTTCTTCCTGCGCGGCGTGAGCTATCTGGTGTCAGAGGAGTCGATTCCGATTAACCACCCGGTGTACGACACCCTGTCCGGGCTGGCATGGACCATTCCCGGCGGCGGACGCCTCAGCGCCATGGGGCTGCTGATGCTGCTGGTGGTGGTGGCCGGTATTTTTGTCGCCCACCGCACCCGCTTCGGCAACCAGGTGTATGCCATTGGCGGCAACGCGACGTCGGCGAATTTAATGGGGATTTCCACCCGCAGCGCCACGATCCGTATCTATATGCTCTCCACCGGGCTGGCGACGCTGGCCGGGATCGTCTTTTCCATTTATACCCAGGCGGGCTATGCGCTGGCGGGCGTCGGCGTGGAGCTGGACGCCATTGCCTCGGTGGTGATCGGCGGCACGCTGCTCAGCGGCGGCGTCGGCACTGTGCTGGGAACCCTGTTCGGGGTGGCGATCCAGGGGCTGATTCAGACCTACATCAACTTCGACGGCACCCTCAGCTCATGGTGGACCAAAATCGCCATCGGCATTTTGCTGTTTATCTTTATCGCGCTGCAGCGTGGGCTGACCGTGCTGTGGGAAAACCGGCAGAATGCGGCGGTCACGCGGGTGAGCGGGGCGGGGAGTCGCTAAAAGAGAGGCTCCTCCCGCAGGCGCGGGAGGAGCGGGCAGGGCGCTTAGGCGTCCGGGAACGACTTAATAAAGTTCTCGACGTCTTCCACCATGTGGTTGTTGCCGACGAAGAAGGAGCGGCGCTGGTGCAGGCTTTCCGGAACAATATCCAGAATACGCTCTTTACCATCGCTGGCCTTACCGCCCGCCTGTTCGGCGAGGAAGGCCATCGGGTTGCATTCATACAGCAGGCGCAGCTTGCCGTCCGGGTGGCTGGCGGTGCTTGGATAGAGGTAGATGCCGCCTTTCAGCAGGTTGCGGTGGAAGTCCGCCACCAGCGAGCCGATATAGCGTGAGGTATAAGGACGCTGCGTCGCTTTGTCCTCTTCCTGGCAGTACTTAATGTACTTCTTCACGCCCTGCGGGAATTTGATGTAGTTGCCTTCGTTAATGGAGTAGGTATTGCCCTTCTCCGGGAAGCGCATGCGCTCCTGGCACAGGCAGAAGACGCCGAGGGACGGGTCGTAGGTGAAGGCGTGGACGCCGCAGCCGGTGGTATACACCAGCATCGTCGAAGAGCCATAGACCACATAGCCCGCTGCCACCTGTTTGTTGCCCGGCTGCAGGAAATCTTCTTCTGTCACCGGCGTGCCAACAGGCGTCACGCGGCGGTAGATAGAGAAGATCGTACCAACAGAGACGTTAACGTCGATGTTAGAGGAGCCATCCAGAGGGTCCATCAGCACCACGTATTTGGCGTGTTCACACCCTTCGAAGACGACAATCTCATCTTCTTCTTCAGAGGCGATCCCGGCAACAATATCGCGTGCTCGCAGTGCGGCTTTTAATTTTTCATTCGCGAACAGATCGAGTTTTTGCTGCACCTCGCCCTGAACGTTTTCAGCACCGCTGGCACCCAGGATATCGACCAGACCGGCCTTGTTGATATCGCGGTGGATGATCTTGGCGCCCAACTTTATTGCTGACAACAAAGCAGTCAGCTCACCGGTGGCGTGGGAGAACTCGTGCTGCTTTTCAACAATAAACTCACCTAACGTTTTCATAACTCGTTCCCTGCATTTTTATGTTGAGTAAAACGAACGCAACAATCTTAACAAAGAATCAAAAAAGTGCGCACTAGTGAATCGCGCCAGCAAAATACAGATTCGCCTGAAATGCATTTCGCCAGGGCCCGGGATATGGGTAAAATGTGCCCCGGATAAGAGAAGGAAATGACGAATGCGCATTCATATTTTAGGAATCTGTGGCACGTTTATGGGGGGCCTGGCCATGCTGGCGCGCTCCCTCGGTCATGAGGTAACGGGGTCGGATGCTAACGTCTATCCGCCGATGAGCACCCTGCTGGAAAACCAGGGGATTGATTTAATTCAGGGCTATGACCCCAGCCAGCTGGAGCCCCGGCCGGATCTGGTGATCATCGGTAACGCCATGACTCGCGGCAACCCGTGCGTTGAAGCGGTGCTGGAAAACAATATTCCCTATATGTCCGGTCCACAGTGGCTGCACGACTTCGTGCTGCGCGATCGCTGGGTGCTGGCCGTCGCCGGGACCCACGGCAAAACCACCACCGCCGGCATGGCGACCTGGATCCTTGAAGCCTGCGGTTACCAGCCGGGCTTCGTGATCGGCGGCGTGCCGGGCAATTTTGACGTCTCTGCGCGCCTGGGCGACAGCCCTTTCTTCGTCATTGAAGCGGATGAATACGACTGCGCCTTCTTCGACAAGCGCTCCAAATTTGTTCACTACTGCCCGCGGACGCTGATCCTCAACAACCTTGAGTTCGACCACGCGGATATCTTTGACGACCTGAAGGCGATTCAGAAGCAGTTCCACCATCTGGTGCGCATCGTGCCGGGCAAAGGCAAAATTATCCTGCCGGAGAACGACATCAACCTGAAGCAGGTGATGGCGATGGGTTGCTGGAGCGAGCAGGAGCTGGTGGGCGAGCAGGGCCACTGGCAGGCGAGGAAGCTGAACGCTGACGCCTCGCAGTGGGAAGTGCTGTTCGACGGTGAAAAGGTCGGCGAGGTGAAATGGGCGCTGGTCGGCGAGCATAATATGCATAACGGCCTGATGGCCATTGCCGCGGCGCGTCACGTCGGGGTACTGCCGGCGGATGCCGCGAACGCGCTGGGCAGCTTTATCAACGCCCGCCGTCGCCTGGAGCTGCGCGGCGAAGCCAACGGCGTCACCGTGTATGACGATTTCGCTCATCATCCGACGGCCATTCTCGCTACGCTGCAGGCGCTGCGCGGCAAAGTGGGCGGCACCGCGCGCATTCTCGCCGTGCTGGAGCCGCGCTCTAACACCATGAAAATGGGCGTCTGCAAGGACGATCTGGCGCCGTCTCTTGGCCGCGCCGATGAGGTGTTCCTCCTGCAGCCGCAGCATATCCCGTGGCAGGTGGCGGAAGTGGCGGAAGCCTGCGTCCAGCCGGCTCACTGGAGCGCCGACGTCGATACCCTGGCGGAGATGGTGGTCAAAACCGCCCATCCTGGCGACCATATCCTGGTGATGAGCAACGGCGGCTTCGGCGGCATTCATCAAAAGCTGCTGGATAAACTGGCGCAAAAAGCGGCCGCGACAGAGTAACGTCCCGCCTCCGGTCACTGCCCTCCGCGTGAGGGCAGTTTTGTTTTTACCTACAGGGATGGTGTGATGCTTACCCGCGAAAGCGTACTTTCTACCGACTCGCCCCATTTCGCCATGCTGGACGCGCTCTACGCGCGCGCCTTTCCTTGGCACGAGCAGCGCGAAAGCGAGGCCAAGCGTCAGGCACTGAGCAACGCGCACTACGCGCTGGAGGCGTGGTTCGATGAGGACGTATTTATCGGCCTCAGCGGCTGCTGGCAGTTTGCCGGCTACTGTTATGTCGAACATTTGGCGATCGACGATACGCTGCGCTCCCGCGGCTATGGTAAACAGCTGCTGGCGCAGATCCTGACGCGCGCGCCGCTGAGCATTCTGGAAATCGATCCGCTGAGCAGCGAGATCGCCCATAAACGGCTGCGCTTTTATCAGTCGATGGGATTCCACGCTAACCCCTGGGCGCATCGTCATCCGACCTATCATCAGGGCATCGCGGATCATGAACTGCTGGTGCTGAGCTACCCGCAGCCGATCGATGAGCGACAGTATCAGCAGTTTGCCCGGGATCTCGGGCGCGAGGTGATGGGGTGGGCGTAGCCCGGCGCGGCGTACCGCTCCGGGCGTTCGGCTGGGGTATGTTTACTCTTTGGCGATCGGCGTGTCGTTCTCCGCCACTTTATTGTCGCCCTGAATCTGCGCGATTTTCTGCTCGACGGCGGCCACCTGGGCACTGTCATGCAGCAGGGTGTAGGTCAGATCAAACTGCGCGCTGGCGCCCGGCTGCAGCTGTTTTACGCGTTTTTGCTCGCGTTCAATGGTCACCGGATAGGCGTAGCTGGTCCCCGGCTCGATACCGGTGACATAGCCCTGTTTGACGGTGTCGGTGTTTTTCCACAGCGTCAGGACCGGCAGCTGGCGGGTGTCGAACTGAATGGAGGCTCCTTTATCGCCCGCTTTGTTGACCACGGCGGCCAGCGTCTGGTGATTTTCATCGGCCAGCGGCTGAATATTAAACACCATCTCGTCAAAGTCTTTGGTCGGCCCCTGATAGGTTTGCCAGGTTTTTAATCCGCTCTTAGCGTAATCATTGAACGGGCTGATGCTGGACATCGGGGCGAGGAAACGCGCGCCTTCTTCCAGGATCGGGGTGCCGAAGTTGCTGTGGTAGATGATCTGGTAATCATGCGGATAGTCGGCGTGATTGGTTAAGACATCGTGCAGGCTGAAGCTGTTGCTGCCCGGGATATAGCGCAGCTCAGTCATGGTTTGCAGATCGGCTTTTTTGAAGGTGCTCTCTTTCACCAGCCCGCGGACGCGAATTTCATACGGCGCGCTGTCGGCCACCTCTACCTCCACCAGAGAGGCCGGCGTGTTGCCTGCCTTGCCGTGCAGGGTATAAATTTGCCCGTCCGCAGTCACCGGATGGCCGGTCCACTCGTAGCCGCAGCGGACCATCATTTCGTTGAACCCTTCCAGCCAGCCGAGCCCGTTGCGACTCTCCAGGTTGATAAAGGCCGGGTTAACAACCTCTTTGACCGGCGAATCCCAACCCATCCGGCTGCCGAAGCCTTCCACTCGCAGCAAGTTCATGCCGCGCGTCGGGCTGAGGGTGATGGTCAGGCCGTCTTTACTGCGAATGGTGAGGATTTTGCTGCCTTCCTGCTTGCCGCCGTGCAGGACTTTCTGCTCAATGCTGAACGCATGGTCTTTCACCTTCAGCTGATCGCTGCCGATCTGCCAGTTTCCCTTATCCATGCCCTCTTCAGCATTCGTCAGCACCCATGTTTTTGCCGCGGCGGAGCCAGAAACCAGCAGAGCGATAGCCGTCAGAACCAGTGTCTTTTTCATTTTTATTCCCTTTTTGCTGAATCGATTGTGTCATTGACGTGTGAAATCTACCGGCATGGGGGTGATTAAAATGTGAAGCGCCTCACCTGGTGAGAAAGTGGCCGTTTTTAAGATGTTAAATGCGATAGGCGTCGTATTATTGTGATAAACCATGCTTAATTATCACCACAAGATGTGATCTGCATTGCTTTTAGCTTTAACGATTCAGCTTTAGAGAAGGCAATAAACGACAGTCTCGTTGTGTGGACTTGGGGGTTCAGGGGAACCCCCTGCTGGCGCGATGCTTGCGTTGAAGAAGGGGAAGGTGGGCCGGATAAGGCGTAGCCGCCATCCGGCACAACAACGGGAATAGCGTAGGATACAGCCTGCCCGGCGGCGAGGCGCTTGCGCGGGCCTGCGGAGTTGAACAACTGTTTGATAACTCAGGTTCAGCAGCCTTCCGTAGGCCGGATAAGGCGTAGCCGCCATCCGGCACAACGACGGGAACGGCGTTGGATATAGCCTGCCCGGCGGCGCGGCGCTTGCGCGGGCCTGCGGAGTTGAGCAACTGTTTGATAACTCAGGTTCAGCAGCCTTCCGTAGGCCGGATAAGGCGTAGCCACCCCCAGACAAAGCGGAGTAGCCCGGATAAGGCGCAGCGCGCCGCCATCCGGGTGACTTGTGCGGCAAATGCGGCGGGAATTAGCCTTCGTTTTCCGCCAGTTCACGCAGATACTGGAAGATCAGGCGCGCGGATTTCGGCGGTTTGTTGCCTTCTTTCTCTTTCTTCGCATTGCGGATCAGGGAACGCAGCTGCTGACGGTCAGCATCTGGCCACAGGTTCAGCACTTCAGCTACGGCGTCATCCCCGTCGTCAATCAGTCGGTCACGGATCTGCTCCAGCTTGTGGAACAGCGCAACCTGCTGGTTGTGGCGGTTTTTCAGCTTATCCAGCGCCTGACGAATCGGATCGACATCGCGATTGCGCAGCATCTTACCGATAAGCTGCAGCTGGCGGCGGCGACCCTCTTTTTTGATTCGCTGGGCGAGTTCGATGGCGTCGCGCAGGTCAGTATCCAGCGGAATTTTATCCAGCGCGTTTTTCCCCAGGTCAACGAGTTCCGCGCCAAGACGCTTCAGTTCTTCCGCGTCGCGCTTAATTTCACTCTTACTGACCCAGATAATTTCATCGTCTTCATCCTCGATATCATCACCGGGAACGTCGTCGAGCCAGTCTTCGGGCTGCTTTGTCATCTCAGGCTCCTTAAAAAAAGAGGCTAATGTTACCAGTTAAGGCGCGCACTGAAAAACGGTTCTCTGTTAGACTTCAGTTAACTCCTTCTTACATTATGGCATTAGCAATGAAAGTGATCTCTCAAGTTGCCCAGCAACGTAAGACGCTGGAAGAGGCCGTGACCACGGCGCTGGAACTGGCGGCAGGTAAATCCGATGGCGCGGAAGTCTCCGTCAGCAAGACGACGGGCATCGGCGTCAGCACCCGCTATGGCGAAGTGGAGAATGTAGAATTCAATAGCGATGGGGCGTTAGGCATCACGGTTTACCACCAGAACCGCAAGGGCAGCGCCTCTTCCACCGATCTCAGCCCGGACGCCATCGCCCGCACCGTGCAGGCGGCGCTGGATATCGCCCGCTACACCTCCCCGGATCCCTTCGCCGGCGTGGCGGATAAAGAGCTGCTGGCCTTTGACGCCCCGGATCTGGACCTGTTCCACCCGGCGGAGGTCTCCCCGGATGAGGCCATCGAACTGGCCGCCCGCGCAGAGCAAGCGGCGCTGAAGGCCGATAAACGCATCACCAACACCGAAGGCGGCAGCTTTAACAGCCACTACGGCATCAAAGTGTTCGGCAACAGCCATGGCATGCTGCAGAGCTACTGTTCGACTCGCCACTCCCTTTCCAGCTGCGTGATCGCGGAAGATGACGGCGACATGGAACGCGACTACGCCTATACCATTGGCCGGGCGATCGAGGATCTGCAGTCCCCGGAATGGGTCGGGGAAGAGTGCGCCCGCCGCACCCTGTCGCGCCTCGCGCCGCGTAAGCTATCGACCATGAAGGCGCCGGTGATTTTCGCCAATGAAGTGGCGACCGGGCTGTTTGGCCACCTGGTCGGAGCGATTGCCGGTGGTTCGGTATACCGCAAATCCACCTTCCTGCTCGATTCGCTGGGCAAACAAATTTTGCCGGAGTGGCTGACCATTGAAGAGCATCCGCACCTGCGTAAAGGACTGGCCTCCACGCCGTTCGACAGCGAAGGCGTGCGCACCGAGCGTCGCGATATCGTCAAAGACGGCGTGCTGACCCAGTGGCTGCTGACCAACTACTCCGCCCGCAAGCTGGGGATGAAAAGCACCGGCCACGCCGGCGGCATCCATAACTGGCGCATCAACGGCCGCGGCCTGAGTTTTGCAAAGATGCTTAAAGAGATGGGCACCGGTCTTGTGGTTACCGAACTGATGGGGCAGGGTGTCAGTGGCGTCACTGGCGACTACTCACGCGGCGCATCCGGCTTCTGGGTAGAAAATGGCGAAATTCAATATCCTGTCAGTGAGATCACCATTGCAGGAAATCTGAAAGAAATGTGGCGTAATATCGTGACCATCGGCGATGATATTGAAACGCGCAGCAACATTCAGTGCGGTTCTGTGCTGCTGCCGGAGATGAAAATCGCCGGGCAATAACACCTGTTTGCTTAAATAATAAAAAGGAAGTGAGCAATGCGTAAAAAACTGTTAGCGATGCTGGCTGTCTCTGCTTTTGCGCTCGGTTCAGCCTCGGCCTTTGCCGACCTGGGCGAAGACATGGACACTCTGGCAGAAAATCTGCAAGTGGTACAGAAAACCTCCGACGCCGGCGAACTGAAAGCGGCGCTGAATAAGATGCGTACCGCCGCGGTTGATGCCCAGAAAGAGACGCCGCCGAAGCTGGAAGGCAAAGCGGCCGACAGCGCTGAGATGAAAGATTACCGTCACGGTCTGGATATTCTGATCGGCCAGATCGACGGCGCGCTGAAGCTGGCGAATGAAGGCAAGGTGAAAGAGGCGCAGGCCGCCGCGGAGGAGTTTAAAACCACCCGCAACACCTACCATAAGAAGTACCGCTAACTGCCGTTTTCGGGAGGCCTCAGCCGATGTCTCCCGCCTCAAAGCCTACCGATATCACACTTTTCGATCTCTTTTTCCGGCCTTTCCGCAGCCGCGGGCTGCGCATTCACGCGCATTGTTGTGATACGTCTCACGCCATAATTGCTGTTTTTTCATTTTTCCAGTGAATGTGTGGGGTCGATCACGCCTGCCGTCTCCCTTTCCACTTCGAAGTGGAAAACAACTCGCTACAAACTCCCATCCCCCGGCGCTACTTTGATTCCCAGAGACATCAGCGGGGTATCAGAAGTGAATAACGGAGCGGTAATACACGACGTAGGGGAGCAGGCAGCGCAGACCGAACGCCTGGCTGACAAGATGCTGCAGCAGGTTTTTGCCCTGTTAAGCCGTCACGGCATCGTCCCTAACGACGTTCAGGAGCAAATGCTGACCTCCCACGTGCGGGCGATGGCCCACCGGTCAATCAGCGGGGAACCGCTGCCGGAAGTGGATGCCAGCCTGTTCGAAGAGATTTCACCAGATTCAATGACGTTGGCCCGCGAAGTGGTCGCGCAGTTCGGCAACCTGCCTGATGAAGAGGCCTGGCTGCTCTCCGTCCATTTCGAAGTCGCAAAAGAAAACCTGTAAGGAGCAAAACATGGAACAAATCACCGTAGTTATTGGCGACCGTCTGGGTAAAGGCCAAAAAGTCGCCGCAGGCGCAGAGAAAGCCGGCGCACGTGCAGTGGTCGTCCCTGGCGTTGCTGCCGACATGAAGCTTGGCGACATGATGAAAGCGGAAAACGCCACCTTCGGCATCTCCTTCTGCGGCAGCGGCGGCGCCGGCGCCATCACCGCCCAGACCAAACACGGCTACAAAGCGAAATACGGCATGCGTTCCGTGGAAGAGGGCGTCACCGCCATCAACGAAGGCTGCAACGTGCTGGGCTTCGGCTTTATGGATAAAGAAGAGCTGGGCGAGCGGCTGGTAGAGGCCTGGAAAAAGAAATACGGCGCATAAGTATGAAAGAGCAATTCACCACCACGGTGAGGGTTGCCGGCAAAGGCGAAAGCAAATCACGGGCCTTCGCCGATGCCCTGAACCATGTGCAGGCTGCGGTGATGAAAACGTCATCGCACATTCTGCTGCGTATTGAGCCACAGGACGTGACGGTTGTTCATGCGCGCGAAGCGGTACGAAAAGAGGCCTTCCTGTTTTTCTTTTTGCGCCGTGAACGACGGACCTACAGCGTGGAGCTGGACGTCACCGTCAACGTGACCGCCATCGATCTCGATAAAGTGGATTTCGTCACGCAAACCTGATTGTTAGCAAAGGGTCTGACTATGTTCCTGATAATATTAATAAAATCGCTTATCATCGGCGGCCTGGTCGGCGTCGGCGTGGGCGCCGGAGCGGCACGCATGTTTCATGCCCCTACCACCCAGGGGATGGGGGCGTTTCGAACCCTGGGCGAGCTGAACTCCTGTGAGGGCGATCCGGCTTCCCACTTCTCCTTTGGCCTCGGTTTCTTCTTTAACGCCTGGGCCTCTTCCGTTGCAGCAGGCTCCTTCACCCAGGATGTTGACCACCGCATTATCCCCAACTGGGGCGCGGCGGCGCTGATGCTGAAAAATCGTAACGTCGGCGAAACGCTGCACGATCCGAAAAAAATGGCCATCTCCTGCGGCATCATCGGCATGATCGTCGTCGCCTTCCTTAACCTCACCGCCTCGTCCGTACCGGAAGCGCTGCAGGTGACCGCGGTTAAGGTACTGGTCCCGGCGGCAAACCTGCTGGTGAACACCGTGATGCCGGTGATCTTCTGGCTGGCGGCGATCGACGCCGGTAAAAAATCAGGCTTCTGGGCGACCATCTTCGGCGGCGCGGCGCAGCTGATTATGGGCAACGCCGTACCGGGGCTGGTGCTGGGCATCCTGATCGGCAAAGGCGTTGAAGAGAGCGGCTGGAACCGGGTCACCAAAGTGATGATGGTGGCCATTGTCGCCCTGTTCGTCCTCAGCGGCTTCTTCCGCGGCTTCGACATGAAGATGATCGAATCCTTCCATCTGACCGTGCCGAACTGGCTGGACATGATCCACAACTCACTCAGCGGCAAGTAACGGGAGCCTGATAATGGAACAGAATAAAGGTTTTTGGTATGCCGACTGGTCGTTCCCGATCTTCGTTGGCCTGCTCTCCTCCGGCGTCTTCGCCGGGACCCACATGTACTACCTGTACGGCATCGGCGCCTTTAACGAAGTCGCCTTCGTGGCGATGCTGAAGTCGGGGATTGATACCGGCGTTTACGGCGCGGTGGCGGCGTTTGGCGCCAGCTTCCTGTTCGCCCGCATCATCGAAGGGTCGCTGGTGGGGATCCTCGATATCGGCGGCGCTATTCAGACCGGGATCGGTCTTGGCGTCCCGGCGCTGCTGCTCGGCGCAGGCTTTGTCTTCCCGGTGGCGAACTTCGCCGCCTCGCTGGCAACCGGCCTGATCCTCGGCCTGGCGGTGGGCTACATCATCATTCTGGCGCGTAAGTTCACCATCAACCAGAGCGACTCCACCTACGGCGCCGACGTGATGATGGGGGCCGGTAATGCCTCCGGCCGCTTCCTCGGCCCCTTGATCATCCTCAGCGCAATGACCGCCTCGATTCCTATCGGGATCGGCTCGCTGGTTGGCGCCCTGCTGTTCTACATCTGGCAGAAACCGATCACCGGCGGCGCCATCCTCGGCGCGATGATCCTCGGCTCCATTTTCCCGGTGGCGATTAGCTAATCGCCCGATGGCGCGGCGCTTATCGGGCCTACACGTCAGCGCGATTGGTAGGCCGGATAAGGCGGTACGCCGCCATCCGGCAACAGATACACTCTTTCATCAGGAGATAGCTATGTTTGATTTACTCCTGCGCCGCGCGCGCCTCGTCGACGATACCCTGACTGATATCGCCATTCAGGACGGGAAAATCGCGGCGCTGGGCGAGATTAGCGCGCCCTCCCGCAAAACCCTCGATCTGCAGGGCAACAGCTACGTCAGCGCCGGCTGGATTGACTCCCACGTTCACTGCTACCCGAATTCGCCAATTTATCACGATGAGCCGGACAGCGTCGGTATCGCCACCGGCGTCACCACCGTGATTGATGCCGGCAGCACCGGCGCCGACGATGTCGATGAGTTCTATCAACTGACCCGTAAAGCGGCGACGGAAGTCTATGCCCTGCTCAATATCTCCCGCGTCGGGCTGATTGCCCAGAATGAGCTGGCCAATATGACCAATATTGACGCCGAGGCGGTGAAGCAGGCGGTGCAGCGTCATCCCGATTTTATCGTTGGTCTGAAGGCGCGGATGAGCAGCAGCGTGGTGGGAGAAAACGGCATTACGCCGCTGGCGCGCGCCAAGGCGATTCAGCAGGAAAACGGCGATCTGCCGCTGATGGTGCACATTGGCAACAATCCGCCGAACCTCGATGAAATCGCCGATCTGCTGAGCCGCGGCGACATCATTACCCACTGCTATAACGGCAAACCGAACCGCATTCTGAATCCTGCCGGCGAACTGCGCAGTTCGATTACTCGCGCCCTGCAGCGCGGCGTGCGCCTCGACGTCGGCCACGGTACCGCCAGCTTCAGCTTTGAAGTGGCGCGCCGGGCGATTGCGCTGGGCATTCTGCCGCACACCATCAGCTCGGATATTTACTGCCGTAACCGCATCGACGGCCCGGTGCGTTCGCTGGCGCTGGTGATGTCGAAATTTCTCGCCATTGGCATGACCCTGCCGCAGGTGATTGCCTGCGTGACCGTCAGCGCTGCCGAGGGGCTGCGCCTGTCGCATAAAGGGCGGCTGGAAGTGGGTTTCGACGCCGATCTCACGCTATTTCGCCTGGAGCGCCAGCCAACGCTGCTGGTGGATGCCGAAAAAGAGAGCCTCCAGGCAGACAACATTCTGGTGCCGCTGGCCGCGATCCGCGCGGGCAAAGGCTATCTGACCGAACAAGGGAGCGCGGAACATGCCTTCGATTTTTGAAAAATACCATTTAAAACAAGTTATAAACACTTCCGGCCGGATGACGGCGCTGGGCGTTTCCACGCCGCGTCCGGAAGTGGTGGACGCCGCGATGGCCGGCATGAACCAGTACTTTGAAATGAAAGATCTGGTGAATAAAACCGGCGAGTACATCGCCAGGCTGTTGGACGTGGAAGGGGCGACCGTGGTCTCCTGCGCCTCGGCAGGGATTGCCCAGTCGGTGGCGGCGGTGCTGGTGAAAGACAGCGACTGGCTGCTGGAGAACCTGCACGTCACGCCGATAGAGCATAACGAAATCGTCCTGCCGAAGGGCCACAACGTCAACTTCGGCGCGCCGGTCGGCACCATGGTGGCGCTGGGCGGCGGCAGGCTGGTGGAAGCGGGCTACGCCAACGAATGCTCTGCCGAACAGCTGGCGGCGGCGATCACCCCGCGCACCGCGGCGATCCTCTACATCAAATCCCACCACTGCGTGCAGAAAAGCATGCTCAACGTGGCGCAGGCCGCGGAAGTGGCGCGTCAGCATCATTTACCGCTGATCGTCGACGCGGCGGCGGAGGAAGATCTGCAGGGCTACTACCGCATGGGCGCCGACCTGGTGATCTACAGCGGCGCGAAAGCGATTGAAGGGCCGACCAGCGGGCTGGTGATCGGCAAAACGCAGTACGTCGAGTGGGTTAAACGCCAGTCGATGGGGATTGGCCGGGCGATGAAAGTGGGTAAAGAGGGGATCCTCGGCCTGACCTGCGCCATTGAACACTACCTGACGGCAAGCAAAGAGAGCGGTGAAGAGATGGTGGCGAAGATGACGCCGTTTATCGAACAGCTCAATACCCTCAACGGCGTCACTGCCCGCGTGGTATGGGACAGCGCCGGCCGCGATATCGCCCGCGCCGAAATCAAATTCGACGAAGCGGTGACCGGCGTGAAGACCGGCGATCTGGTTAACGCGCTGAAGCAGGGCGAATACGCCATCTACTTCCGCGGCTATAAAGCGAATGAAGGCATTATCGAAGCCGATGTCCGCAGCGTTGACGCCCAGCAGCTGGCGGTAGTCGCCCGCCGTATCGCGGAAGTTCTGAACAAGGAGAAACAAGCATGAAACTGACCCCAAACTTTTACCGTGACCGCGTGTGCCTGAACGTCCTGGCGGGTAGCAAAGACAACGCCCGGGAAATCTACGACGCGGCGGAAGGTCATGTCCTGGTCGGCGTGCTCTCCAAAAACTACCCGGACGTCGCCAGCGCGGTGGCCGATATGCGCGACTACGCGAAGCTGATTGATAACGCCCTCTCCGTCGGGCTGGGCGCAGGGGATCCGAATCAGTCGGCGATGGTAAGCGAGATTTCGCGCCAGGTGCAGCCGCAGCACGTCAATCAGGTCTTCACCGGCGTGGCCACCAGCCGCGCGCTGCTCGGGCAGAACGAAACGGTGGTCAACGGCCTGGTCTCGCCCACCGGCACCCCGGGTATGGTGAAGATCTCCACCGGCCCGCTGAGCAGCGGCGCGGCGGATGGGATTGTGCCGCTGGAAACCGCCATCGCGCTGTTAAAAGATATGGGCGGCAGCTCCATCAAATACTTCCCGATGGGCGGCCTGAAGCACCGCAACGAGTTCGAGGCGGTGGCCAAAGCCTGCGCCGCGCACGATTTCTGGCTGGAGCCGACCGGCGGTATCGATCTGGAAAACTACAGCGCGATCCTGAAGATCGCCCTCGATGCCGGGGTGAGCAAAATCATCCCGCATATCTACAGCTCGATTATCGATAAGGCCAGCGGCAACACCCGCCCGGCCGATGTTCGCCAGCTGCTGGAGATGACCAAACAGTTAGTGAAGTAGTGCCCTTGCCCCTCACCCTCAAAGGGTGAGGGGCAGCTTATCCCACTGAACCATCAAGGAGTTGCTATGCCTGTCGCTCGTCATCTGCTTGTCGCTTCACTGTCCCTGTTTGCCGCCGCCGCCGCCGCGCAAACTCACTATGCCTGGGTAGGCACCTATAATCCCAATGGCGAAGGTCTGTACCGCTTTACCGTTGATAGCCAAACCGGCGCGCTACGTGACAGGACGCTGGTGAGCTCGTTGCCGAACGCCGCGCAGCTGACCGTCTCGCGCGATGGCAAGACGCTGTATGCCGCCAGCGAAGTGGAGAAAGGCGTGGTGCAGGCGTGGCGCATTGAGAAGAACGGCGAGCTGACCGCACTCAATCAGGTCGCCTCCGGCGGCGCCGGTCCGGTTTATCTCTCCCTGACGCCGAACGGTAAACAGCTGCTGGTGGCCAACTACGTCAGCGGCAGCATCGCCGTGCTACCGGTGAAAGAAGACGGTAGCCTGGGTGAGGCGGTGGACAGGCATCAGGATGAAGGCCCGGCAGGGGCCGAACGCCCGGCGGCGGCCGTCGAGGGCAGCTTCGCCATCAGCGATCACAATGGCCCGCACGCCCATATGATCGCCGCCGATCCCAGCGGGAAATTTGTTTACTCCACCGATCTGGGGCTGGATCGGATCTATCAATATCGGCTGGATAGCGCCAGCGGCAAGTTGACGCCGAACGATCCGCCGTTTATCGCCGCCTCGTCGCCGGGAGCCGGCCCGCGCCACTTCGTCTTCACGCCAAAGGGCGACGGTCTGTGGCTGATTAACGAGGAAGCGTCGACGCTGACCTTCTATCATCTGGATCAGCAAAGCGGCCTGCTGCGCGAAGGCAAAACCGTCTCCGCGCTGCCGAAAGAGTATAAGGGCACCAGCTTTGCCGCCGGCCTGGCGCTGAGCAACGACGGCAAACAGCTGTACGTCGCCAACCGTCTGCATAACAGCATCGCCCACTTTACGGTGCAGGCCGACGGCCGCCTGCGCCACCAGGAGGATATCTGGACGCGCGGAGATTACCCCCGCACGCTGACCCTGGATAATCAGGGGCAGTGGCTGTACGTCATGAACCAGCGTAGCGATAATATTACCCGCTTCAGCGTGGCGCCGAAGGATGGCAAATTGACCTTTGTCTCAGACTACACGCCGGTCGGCAGTCCATCGCAGATGGTGATTTCCGCCCAACCCTGAGCCGTAACCACAAGGAACTGACATGCGATTTCCCAACCAACGCTTAGCGCAACTCTTCACCCTGCTGCGGAATGAAACGCTGCCGCAGGATGAGCTGGCGCAACGCCTGTCGGTTTCCACTCGTACCGTGCGCGCCGATATTACCGCCCTGAATGCGCTACTGGCGCAGTATGGCGCGCAGTTTATCCTTAACCGCGGCAGCGGTTATCAGCTGAAAATTGATAACCCGGCGAGCTTTCAGGCGCTGGAGGAGACGGCGCCGAAGGCGCAGCATGTCCCGCGTACCGCCCAGGATCGCATCACTTTCCTGCTGGTGCGTTTTCTGACGTCGGCGTTCTCGATCAAGCTGGAAGACCTGGCGGATGAGTGGTTCGTCAGCCGCGCCACGCTGCAAAACGATATGGTCGAGGTGCGCGAGCGCTTCCAGCGCTATCAGCTAACCCTTGAAACCCGCCCGCGCCACGGCATGAAGCTGTTCGGTAGCGAGGTATCGGTTCGCGCCTGCCTCACCGACCTGCTGTGGGAGCTAACCCAGCAGGGCGGTATCGCGCCGCCGATCGGCGCCGAGGCCTTTGCAGAGGAGGTGCCTGCGCTGCTGGAGCCGGTGCTGCAGGAGACGCTCACGCGCCACCATATTCGTCTCACCGACGTCGGCGAGCGCTTTATCTGCCTGTACGGGGCGGTGGTGGTGCGTCGCGTCAGCGAAGGCTACCCGCTGGCGGATTTTAGTGCTGAAGATGTGGCGCAGAACGTCCGCGATGCCGCGCGCGATCTGGCGGGCGAACTGCAGCGGCTGGCCGGTAAACCTTTATCGCCCGCGGAAGAAGAGTGGCTGTGCGTGCATATCGCCGCCCGTCAGGTACAGGACGTGGACCCGGAAACCATCAGCGCCGACGATGACGAAGCGCTGGTCAACTACATCCTGCGCTACATCAACAGCCAGTATAACTACAACCTGCTGGACGATGCCCAGCTGCACGCCGATCTGCTGACCCACATAAAGACCATGATCACCCGCGTACGCTACCAGATCATGATCCCCAATCCGCTGCTGGATAACATCAAACAGCACTACCCGATGGCCTGGGATATGACCCTCGCCGCGGTCTCCAGCTGGGGCAAATATACTCCGTACACCATCAGCGAAAACGAAATCGGCTTTCTGGTGCTGCATATCGGCGTCGGGCTGGAGCGCCACTACAACATCGGCTACCAGCGTCAGCCGCAGGTGCTGCTGGTGTGCGATACCAGCAATGCGATGGTGCGGATGATCGAGGCGATCCTGCAGCGCAAATATCCGCAGCTGGAGATCGCCGCCACCATTTCCCAGCGCGAATACGAACAGCGGGACGCGATCGAGGCGGATTTTGTTATCTCCACGGTGCGGATCAGCGAAAAAGACAAGCCGGTAGTGACCATCGCGCCGTTCCCCACTGACTATCAACTGGATCAGATCGGCAAGCTGGTGCTGGTGGACCGTACCCGTCCATGGATGCTGAATAAGTACTTCGATGCCGCCCACTTCCGGGTGGTCGATACGCCGATGGATCAGCAAACGCTGTTCGCCGAGCTGTGCCAGCAGCTGCTGGAGGAAGGCTTTGTTGACGCCGAGTTTCATGCTTCGGTGGTGGAGCGTGAAGCGATTGTCAGCACCATGCTCGGCGATGGCATTGCGCTGCCGCACTCCCTGGGGCTACTGGCGAAAAAGACGGTGGTCTATACCGTCATTGCCCCGCAGGGCATCGCCTGGGGTGATGAAACCGCCCATATCATCTTCCTGCTCGCTATCAGCAAGCGCGAGTATGAAGAGGCGATGGCGATCTACGATATTTTCGTGACTTTCCTTCGCGAGCGCGCCATGAGCCGCCTCGCCGCGACCCGCAGCTTCGATGAGTTTAAAACGGTGGCGATGGAGTGCGTCAGCCGGTTTTGAGAGGCGTTTTCCAGATTCGAGTGTAATGTAAATGTAATGCTATAATGCATTACAAAATATCCCTTTCTGGAGGCATAATGGCCACGCTCAACGTTCGACTGGACGCTAAACTCAAAAAAGAGGCTTATGCCGTGCTGGAGAAACTCGATATGACGCCAACGGAGGCGGTGCGCCTGCTGTTTCAATACATTGCGGAAAATGGCCGCATGCCAGTGAAAAGTATGACTATCAGCGATAGCGAAGCGGCATTATTACGCACCGTCCGCGAGCGGCTGGAAAACCCGCAGCCGGAGGTGAAGGTGAGTCTGGATGACCTATGAACTGGCGTTTGATCCGCGTGCCTGGCGCGAATGGCAGAAGCTTGGCGAGACGATCAAAAAACAGTTCAAAAATAAGCTCCAGCAGGTTGTGCAGAATCCGCGAATTGCATCGGCCAGTCTGAGTGATTTACCGGATTGCTACAAAATCAAGCTTAAGGCGTCAGGTTATCGGTTGGTGTATCAAGTACGGGATAGTGTGGTGGTGGTTTACGTTATTGCCATTGGCTAAAGAGAGAAAGCGGCCGTTTATCATCAGGCGAATAAACGGCTCTAAACGCTATCGCAAATGATGTACCACCTGGTTGCTGCTGCCGCGCCAGATCAGCGCCGGGTCTTTTAAATCCTGCACAAACTTACCGTCGACCAGCACGTTGATCAGGTTCACCACCTGCATCTGCGCCTCATTCAGCTCATCCAGTTTATAGCCGGTCCAGACCCAGATATCTTTGCCGGGGCATTCGGCACGCACGCGCTGAACCAGTTTGAGGATCTCCGCGACGTTCTGCGGATGCAGCGGATCGCCGCCGGAGAGTGAAATCCCCTGGCGTTTGATGCGGGTATCGTTGAGATCGGCAATGATGCGGTTGGCCATCTCAGCGGTAAACGGCATGCCGGAGTTCACCCGCCAGGTGCTTTTGTTGTAGCAGCCGGGGCACTCATGGACGCAGCCAGAGACAAACAGGGTGCAGCGGGTGCCGGGGCCGTTGACAATATCTACCGGGTAGTACTGATGGTAATTCATTGTTTCCTCTTCTCATTTGCCGATGTAGCGGCGTTGGCTGCGCTCGCTCGCCCGGGTCACTTACTCCAGTAAGCTCCCCGGGACTTACTCGTTTGCCGCCTTGCTACAACGCCAACTGATTTGAGGAAACCCACCTGGCTGTTTGGGATTCCCTCGTTTGCCGCCTTGCTCTGACGCTAATGGCTTTGCGAAAACGGAGGTGCTGTGCATTTGTAAAGGGAACGGCTCCCGGCGTCGCTGCGCTCGCCCGGGCTACGAAAAGCCGCATACGCGGTTGTAGCCCGGATAAGGCGCTTTGCGCCGCGATCCGGGAACGGCGCCTTAGTGGCCAAACGGCTACGGGGCCGGTTCCCTCTCCCCGTTGGGGAGAGGGGGAGGGGCTAAACCAGCTGGAATTAACCGATCTGCCCGTTGCCCAGGTGCTTCACGCGGCGCTTCACTTCTTCCTGCTTGCCGGCGTTGAACGGACGCGCGTCCGGACTGCCGAGGTAGCCGCACACCCGGCGGGTAACGGAAACGCGGGAGGCGTCGTGGTTACCGCATTTCGGGCAGGTAAAGCCCTTGCTGGTGCACTCGAACTCGCCGGTGAAACCGCACTCGTAGCACTCATCGATCGGCGTGTTAGTGCCGTAGTACGGCACATGCTGATAGCTGTAATCCCATACGTCTTCCAGCGCCTTCAGGTTGTGCTGGATGTTTGGGTATTCGCCGTAGCAAATGAAGCCCCCGTTAGCCAGCGGCGGATACGGCGCTTCAAAATCGATCTTGTCGTACGGGTTGACCTTCTTCTCCACGTCGAGGTGGAAGCTGTTGGTGTAGTAACCTTTGTCGGTCACGCCCTCCACCACGCCAAACTCGGCGGTGTCGAGACGGCAGAAGCGGTCGCACAGGTTTTCGCTCGGCGTGCTGTACAGGCTAAAGCCGTAGCCGGTCTCTTCTTTCCACAAATCGACGGCGTCGCGCAGGCGCTGGACGATGGCCACACCCTTCTCGCGCAGCGCCTCGCTGTCGTACATATGCTGGTTGCCGTACAGCGCATTGATAGTTTCATGGATACCGATATAGCCCAGCGAAATCGACGCCCGGCCGTTTTTAAAGATCTCGGAGACGTCGTCGTCGGCTTTCAGCCGCACGCCGCAGGCCCCTTCCATATAGAGGATCGGCGCCACGCGCGCTTTTACCCCTTCCAGTCGGGCAATGCGGGTCATCAGCGCTTTGCGCGCCAGCTGCAGGCGCTCGTCCAGCAGCGCCCAGAAGGCGGCTTCGTCGCCTTTCGCTTCCAGGGCGATGCGCGGCAGGTTGAGGCTGATGACGCCGAGGTTATTGCGCCCATCGTGCACCTGCTCGCCGTTCTCGTTTTCCCACACCCCGAGGAAGCTGCGGCAGCCCATCGGCGTTTTGAACGACCCGGTAACCTTCACCACCTGGTCGTAGTTGAGGATATCCGGGTACATGCGCTTGCTGGCGCACTCCAGCGCCAGCTGTTTGATGTCGTAGTTCGGGTCGCCGAACTTATGGTTCAGGCCGTCACGGATCGCGAACACCAGTTTCGGGAACACCGCGGTCTTACGGTTTTTACCGAGGCCGGCAATGCGGTTGCGCAGAATCGACTGCTGGATCAGCCGCGATTCCCAGCTGGTGCCGAGACCGAACCCGAAGGTGACGAACGGCGTCTGGCCGTTGGCGGTATGCAGCGTGTTAACCTCATACTCCAGCGACTGGAAGGCGTCGTAGCACTCTTTTTCGGTACGGGCGCGGGCATAGCCTTCGGCATCCGGGATCTGCCACTCTTCAGCGATTTTACGATGCTTGTTAAAGCTTTCGCTGACGAACGGCGCCAGCACTTCATCGATACGGTTGATGGTGGTGCCGCCGTAAATATGGCTGGCGACCTGGGCGATGATCTGCGCGGTCACCGCGGTGGCGGTAGAGATAGATTTCGGCGGCTCGATCTCCGCGTTGCCCATCTTAAAGCCCTGGGTCAGCATGCCTTTCAGGTCGATCAGCATGCAGTTAAACATCGGGAAGAAGGGCGAGTAATCGAGGTCATGATAGTGGATCATGCCGCGTTCGTGGGCCATCACCACATCGTGAGGCAGCAGGTGCTGTCGGGCGTAGTGCTTGGCGACGATACCGGCCAGCAGGTCGCGCTGGGTCGGGATGACTTTACTATCCTTGTTGGCGTTTTCGTTGAGCAGCGCGGAGTTGGTCTGCTCGACGAGGCCGCGGATCTCCTGATTGAGGCGGCCGCGCTTCTCACGCTGGCTATCGCGGTCATGGCGATACTCAATGTAGGCGCGCGCCAGCTGCTTATAGGGGCCGGACATCAGCTGGTTTTCCACGGCGGTCTGGATCTCGTTGATGTCGACCTGGGCGCGGCCCTGCATTTGTTGGCTAACGACTTCTGCGACGGTGGCGCAATAGTCTGCGTCATCGACTCCCGCTGCTTTAGCTGCACGCAGAATTGCTTCCTGAATGCGCTCTGACTTGAACGGCACTTTACAGCCATCACGTTTCATCACATGCGGTGTCATGATCACTCCATATATAGAACAGGTTATCCACAGAGGCGGAGGTTATCCCGAAGGCGCTGTACGCTACGGCTCGTGCTGTTTGCCTTCAGATCCGGCCCGTTTTATCCACATCTCATCACCGCCAGACATCGACAAGATATGGTGACATAATAGACGATTAATACAACATGTAGGGCCGGGACGCATTTTAAGTTCTATATGTAGTGATTTGCATCAAAGATGTTTGCGATTTTATTGACCCAGAACAAGGTAAAAAGGTGAGAGTACGGATGATGGGCGCTGGCGATAAATGTAAATTTATCTGGCTGGAAAATAAGCAAAAATGCCTGGCATCCACCTCCGATGCCAGGCATTACGCTCCGGTTTCTGTCGGGCAAGAAGTACCTTACGCCTGCAGCCACCATACCGCTTCGAACGGCCGCAGCGTCAGCCCGGTTGGGCGGGGCGTGGTCTCGGCATAGTTGCTGATGATCATCTTCCACTCGCCCGGGGCGTCCTCAGGCTGCCAGGCCTGCAGGTCGCGGCTCAGGTTGGCGGCGACCACCAGCGTTTGTCCCTGCCACTGACGGCGATAGCACCACAGCGACGGATGGTCAGGCAGGAGATCCTGATAATCGCCCCAGGTCAGCAGCGGCAGGGTTTTACGCAGCGTAATCAGCTGCTGATAGGCATAAAACACCGAATCAGGGTCCGCCAGCGCCGCCTCGACGTTGATCTCCCGGTAGTTATCGCCAAGGCCGATCCACGGTTCGCCATCGCTAAAGCCACCGTTCTCGCCACCATGCCACGGCATCGGCGTGCGGCTGTTGTCGCGCGACTTGCTGGCAAGGATCGCCAGCAGTTCGTCCGGACTTTGCCCCTGCGCCGCGCGTTCGATAAACATATTGTGGCTCTCGACGTCGCGATAATCGCTGATGCTGTTGAAGTGCGGATTGGTCATACCGATCTCTTCGCCCTGATAAATATAGGGCGTGCCCTGCATGCCGTGCAGCACCATCGCCAGCATCTTCGCCGCCGGCACCCGGTACTCGCCTTCGTCGCCAAAGCGCGAGACGATGCGCGGCTGATCGTGATTACACCAGAACAGCGCGTTCCACGCCCGGTTGTGCATCCCCTGCTGCCAGTGGCGGAACAGCGCCTTCAGCGCCACATAGTCCGGGCGGGCGAGGGTCCACTTCTCCCCACCGGGATAATCGACTTTTAAATGGTGGAAGTTAAAGGTCATCGACAGCTCGCGGCCGTCCAGCGCGGCGTACTGCTGGCAGTGTTCCAGCGAAGTGGAAGACATCTCGCCGACGGTCATCAGATGACGTGGCGTGAAGACATCGCGGCTCATCTCCTGCAGGAACTCATGCACCCGCGGGCCGTCGGTGTAGAAGCGGCGACCATCCCCGTCCGCATCGCCGGGAAAGGCCTGATCTTTCGAGATCAGGTTGACCACGTCGAGGCGCAGGCCGTCGACGCCGCGGTCGGCCCAGAATTCGCAGACCTTTTTCAGCTCGGCGCGCACCGCCGGGTTCTCCCAGTTGAGATCCGCCTGCTCAATGGCGAACAGGTGCAGATAATACTGGCCGCTGTCGGCATGCCACTGCCAGGCGTTGCCGCCAAACTTGGAGCGCCAGTTGTTCGGCAGGGCGTCCGGTTCGCCGTCGCGCCAGATATAGAACTGACGGTAGGGGCTCTCCTTATTCAGCGACTGACGGAACCACTCGTGCTCGGTCGAGGTATGGTTCAGCACCATATCCAGCACGATGCGGATCCCGCGGGCCTTCGCTTCCGCCACCAGGGCGTCAAAATCGTCCATCGTGCCGTAGGAGGGATCGATGGCGGTGTAGTTTGCCACGTCGTAGCCGTTATCCACCTGCGGTGAAACGTAGAACGGCGTCAGCCAGATGGCGTCGACCCCAAGCTTTTGCAGATAGTCGAGGCGGGAGGTGACGCCGCGCAGGTCGCCGGTGCCGCTGCCGGTGGTATCCTGAAAACTCTTCGGATAGATTTGATAAATAACGCCGTTTTGCCACCAGTGGGGGAGATGATTCATAGTACTTTCCTGCTGCAACGAGGGGCGCCAAAGGCGCCCCGAAAGAAGAAGTTAGACAATCTGCAAGGTGCCCTGACGGTACTTGCGCTGATACACCACGGTGGTGAGGATAATCGGCACCACCACCGCGATGGCCATCGCCATGGCGTACACCTGCCAGTAGCTCGGCTGGATGGAGAGGATCCCCGGCAGGCCGCCGACGCCGATGCCGTTCGCCAGCACGCCGTTCAGGCCGCACAGCAGGCCGGCGAGGCCGGAGCCGATCATTGCGCACAGCATCGGGAAGCGGTACTTCAGGTTGATACCGTACATTGCCGGCTCGGTGACCCCGAGATAGGCGGAGATCGCCGCCGGTACTGAGATTTCACGTTCATTCTGCTTGCGGCTGGCGATGATGATGCCGACCACCGCCGACGCCTGGGCAATGTTGGACAGCGCAATCAGCGGCCACACCGGGGTCCCGCCCATGCTCTGGATCATCTGCATATCGATGGCGAGGGTGGTCTGATGGACGCCGGTAATCACCAGCGGCGCGTAGAGGAAGCCAAACAGCGCGGCGCCGATCGGCGCGAAGCTGCCGGTTAACAGATGGCGCACTGCGAAGGCTACGCCGTCGCCGATCAGGCGGCCGAACGGACCGATAATGGCGTGCGCGAGGAATACCGCGAGGATCAGCGAGCAGACCGGCACAATGACCAGATAGAGGTAGTCAGGCACAATGCGCTTGAGGCGCGTCTCGATAAAGCCTAAGGTCAGGCCCGCCAGCAGGGCCGGGATGACCTGCGCCTGGTAGCCGACTTTAGCAATGGTAAACAGGCCGAAGTTCCACACCTCCGGCACCTGCTGGCCGAGGAGATAGGCGTTCATCAGCTGCGGGGACACCAGGGTCACGCCCAGGACGATACCGAGGATCGGCGTACCGCCCATCTTCTTCACCGCCGACCAGCAGATCCCCACCGGCAGATAGAAGAAGATCGCCTCGCCAATCAGCCACAGGAAGTCATAGATGGTTTTCAGCGACGGGTGCATCTGGGCCAGCGTCTGGCCATTGCTCATGGGTAAGTCGCCGATGACGTTGCGGAAACCGAGGATCAGACCGCCGCTGATCAGCGCCGGCAGCAGCGGGAAGAAGATCTCGGCGAAGTGCGAGATCAGCTGTTCATGCCACTTCATATTTTGCCGCGCGGCCTGTTTGACCTGCTCTTTATCGGCGGAAGTCTGACCGGTGGTCGCCAGCAGGGCCTTGTAGTAATCACCCACCTCGGTGCCGATGACCACCTGGAACTGACCGGCGTTAGTGAAGCATCCCTTCACCATGCGCAGCTGCTCAATCTCTTTTGGTCTGGCGATGGCCGGGTCGTTCAGCACAAAGCGCAAACGGGTAATACAGTGGCTGACGGTGGCGATATTGCCGCGCCCGCCCACCAGTTCGATCAGTTTATCGATGTCCTGCTGGTTTACTTTGCTCATGATGAAGCCTCAAAAACAGAGGGGAGAGATGCCGTTTTTACCTTGAGGGCATCCTAACCGTTCCGCTTGATTTGCAAAATGGGAACGTTCCCGAAACCCGGCGACGATCACATAAATTGCCCGAACGAGATTAATTGAGGGCGGCGGGAATGATGATCTGGCGGGGATCGACGCTGCCGGCGATCTGCTCGATCAACTGCCGGGCGGCCCGGCGTCCGGACTCGGCATAGCCAGGATCGACGGTCAATATTTCCGGGTGGAGAAACTTCATCAGCGGCGTGCTGCCGACGCTGGCGAGCTGCAGCGCATCGCGGCCCTGCTGCTGGAGATATTTGCTGGCGCCGAGGGCGAGGGTATCGGTGGCGCAGACCAGGGCGCTGGTCTCGGCCGTCAGCACGCTGGCGACGGTGTCATACCCCTGCTTCATGCCCAGCCCCGGCAGGGCGGCGGTGGGCGTCAGGCGATGCTTTTTACAGAAGGCGAGGTAGGCGAGATGGCGGCGTTCGCCGGTGGTGACGTCGCTGTGCGGTACGCCAAGGAAGCTGATGTGGCGATGTCCGCGCTCGTAGAGCCGCTGCATCAGCAGCGTGATGGCCCCCTCGTCGTCATAGCACACCGAGGCGAAGCCGGGGGCGTCGCGGGCCATCAGCACCAGGGTGTCGCGCCAGGGAGCGAGCATCGCCTCGTCGATGCCGGTAAAACCGAACAGCACCACGCCGTCAATATTACGCCGGGCGAGCATGCCGAGATGCTCCTCCACCAGCCCAGGGGAGAACTGACTCTCCATCATAATCGGGTCGTAACCCTGCTCATAAAAGGCGGGCAGCATGGTCTGCACGGCGAGGTTTTCCGACAGCGAATCGAGACGGGTGACGATAATCGCCACCACTTTATCGCTCTGGCCGCGCATGGCGCGGGCGGAGCGGGAGGGCGAGAAACCGTGCTGCTGCATCACCGCTTCGACGCGCTCGCGGGTCCGTTCGCTGACCCCGCTCTCGTTGTTGAGGACGCGGGATACCGTTGATTTCCCTACGCCGCTTAAGCGCGCGATATCTTTGATGGTCAGCCGGTTCTGCATGCGGAATTCTCGTCAGGGTGGGTAGAAGTGAGCCTAATGCTACTCAACCAAACCGCAATGAGCAAAGTCTGGTTTACGTTCGGTTTAGTTGCGCGGGTTTATCATCGCCATTATTGCCACACAATCCTCAACGAGGGCGCTATAATCCGCGCCGTTTAAATTCACTTACCGGAGATAGTTATGGACCCCGATCCCACTCCTCATCCTCGATGGAGCAACCTTTCTTTCCGGTAAGCCTGTTTAACACTGCTTTACCGGAAAGCGTAAAGCAGTGACGTCCTTGATGTCCCTGCCATAAAAATAACATGCCTGACAGGTAGGTTTTGCTACGCCCGTCGGCAACGCTGCGTTCGCTTGCGCGAGCGCGGAGGGACTGTTTATGCTGAAAAATTATACCCGGCAGCTGTTCGCACAGCTTAGCCGCCATCTGCCACGCCGTTTAGTCCAGCGCGATCCGCTGCCGGACGCCCGCCATCTGGCGAGCGGCCCCATTCCTGAGTCGCTGGGCAAACAGTGCCTGGACGTGGCGGCGATGGACGACCAGGAGATCTGGCGCGCGTTTGACAGCCACCCTGAAGGGCTCAATGAAGGCGAAGTGGCGGCGAAAATCCTTAAACACGGCGACAACCAGATCCCGGCGCAGAAGCCCTCGCCGTGGTGGGTGCATCTGTGGACCTGCTACCGCAACCCGTTCAATCTGCTGCTGACGGTGCTGGGCATCGTCTCCTATTCCACCGAAGATCTGTTCGCCGCCGGGGTGATCGCCCTGATGGTTGGGATCTCGACGCTGCTCAACTTCATCCAGGAGGCGCGCTCGACCAAAGCGGCGGATGCGCTGAAGGCGATGGTGAGCAATACCGCCACCGTGCTGCGGGTGGTCAACGAACAGGGGGAGAGCCGCTGGCTGGAGCTGCCTATCGACCAGCTGGTGCCGGGCGACATCATCCGGCTGTCGGCGGGGGACATGATCCCGGCGGACCTGCGTATCCTGCAGGCGCGGGATCTGTTCGTCGCCCAGGCCTCGCTGACCGGCGAATCGCTGCCGGTGGAGAAAGTGGCCCGCAGCCGCGATCCGCTGCAGCAGAACCCGCTGGAGTGCGACACCCTGTGCTTTATGGGCACCAATGTGGTGAGCGGTTCGGCGCAGGCCATCGTCTTCGCCACCGGCGGCCACACCTGGTTTGGTCAACTGGCCGGCCGCGTCAGCGAACAGGAGAGCGAGCCGAACGCCTTCCAGAAAGGCATCAGCCGGGTGAGTATGCTGCTGATCCGCTTTATGCTGGTGATGGCCCCGGTGGTGCTGCTGATCAATGGCTACACCAAAGGCGACTGGTGGGAGGCGGCGCTGTTCGCGCTGTCGGTGGCGGTCGGCCTGACGCCGGAGATGCTGCCGATGATCGTCACCTCGACGCTGGCGCGCGGGGCGGTAAAGCTGTCGAAGCAAAAGGTCATCGTGAAGCACCTCGACGCCATTCAGAACTTTGGCGCGATGGACATCCTCTGCACCGATAAAACCGGCACCCTGACTCAGGATAAGATTGTGCTGGAGAACCATACCGACGTCTCCGGCAAGGTCAGCGAGCGCGTACTGCATGCCGCCTGGCTGAACAGCCACTACCAGACCGGGTTGAAAAATCTGCTCGACACCGCGGTGCTGGAGGGCGTTGAGCTGGAGGCCGCCCGCGGGCTGGCGGCGCGCTGGCAGAAAGTGGATGAGATCCCCTTCGATTTCGAACGCCGCCGCATGTCGGTGGTGGTGAAAGAGGAGGACGCCGCGCATCAGCTGATCTGCAAAGGGGCGCTGCAGGAGATCCTCAACGTCTCAACCCAGGTGCGCTACAACGGCGATATCGTGCCGCTGGACGACACCATGCTGCGCCGCATCCGCCGGGTCACTGACACCCTCAACCGACAGGGGCTGCGGGTGGTGGCGGTGGCGACCAGGTACCTGCCGGCCCGCGAAGGCAACTACCAGCGCGCCGATGAGTCGGACCTGATCCTTGAAGGCTACATCGCCTTCCTCGATCCGCCGAAAGAGACCACCGCCCCGGCGCTGAAAGCGTTAAAAGCCAGCGGCATCACGGTGAAGATCCTCACCGGCGACAGCGAGCTGGTGGCGGCGAAGGTGTGCCATGAAGTGGGGCTGGATGCCGGCGAAGTGGTGATTGGCAGCCAGATTGAAGCCATGAGCGACGACGAGCTGGCGGCGCTGGCGAAACGCACCACGCTCTTCGCCCGCCTGGCGCCGCTGCATAAGGAGCGCATCGTGACGCTGCTGAAACGCGAAGGCCACGTGGTGGGCTTTATGGGCGACGGCATCAACGACGCCCCGGCGCTGCGCGCGGCGGACATCGGCATCTCGGTCGACGGCGCGGTGGATATCGCCCGCGAGGCGGCGGATATCATTCTGCTGGAGAAAAGCCTGATGGTGCTGGAGGAGGGGGTGATCGAAGGCCGCCGCACTTTCGCCAACATGCTTAAGTACATCAAAATGACCGCCAGCTCCAACTTCGGCAATGTCTTCAGCGTGCTGGTGGCCAGCGCCTTCCTGCCGTTTCTGCCGATGCTGCCGCTGCACCTGTTGATTCAGAACCTGCTGTACGATGTCTCCCAGGTGGCGATCCCGTTCGATAATGTCGACGATGAACAGATCCGCAAGCCGCAGCGCTGGAACCCGGCCGACCTCGGACGCTTTATGGTCTTCTTCGGCCCGATCAGCTCGATTTTCGACATCCTCACCTTCGGCCTGATGTGGTGGGTGTTCCACGCCAATACCGTGGAGATGCAGACCCTGTTCCAGTCCGGCTGGTTTATTGAAGGGCTGCTGTCGCAAACGCTGATCGTGCACATGATCCGCACCCGGCGCATTCCGTTCGTCCAGAGCCGCGCCGCCTGGCCGCTGTTCGCCATGACCCTGGTGGTGATGGCGGTGGGGATCGCGCTGCCGTTCTCGCCGCTGGCGGGCTATCTGCAGCTACAGGCCCTGCCGCTGAGCTACTTCCCATGGCTGGTGGCGATCCTGGCGGGCTATATGGTGCTGACCCAAACGGTCAAAGGCTTCTACAGCCGCCGCTACGGCTGGCAGTGAGGGGAAGGTTTGCGGATGACCCCCGTAAAAAAGGCAGCCTGCGGGCTGCCTTTTTTCATGCCGGAGTTCGCGATCAGCGACGCACGGCGATGGCTTCGATCTCGATCTTCACGTCTTTCGGCAGACGCGCCACTTCAACGCAGGAGCGCGCCGGGAAGGTGGCGTTGTGCTCGGTGAAGAACGCTTCGTATGTGGCGTTAACGGTAGCGAAATCGTTGAGATCTTTGACGAAAACGGTGGTCTTGACGATGTCGCCGACGGTGAGGCCTGCGGCTTCAACGATGGCTTTCACGTTGTTCAGCGACTGGCGCGCCTGCGCGGATACGTCTTCCGGAACGCTGCCGGTTTTCGGGTCGACCGGGATCTGGCCAGAGGTGATGATCATGCTGCCCAGGTCAACGCCCTGAACGTAGGGGCCAATCGCTGCTGGTGCATTTTCCGTCGCAATAGTTTTGCTCATGTTATCTCCAGATGAACTGAGTAATGTTACGCAAAATCATTCAGGTGGCCGCCAGGCGGTAAGCGCTGTGTCGCCGGGCGCAGACGCCGCCTGAAGGACGAAGCGTAGGGTGGTAGCCATTATAGGGAGGCCTACCACCAATACCAACCGCATTTAGTTGGCCAGCACCACATAATGAGAAAACTCTTTTTCGCAGTATTTACATTTGAGTGCGATGTCATCAGCGCGTTTTTTCACTGCAAAACTGGAAGAAACCGGTTCGGCGTGGCTGATACAGTTGCTGTTCGGGCAGACCAGCACGCTGTCGATGCGATCCGGCAGGCTCGGGCGGGATTTGCCCACCACTTCGTAATCATCAATGCGGTTTACCGTCGCCTGCGGGGCGTACAGCGACAGCTGGTTAACCTGCTCGTCGGTCAGGAAGGTGTTCTCGATTTTAATCAAATCCTTGCGGCCCATCTCGCCGGAGGGCAGGTTCAGGCCGATGGTGATGCGCTGGTCGGTTTCGGTCAGTTTGAACAGGGTGAGCAGCTTAAAGCCGACCTGCGCCGGAATGTGGTCGATCACGGTGCCGCGTTTGATCGCTTCTACCTGCAGTTTATTGTCGTGTGTCATCTCTCATTTCCCCTTACAGTGCCAGCTCGCTATTCAGTACCAGTGCCAGTAACGCCTGGCGGGCGAAGATGCCGTTACCGGCCTGCTGGAAGTACCAGGCGTGCGGCGTTTTATCGACATCGGTGGTGATTTCGTCAATGCGCGGCAGCGGGTGCAGCACCTTCATATTGGCGCGCGCCCCTTCGAGGTCGGCGGCGCGCAGGACGAACTGCGCTTTGACGTTGGCGTATTCCGACGGATCCAGACGCTCTTTCTGCACGCGGGTCATGTAGAGAATATCCACTTCCGCCATCACGTCGTCGATGGCGCTATGCAGGCTCCAGGCGATACCTTTTTCATCCAGCATATCGAGGATGTACTGCGGCATGGCCAGCGCGTCCGGGGCGATAAAGTAGAAGCGGTTGCCGCTGAATTTGGCCAGCGCCTGGGTCAGGGAGTGGACGGTACGGCCATACTTCAGATCGCCGACCATCGCCACGTTGAGGTTTTCGAGGCGGCCCTGGGTCTCCTGAATGGTGAACAGGTCGAGCAGGGTCTGGGTCGGGTGCTGGTTGGCGCCGTCGCCGGCGTTCAGTACCGGCACGCCGCCGGAGAATTCGGTCGCCAGACGGGCGGCGCCCTCCTGCGGATGACGCATCACGATGGCGTCAACGTAGGTGCTGATGACGGAGATGGTATCCGCCAGCGTTTCCCCTTTTTTGCCCAGCGAGGTGTTGGCGCTGTCGGAGAAGCCGACCACGCTGGCCCCCAGGCGGTGCATCGAGGTTTCAAAAGAGAGGCGGGTGCGGGTCGAGGCTTCAAAGAAACAGCTGGCGATAACCTTATGCTTCAGCAGCTCGGGTTGTGGATTAGCTTTCAGCTTTGCCGCCGTCGCCAGCACCAGTTCGAGGTCTTCGCGGCTGAGATCGTTTATGGAAATGATATGTTTTTGATATAGCGGGTTAGCCATGCTTATCTCCTGACGCCTGGGCAAAAAAAAAGCCCCTTAAATAAGGGGCTTCGGGAATCCAATGAGCAACGGAAAGAAAAACGGCAGGCCAGCGTCTGCATTGAGACGCGCTAAGACAGAATGTCGTACGCAATTGGCCATGCTTCCTCCCGGCAAAACGACTGGCATTATACGCAGACCGTTATGGCGATCAAGCGATTCATTCACAAACAGGTAATCGTTTGCCTGCAGAAAAGTGCGCCAGCGCAAAGAACCGTGAAACTGCACTGGTATGGCAGCGACGATGGGGGTATAAAACGCAAAAATGAAATGTTGTTTTATATTTGAGGTAAGCGATGATTATTGGCAATATCCACCATCTGCAGCCATGGCTGCCTGCCGCGCTGCGCGAGGCTATCGAACACGTTATCGCCCATGTCAGCGAGGCGACGCCGCTGGGTAAACATGATATCGACGGCAACAACCTGTTTTATCTGATTTCCGAAGACACCACCGAGCCGCAGGCCGCGCGCCGCGCGGAATACCATGCCCGCTATCTCGATATCCAGATTGTGCTCCGCGGCAGCGAGGGGATGACCTTCAGCACCCTGCCGGCTGGAGAGCCGCAGACCGACTGGCTGGCGGAGAAAGACATCGCTTTCCTGGCGGAGGGGGCGCAGGAGCAAACGGTGATCCTTAACGAAGGGGACTTTGTGGTGTTTTATCCCGGCGAAGTGCATAAACCGCTGTGCGCCGCGGGCGCCCCGGCGAAGGTGCGCAAAGCGGTGGTGAAGATGCTGATGGCGTGACAAAGCGCCCTGACGAGCGGTATCCCGGATACGCGCCGAGCGATCCGGGATTTGACGGCGAGCGTAGACTATTTGCTCAGCGTCGCCACCATCACCGCTTTGATGGTGTGCATCCGGTTTTCCGCCTGGTCGAAGACCACGCTTGCCGCCGACTCAAACACCTCGTCAGTCACCTCCATGCCGCCGTGCAGGCCGTAATCGGCAGCCATCTGTTTGCCCAGCGTGGTCTGGTCGTCGTGGAACGCCGGCAGGCAGTGGAGGAATTTGACCTGCGGGTTGCCGGTCAGCGCCAGCATCGCACTGTTAACCTGATAGTCGCGCAGCAGGGCGATACGTTCGGCCCATTTTTCCTTCGCCTCGCCCATTGAGACCCAGACGTCGGTATAGATAAAATCGGCGCCTTGCACCCCCGCGGCGATATCTTCCGTCAGGGTGATGTTGCCGCCCTGCTGTTTCGCCAGCGCGGTACAGGTTTCCACCAGCGCGGCCTCCGGCCAGCAGGCCGAGGGCGCCACCAGGCGCAGATCCAGACCGGTCAGCGCCGCGGCTTCCAGCATCGAATTACCCATGTTGTTGCGCGCGTCGCCGGCGTAGACCAGCGTCATCTGGTTAAAGGCTTTGCCCGGCAGGTGCTCTTTCATGGTCAGCAGGTCCGCCAGCAGCTGGGTAGGGTGGAACTCGTTGGTGAGGCCGTTCCACACCGGCACGCCGGCGTATTGCGCCAGGGTCTCCACCACTTCCTGGCCGTGGCCGCGGTACTGAATGCCGTCGTACATCCGTCCGAGCACGCGGGCGGTGTCCTTGATCGACTCTTTATGGCCAATCTGGCTGCCGCTGGGCCCCAGGTAGGTCACGCGGGCGCCCTGATCGTATGCGGCAACTTCGAAAGAGCATCGTGTACGGGTTGAGTCTTTTTCGAAGATGAGCGCGATGTTTTTCCCTGCCAGTTTCTGGACTTCGATACCGTTTTTCTTATCGGCTTTCAGCTTTGCCGCCAGCTCGAGCAGGGCGGTGATTTCTGCAGGCGTAAAATCGAGTAACTTTAAAAAATGCTTCTGGTAAAACGCAGACATGGTTCCCTCACCTGGCATAGGCCACTAATTGAATTAAAATTCAATTTATATGTATGAATATTCATTTGCAAGTCTGTGATCGAAATCTTTCACTGAGAAGTGGAGGCAATGACGGCGGTATGTGACAATAGGGATAACTGCCGCACATTATGAGGAACGAGCCATGGCAAACCCGGAACACCTGGAAGAACAGCGTGAAGAGACGCGTCTGATTATCGAAGAGCTGCTGGAAGATGGCAGCGATCCGGACGCACTGTACACGATTGAGCATCACCTCTCTGCAGACGATTTCGAAACCCTGGAGAAAGTGGCGGTGGAAGCGTTTAAGCTGGGCTACGAAGTGACCGAGCCCGAAGAGCTGGAAGTGGAAGAGGGTGAAGTGGTCATCTGCTGCGATATTCTGAGCGAATGCGCCCTGAACGCAGAACTGATCGATGCCCAGGTGGAACAGCTGATGACGCTGGCAGAAAAATTTGACGTCGAGTATGACGGTTGGGGCACCTACTATGAGGACCCGAACGGTGAAGAAGACGGCGAGGATGACGAAGATTTTGTCGATGAAGACGACGATGGTGTTCGTCACTAAGTCGCAGAAGATGTAGATGATACGGCGGCGCCAGCCGCCGTATAGCAAGGAACCTCCATGGATTACCCGCAGATACTCTCCCCGATTATCAACTTCCTGCACTGCCCGACGCCGCAGGCGTGGATTGACGAAGCCCGCAAGCCGGAAAACCTGCCGCTGCTGCTGACCGACCATATGGTGTGCGAACTGAAAGCGGCGCAGAACGCCATGCTGCTGGTGCGTCGCTACGTCGCGGATAAAGCCGACGCCGACGAGCTGCTGGCCTGCCTGAAGCCGTATGAAGACTTCACCTACCGCCGGGGGCCAGAGCCGGATTTTGTCGCTCTGCATAAGCGGATCAACAAAAGCGCCATGCCGCAGACCGACGACCCGTGGGGCCGTCAGTTGCTGGACAGCATGATTTTGCTGATTAAAGAGGAGCTGCATCACTTCTGGCAGGTGCGGGAGATGATGCTGGCGCGCGATATCCCCTACGTCAAAATCACCGCCAGCAACTATGCCCGCGGCATGCGACGGGAGGTGCGCTCACATGAGCCGGTGATGCTGATCGATAAGCTTATCTGCGGCGCCTATATCGAGGCCCGCTCCTGCGAGCGCTTTGCGGCGCTGGCGCCGTGGCTGGACGACGATCTGCAGAAGTTCTATCTGTCGCTGCTGCGCTCGGAAGCGCGTCACTATCAGGACTACCTGGATCTGGCGCAGAAGATTGCCGGAGAAGATATCAGCGAACGGGTCCGCCAGCTCGGCGAGGCGGAAGCGGCGCTGATCCTCCGTCCGGAGGCCGAGTTCCGCTTTCACAGCGGCGTGCCGGCGGCGGCGTAGCCCACGCTGTTCGGCTCCCGTCGCCCCGGTCGCCACTCACGCCGGCAGTCTCAGTAGCCATGGGGAGAGAGATAGCGTTGAGAGCTTCAGCTCGCCATGGTACGGGCCGTAGGTCGGGTAAGGCGTTAGCCGCCACCCGACAAAAAAACGGCACCGCGAGCACGGGTAAGGTGCTAGCGGTGCCATCCGGGACATACCCCGGCTCGCGCTACGCTTAGCCGGGCTACCGAACTGTAGCCCCGGTAAGCGTAGCGCTACCGGGGACGCCTGCGATATCGAGGCGTTACAGCATTTTCAACATCCGCACTTCGCAGTCCACGTGGCCGGTGCAGCCCAGCGGACCGTCAATATGTTCGAAGCCAAGATGCTCATATAAGCCGATCGCCTCCGTCAGGAAGGCGGTGGTTTCCAGATAGCAGCGTTTAAACCCTTGCTCGCGGGCGTAGTCCAGCGCCAGCAGCGCCAGCTTCTTCGCCAGCCCCTGGCCGCGGGCGCTGGTCATGAAATACATTTTCTGCAGCTCGCAGATATCCGGCTCGCTGCAGGCGAGCGGCGCGACGCCGCCGCCGCCAACCACTTCTCCCTCTTTCTCCACCACCCAGTAGGCCGAGCCTGGCTGGCTGTACAGCTCATACAGTTCATCGAGATTCGGGTCGGCGACCGTATAGCCTTTATCGGCGGTCAGGCCATATTCTGCGGATACCTGGCGGATGACGGCCGCTATCGCAGCGTTATCCTGTACCGCGATACGGCGTAAAGTAAAGGTCTGTGGCGCGGCAAGATTCATAGAATCACTCAATTTTAGCTTAAATAACCATATATTTCTTTAATACCATTATTCGTTTACAGGCGCAAGGTGCGCGTGAAATGTATTGCCGGGAAAATTCAAAATAATATATTCTGCTCTCTTAATGCCGATGCGCATTATTTATTATTTTTATATATGATTTAAAGTACAAGGACGACTTTTTTATGAGTATGATTTCAGGGCAATTGCAGCGTTCTGGCCATTCTTTTATTTTTCATGGTCAGGCCGGGCGCTATTTTATTATTTGTCTGGTTAATATTATTTTTTCTGTAATAACTTGTGGGTTATTTATTCCATGGGCATGGGTACGGAGTCGCCGTTATCTTTGTGAGAATATGGAGGTTAATGGCGCCCGCTTTGCCTATCACGGGCGCGGTATCACGATTTTACTCAGCTGGCTATTGATATTTGTCGTGCTGGTTTTACTCAGCTTAGCGCTTGCCATTTTCTCTCCCGGTAGCGAAGGGCTGGAGACGCTGGCATTTCTTATCCTGCTGCCGGTAATGATAATTAAGGGGTTAAGCTACCATGCGACGATGACCTCTTTCGCGAATATTCGCTTTGGGGTTCAGTGTCATCTGCTGCGCGGATGGTGGATTATGCTCGGCTTACCTTTGCTGATATACGTGCTAACAGCGGTGGTGTTCGCCATGCTGGGAAGTCGGCTCTTTTACAATGGCCTAAATAGCATGCTGCTGGGGATCGTTGTTCTGCTTTTGCTGGCGCTAGTTATTATGGCAATAACCAGCGGTGTGGTTTACAGCCACTGGCTTGATCTCATCGGCAAAGGCGCAACCTTTGGCAAAAATAAATTTAATATTTATGTGAGTACTAAGCGTTGTGTGGTGATTTTTTTATGGGCAACGGCGATTTTGTTGCCGTTTATCGTCATTTTTATTGGCTTTTTATTTTCCGCATTCGCTCAACTGCTGACGGGCTGTATGTTTGGTCTGTGCAGTGAAGGTTCGGCACTGTTTATGGCATTGCGGCATCTTGGGGCGATATTAGGGGGATATATATTCCTCACTATCGGTATCGTGTTATCCATGGCATACCTTCGTGTGGCTTTACGTAATCACGCGATGAATAACCTGGTGCTGGGGGACAGCGTTCATTTTCGTTCCACCCTGACGTTTTTCGGTCTTGCTCCGCGTTTACTGGCGTTGACGTTTCTCACGCCGCTGACGCTGGGGCTGGCCTATCCCTGGTTCAAGATTGATTTGCTACGCTATATTGCTGAAAACACGACGATGGTCGGTGAGTTCGATTCGCTCGATCTGCAGCCGGCGGCACCACCGCAGCCGACGGTATCTGACAAACTATGCGGCGGTTTTTTTCCGATGCTGCCGTTCCTGTAATGTAAAAAGGCCGGAGCAAGCTCCGGCCTTTTTTCTATCGCGAGCAATTACAGCGCGGCGATCACCGCCTGCTGCTCAATCAGCTTCGCTTTCGCTTCCGCGTAGCCTTCAAGCTTCTCGCGCTCTTTGGCGATCACCGCTTCCGGCGCGCGGGCGACAAAGCCTTCGTTAGCCAGCTTGCTTTCGATGCGGCCAATTTCGCCTTCGATTTTGGCCACTTCTTTCGCCAGACGCGCCAGCTCATCTTCTTTGTTGATGAGGCCCGCCATCGGGATCAGCAGCTCGGCGCCGTCGACGATCTTGGTCACGGAGACCGGACCTTTATCATCGGCAGGCAGCACGGTAATGCTTTCCAGACGCGCCAGATTCAGCAGGAAGCTGCGGTTGTCGTTCACGCGACGCTCGGCCTCTTTGCTGCAGCCGCGCAGCAGCAGTTCCAGCGGTTTGCCCGGGGCGATGTTCATTTCCGCACGGATGTTACGTACGGCGACGATCGCCTGCTTCAGCCATTCGGTGTCGGCCAGCGCCGCGTCATCCACCTGAGAGGCATCATACTGCGGGAACGGCTGCAGCATGATGGTGTCGGCGGTGATCCCGCAGATGACCTTCACGCGCTGCCAGATGGTCTCGGTGATGAACGGAATGATCGGATGCGCCAGGCGCAGCAGACCTTCCAGCACGGTCACCAGCGTATGGCGAGTGCCGCGCAGTTCCGCTTCGCTGCCGCCGTTCATCACCGGCTTGGTCAGTTCCAGGTACCAGTCGCAGAACTGGTTCCAGGTGAACTCGTACAGGATGCCGGCGGCGATATCGAAGCGGAAGTTATCCAGCGCTTCGCGATACGCTTTGACGGTGTGGTTGAATTCCGCGAGGATCCAGCGGTCGGCCAGAGAGAGCACCCTTTCACCGCCGTTGAAGCCGCAATCCTGATCTTCGGTGTTCATCAGCACGAAGCGGCTGGCGTTCCACAGTTTGTTACAGAAGTTACGGTAACCTTCCAGACGCTTCATATCCCAGTTGATGTCGCGGCCGGTAGAGGCCAGCGCCGCCAGGGTGAAGCGCAGGGCGTCGGTGCCGTGCGGCTCGATGCCGTTCGGGAACTGTTTCTCGGTGCGCTTACGGATTTTCTCCGCCAGCTGCGGCTGCATCATGTTGCCGGTACGTTTCTCCAGCAGCTCCGGCAGGGTGATGCCGTCAACCATATCCAGCGGGTCGATAACGTTACCCTTGGATTTGGACATCTTCTGGCCTTCGTCATCGCGGATCAGACCGGTCATGTAGACGGTCTTAAACGGCACCTGCGGTTTACCGTTTTCATCTTTGATGAAGTGCATGGTCATCATGATCATGCGGGCGATCCAGAAGAAGATGATGTCGAAGCCGGAGACCATCACGCTGGTCGGGTGGAACTGACGCAGGGCGTCGGTGTTTTCCGGCCAGCCGAGAGTGGAGAAGGTCCACAGCGCGGAGGAGAACCAGGTATCCAGCACGTCTTCGTCCTGGCGCAGCGCCACGTCGGCGCCGAGGTTATTTTCCTGGCGTACTTCGTCTTCGGTGCGGCCCACGTAAACGTTGCCGTCGTTGTCATACCATGCCGGGATGCGGTGACCCCACCACAGCTGACGGGAGATACACCAGTCCTGAATGTCGCGCATCCAGGAGAAGTACATGTTTTCGTACTGCTTCGGCACGAACTGAATGTCGCCGTTTTCAACGGCTTCCACCGCCGGCTTGGCCAGCACGTCCGCGCGCACGTACCACTGGTCGGTCAGCATCGGTTCGATAACCACGCCGCCGCGGTCGCCGTAAGGGACGGTCAGGTCGTGCGGTTTGATCTCTTCCAGCAGGCCGAGGGCGTCAACCGCCGCAACGACGGCTTTACGCGCCGCGAAGCGTTCCAGTTTCTGGAACTCCGCCGGGATATCGCTGGAGTAGACGTCGGATTCATTGCCTTTGGTATCGTACACTTCCGCGCTTTCGCGGATGTCGCCGTCAAAGGTCAGGATGTTGATCATCGGCAGCTGGTGACGACGACCCACTTCGTAGTCGTTAAAGTCGTGCGCCGGGGTGATCTTCACGCAGCCGGTGCCTTTCTCCATGTCGGCGTGTTCGTCGCCCACGATCGGGATGCGGCGGTTAACCAGCGGCAGCACCACGAATTTGCCAATCAGATCTTTGTAGCGCGGATCTTCCGGGTTAACGGCCACGCCGGTATCGCCCAGCAGGGTTTCCGGACGGGTGGTGGCGACCACCAGGTAGTCTTTACCGTCAGCGGTTTTCGCGCCATCGGCCAGCGGGTAGCGGATATGCCACATGGAGCCTTTCGATTCGCGGTTTTCCACTTCGAGGTCGGAAATGGCGGTGCGCAGTTTCGGGTCCCAGTTAACCAGGCGTTTGCCGCGGTAGATCAGGTCTTCCTTGTACAGGCGAACGAAGACTTCTTTCACGGCATTGGAAAGGCCTTCGTCCATGGTGAAGCGCTCGCGCTCCCAGTCAACGGAGTTGCCGAGACGGCGCATCTGACGGGTAATGGTGCCGCCGGATTCCGCTTTCCACTGCCAGATTTTGTCGATAAAGGCATCGCGGCCGTAGTCGTGACGGGTTTTCCCTTCTTCAGCGGCAATCTTACGCTCAACCACCATCTGGGTAGCGATACCCGCGTGGTCGGTCCCCGCCTGCCACAGGGTGTTTTTGCCCTGCATGCGCTGGTAGCGAATCATGGTATCCATGATGGTTTGCTGGAAGGCATGACCCATATGCAAACTGCCGGTGACGTTCGGCGGCGGGATCATGATGCAGAAGCTCTCCTGGCTTTCATCACCATTCGGTTTGAAATAGCCCTGCTTTTCCCAGTGCTCGTAAAGCGGCTGTTCGATATCTTGTGGGTTGTATGTCTTTTCCATTATTTCCAGGTTGCCGTGTTCAGGTTGAAACCAGCCATGCGGTACGCCTTATAGCGTTCGCGCGCCAGTTGTTTCAGATTTTCTTCGTAAGGGACAAAGTCTATCACTTCTGTGAAAGCGGTGGCAAAATCTGCAAAGTTAAGCCGCAGGCTGATCAGAATATCCCGCGGGCTGCTGTTGCGCTTTTGCGGCCAGGCAATCTCTACCGGCGCGCCGCCTCGCGGGCCTTCGCCCGCCAGATTGTGCGGCACAAAGCTCTCCGGTGGTCGCGACCACAGCGCCTCATCGAGACGAATCGCCTGCTGCTCATCTTCACAGGCGATCAGGACGCGCTTGCCGTTGCGCCAACGTTCTGCGGCAATGTCACACACCAGCTGCTCGACGGCGCTCAGGCCATCGACGGTGTCTTCGTTGTCCAGAAGATAGAACGTTGCGTTTTTCATATATGGGGCTTCTTGTTGTGGATTTAAATGTAAAGCCGGGCGGCGCTACGCTTACCCGGCTTACAAACGGCATCTTTCCGTAGGCCCGGTAAGCGTAGCGCCACCGGGCATCAGACGGCAATCACTCTTCGCCGTTAAAACCCGCGCGATTGAGCAGGAACTGCGACAGCAGCGCGACCGGACGACCGGTGGCGCCTTTGGCCTTACCGGAACGCCAGGCGGTGCCGGCGATGTCGAGGTGCGCCCAGTTGTACTTGCGGGTGAAGCGCGACAGGAAGCAGCCGGCGGTGATCGCGCCGCCAGGACGGCCGCCAATATTCGCCATATCGGCAAAGTTGGATTCCAGCTGATCCTGGAACTCGTCGGCCAGCGGCAGACGCCATGCGCGGTCGCCCGCCAGTTCAGAGGCGCCGATCAGCTCATGGGCCAGCGGGTTATGGTTCGACATCAGGCCGGTGATGTGATGGCCGAGGGCAATCACGCAGGCGCCGGTCAGCGTCGCGACATCGATAACCGCTTCCGGCTCGAAGCGCTCAACGTAGGTCAGCACGTCGCACAGCACCAGACGGCCTTCGGCGTCGGTGTTGAGCACTTCCACCGTCTGGCCGGACATGGTGGTCAGAACATCGCCCGGGCGATAAGCGCGACCGCCAGGCATGTTTTCACAGCCCGCCAGCACGCCGATCACGTTCAGCGGCAGCTGCAGCTCAGCAACCATCCGCATCACGCCGTACACCGCCGCGGCGCCGCACATGTCGTACTTCATCTCGTCCATGCCTTCGGCCGGCTTGATGGAGATACCGCCGGAATCGAAGGTCAGGCCTTTACCGACCAGCACGATAGGGCGCGCGTCTTCCGACGGGTTGCCTTTATACTCGATGACCGACATCAGCGACTCGTTCTGCGAACCGTTGCCGACGGCGAGGTAGGCGTTCATTCCCAGCTCGCGCATCTGCTGTTCGCCGATCACCCGGGTGATAACGTTTTTGCTATAGGTATCGGCCAGCTGGCGCGCCTGGGAGGCCAGATAGGCGGCGTTACAGATGTTCGGCGGCATGTTGCCGAGATCTTTCGCCGCTTTGATGCCGGCGGCGATCGCCAGCCCGTGCTGAATGGCGCGTTCGCCGCTGGTCAGCTCGCGACGGGTCGGCACGTTAAAGACCATTTTACGCAGCGGGCGACGCGGCTCGCTTTTGTTGGTCTTCAGCTGGTCGAAGCTGTACAGCGTCTCTTTGGCGGTTTCCACCGCCTGGCGAACTTTCCAGTAGTTGTTACGACCCTTGACGTGCAGCTCGGTCAGGAAGCAGACTGCCTCCATTGAACCGGTATCATTCAGGGTATTGATGGTTTTCTGGATGACCTGCTTGTACTGACGCTCATCCAGTTCGCGCTCTTTGCCGCAGCCAATCAGCAGAATGCGCTCAGACAGAATGTTCGGCACATGGTGCAGCAATAACGTCTGGCCAGGTTTGCCTTCCAGCTCGCCGCGACGCAGCAGGGCACTGATGTAGCCGTCGCTGATTTTATCGAGTTGTTCGGCGATGGGGGAGAGGCGACGTGGTTCAAAAACGCCGACCACGATACAGGCGCTCCGCTGCTTCTCCGGGCTACCGCTTTTTACACTGAACTCCATGCACTATGCTCCTGAATCTTAAAGACAACAGTGGTGGCTACGGCTATACTCGTCGCCTTTCAAGTTGCAGATGCGCCGGCTGCGCCTGCTTACCCTGACGTGGCACATTGTGCGCGCCAGGGGCCACAGCCCTGCTGCCTTCTTACAACTCGAAATCCATTGAGTATATAATTGCAAGCTTTCGTAACTCATGTCCGCTGTTGCGGTGACTTCGTGTTAATCTTAACGTTAATAAGGCCTGGGTTCGTCAGAAAAGATCCTGACATGCAGAACCGATGAGTCATTTAATCTTAGCGACGTTTTCGACGACCAAAGAGAATAAATGACGTTTAAGCCATGAAACAAGCAATTTTCCTGCACTAAAACGGGTTTTTACGGGCGTATTTATAGTGATAATCATAAGATATCTGGTTCGTGAGACGCTGAAAAGCCAGTTGGCGATCCTATTCATCCTGTTACTGATTTTCTTTTGCCAGAAATTAGTCAGGATCCTCGGCGCTGCGGTGGATGGCGATATCCCAACCAATCTGGTGCTCTCGCTGCTGGGGCTCGGCATCCCGGAGATGGCGCAGCTTATCCTGCCGTTAAGTCTGTTCCTTGGCCTGCTGATGACCCTCGGCAAGCTGTACACCGAAAGCGAAATTACGGTGATGCACGCCTGCGGCCTGAGTAAAGCCGTATTGATCAAGGCGGCGATGATCCTCGCGCTGTTCACCGGCGCGGTGGCGGCGGTCAACGTGATGTGGGCGGGGCCGTGGTCGTCGCGCCATCAGGATGAAGTGCTGGCGGAAGCCAAGGCCAACCCCGGCATGGCCGCGCTGGCCCAGGGCCAGTTCCAGCAGGCCAGCGATGGTAACGCGGTCATGTTTATCGAGAGCGTGAACGGCAACCGCTTCCATGACGTCTTCCTTGCCCAGCTGCGCCCGAAAGGCAACGCGCGCCCCTCCGTGGTGGTGGCGGATTCCGGCGAGCTGTCGCAGCAGAAAGACGGTTCGCAGGTGGTGACCCTCAATAAGGGCACCCGCTTTGAAGGCACCGCGATGCTGCGCGACTTCCGCATCACCGACTTCAATAACTATCAGGCCATTATCGGCCACCAGGCGGTGGCCGCCGATCCGGACGACACCGAACAGATGGATATGCGCACCCTGTGGCAGACCCACACCGATCGTGCGCGCGCCGAACTGCACTGGCGCTTCACGCTGGTGGCGACCGTCTTCATTATGGCGCTGATGGTGGTGCCGCTCAGCGTGGTCAACCCGCGCCAGGGCCGCGTGCTGTCGATGCTGCCGGCGATGCTGCTCTACCTGGTGTTCTTCCTGCTGCAGACCTCGATTAAGTCGAACGGCGGCAAAGGCAAAATGGACCCGGCTATCTGGATGTGGGCGATTAACCTGCTCTATTTTGCGCTGGCGGTGCTGTTAAACCTGTGGGACACGGTGCCGATGCGCCGCTTCCGCGCCCGTTTTAATAAAGGAGCGGCCTGATGCAGGCGTTTGGCGTACTTGACCGTTATATCGGTAAGACGATTTTCAACACCATCATGATGACCCTGTTCATGCTGGTGTCGCTCTCCGGCATTATCAAGTTTGTCGATCAGCTGAAAAAGTCCGGGCAGGGTAGTTACGATGCGCTGGGCGCTGGCCTCTACACCATCCTCAGCGTGCCGAAAGACATCCAGATCTTCTTCCCGATGGCCGCGCTGCTTGGCGCGCTGCTGGGGCTGGGGATGCTGGCCCAGCGCAGCGAGCTGGTGGTGATGCAGGCGTCCGGTTTCACCCGGCTGCAGGTGGCGCTGGCGGTGATGAAAACCGCGATCCCGCTGGTGCTGTTGACCATGGCGATCGGCGAGTGGGTGGCGCCGCAGGGCGAACAGATGGCGCGCAACTACCGCGCTCAGCAGATGTACGGCGGTTCGCTGCTTTCCACCCAGCAGGGGCTGTGGGCGAAAGATGGCCATAACTTTGTCTATATCGAACGGGTAAAAGGTAACGATGAGCTGGGGGGCGTCAGCATTTATGCCTTCAACCCGGAGCGTCGTTTACAGTCGGTGCGCTATGCCGCCTCGGCAAAATTCGATAGCGAGAATAAAGTGTGGCGCCTGTCGCAGGTGGATGAATCCGATCTGACCGATCCGAAGCAGGTGACCGGGTCGCAGATGGTGAGCGGCACCTGGAAAACCAACCTGACGCCGGACAAGCTCGGCGTGGTAGCCCTGGATCCGGACGCGCTGTCGATCAGCGGGCTGCACAACTATGTGAAATACCTGAAGTCCAGCGGCCAGGATCCGGGACGCTACCAGCTCAATATGTGGAGCAAAATCTTCCAGCCGCTGTCGGTGGCGGTGATGATGCTGATGGCGCTGTCGTTTATCTTTGGCCCGCTGCGTAGCGTGCCGATGGGCGTCAGGGTGGTGACCGGGATTAGCTTCGGCTTTATCTTCTACGTGCTGGATCAGATTTTCGGCCCGCTGACCCTGGTGTACGGCATACCGCCGATCATCGGCGCCCTGTTGCCAAGCGCCAGCTTCTTCCTGATAAGCCTCTGGCTGATGATGCGCAAGGCCTAGCGGACCCGGCTACGGAACGTAAGCCCCCTCAACGATGAGGGGGCTTTTTTTTAGCGCTTGCGGCCGCCCAGCAGACTGCCCAGCATGCCGCGGACGATCTGATTGGTGACCTGGCGAACCGCGCTTTTCGCCGCGGTCTGCACGATACCGTCGCGTTTGCCGCCGCGCGGGCCGGTGCTGCCGAACAGGATTTCTTTCAGGCCGCCGAGCAGCCCATCGTCATCCCCGCTCTGCTGACCCTTCGCCGGCGGAGCCGACTGCTGCTCGGTAGTGACCTGCACCCCTTGCTGCAGCATTTCGAAGGCCGACTCGCGGTCCACCTCTTCTTCATACTTGCCGTACAGCGGCGAGTGATTCAGCAGGCCATTGCGCTCATCATCGCTGACCGGCCCCATTCGCGAGCAGGGGGCGATAACCATCGCCCGCTCGACCACCGAGGGGCTGCCTTTCTCATCGAGGAAGGAGATCAGCGCCTCGCCGGTGCCCAGCTCCTGGATCGCCTGCTCGGTACTGAAGGCTGGGTTGGCGCGCATGGTCTGGGCGGCGGTTTTCACCGCTTTCTGATCCTTCGGCGTAAAGGCGCGCAGCGCGTGCTGTACGCGGTTGCCCAGCTGGCCGAGCACGGCGTCGGGTATATCCGCCGGGTTCTGCGAGACAAAATAGACGCCGACGCCCTTGGAGCGAATAAGACGGATCACCTGTTCGATTTTATCCAGCAGCACCTGCGGCGCGTCGTTGAACAGCAGATGCGCCTCATCGAAGAAGAATACCAGTTTGGGCTTGTCGAGATCGCCCGCCTCCGGCAGACGCTCGTACAGCTCGGAGAGCATCCACAGCAGGCTGGCGGCGTAGAGCTTCGGCATCTGGTAGAGCTTTTCGGCGCTGAGGATATTGATTATCCCTTTGCCGCTGGCATCGACGCGCATCCAGTCGGCAATATCCAGCATCGGCTCGCCGAAGAAGTGCCCGGCGCCCTGTTGCTCCAGGGTCAACAGTCCGCGCTGGATGGCGCCGACCGAGGCGCTGCTGATATTGCCATACTGGTTCTGGAAAGATTTGGCGTTGTCGCCGATAAACTGGGTGATGGCGCGGAGGTCTTTGAAGTCAAGCAGCAGCAGACCGCGGTCGTCCGCGATGCGGAAAATAATGTTCAGCACGCCGCTCTGCACCTCATTGAGATTGAGCAGGCGCGCCAGCAGCAGGGGGCCAAGATCGGAGACCGTCGCCCGAACCGGGTGGCCCTTCTCGCCAAAGATATCCCAGAGCACCACCGGGTTGGCGTGCGGCTCCCAGTCGCTGGCGCCGATCTTCTCCAGCCGCGCCTGCAGTTTCTCTGAGCTCTGCCCCGCGGCGGCAATGCCGGTCAGGTCGCCCTTGACGTCCGCCATAAATACCGGCACGCCAATTTCCGAGAACGACTCAGCCAGCTTTTGCAGGGTGACGGTTTTACCGGTGCCGGTCGCACCGGTGATCAGCCCATGGCGGTTGGCCATCGCGGGCAGCAAATAGAGCGCGTTATCCAGCGTGCGCGCAATCAACAGGGGTGAGCTCATGATCGATTCCTCCATTTATCCTGCGACGATTATAGGCAACCTCGTCGTCCGGCGTTGGGGAAATCGTCACGCGCCGCGCACGCTGTCGCGAGAGGCCTCAGGCGCAGTGGCGTTGGATAAGCGCAATGCTCTGCTCAATTTCGCGCTCGATATCCGCTTCGCTCCACTGCGCCAGCTCGGGAGCGAAGGGTTCAAAAGCGTATACCCCCTGATACCCGCGGGCTTCCAGCGCTTTAACCTGCTCGCAGGTGCCGAGGCGATCCTGCGGCGTCAGCATGATGCGCTCGGCATCGGTGAGCTGCTCGCGCGGACGGGTATCGTCCACCCCGGAGAGGTGCACCAGACCGATGTCCGCCACCTCCACCTGGCTGAACTCGTCCGCCGCCTGCGGGTAGAGATGGTGATGGAAGGTGTCGATCAGCAGCTTAAACGGCACGCGGGCGTCATGGATCAGCGTCTGCGCCTGGTGCGCCGATCGCAGCGAGCTTTGCGGGAAGCCCAGCGGCTCCACCAGACCGTGGATGCCGTAGAAGGCGAACAGCGGCGCCAGGTCGCGCAGGGCGCTCAGGGTATCGCTGGCCGGCACCTCGCTGCCGTCGTTGAGCGGGCAGAGCACCAGCGATTTGGCGCCGATGGCCTGGGCCTCTTTCAGCAGCGACTCGGTCAGCTGCCGCACCTCTTCGCTACGGCGGTTAAAGGGATAGACCGCGTTAATCGTCAGGATCTCGATGTGGTAACGCGCCGCCAGCTCGCGCACCTGCTGATGGCTCAGATCGTCGGTCACTTTCCCGCTGGGTAAATCGTTGCGCAGCTCGACTTTATTCAGGCCCAGACGGTTCACCAGACGGAAAAACGCTTCAATGCTGAGCGCTGGCGCGATTTTGCGGTTAATACAAAAACGTTGCATTGCGATGGCCATAGGACACTCCTGACGGAAGAGGGTTGGGTTCGTTCAATTGGCTAACAGTCAAAACGTTTATTCCAAAATAAGCAAGAATGAAAATGATGATTGTTTGAGCTGCCTCGCAAAATATTCCCGGCTGCCGCGGCGGGAGCGACCGGGACCGGAAGCCAGGTATCGCGAGGCGGCGCGGCTCGATGGGGGAAGCGCGTAAGCGATGCGTGAGCGCAAAATGCGACTGTTATCACCAAAATGAAATTTCATTTCACAACAATGTTGAAATATAAATTTCATTTTACTACGGTTATAGCACAGCAGAATCAGCGACGGGCCGGCGTGCGCTGGCCCTCTTCACTATGAGGCGAGAACATGACGATCACAGGAAACTTTATTGGCGGGAAAACCGTTATCAGCAGCAGCAACGAAACGATGCCGGTGTACGATCCGGCGACGGGCAAAGCGGTGCGCGAAGTCACGGTATCGACCGCGCAGGAAGTCTCTGAGGCGATTCAGGTTGCTCGCGATGCGTTTGACAGCTGGTCTCGCACCACGCCGCTGCGCCGCGCCCGCGTGCTGTTCAACTTTAAAATGTTGCTGGAACAGCACGTGGAAGAGCTGGCGGGGATCATCGTCAGCGAGCACGGCAAAGTGTGGTCGGATGCGCTGGGCGAGCTGACCCGTGGCATGGAAGTGGTCGAATTCGCCTGCGGGATCCCGCACCTGATTAAAGGCGAATACTCCTCTGACGTCGGCACCGGCGTCGACAGCTACTCGTTGATGCAGCCGCTGGGCGTGGTGGCCGGGATCACCCCGTTCAACTTCCCGGCGATGGTGCCGATGTGGATGTTCCCGCTGGCGCTGGCCTGCGGCAACAGCTTCGTCCTCAAGCCGCCGGCGCTGGCGCCGACGGCCGCCGTGCGTCTGGCAGAGCTGCTGAAAGAGGCCGGTCTGCCGGACGGCGTGTTTAACGTCGTGCACTGCAGCAATGAAGATGCCGAGCAGCTGTACACTGACCCGCGCATTGCGGCGGTGAGCTTCGTCGGCTCCTCCGGCGTGGCGGAGTATATCTATAAGACCGCCAGCGCCCACGGCAAGCGCGTGCAGGCCTTCGGCGCCGCCAAAAACCACGCGATAGTGATGCCGGATGCCGATCTCGACGCCACCGTTAACGCCATTATGGGCGGCGCCTTCGGTTCCGCAGGCGAGCGCTGCATGGCGCTGCCGGTGGTGGTGGCGGTGGGAGATGAAACCGCCGACAAACTGATCGCTCGCCTGAAGCCGCTGGTGGAAGCGCTGAAAGTGGGCCCGGGCTGCATGCGCGGCCAGGAAGAGAACGAGATGGGGCCGGTGGTGTCTGATACTCACCAGAAAAAAGTGCTCGGCTATATTGATAAAGGCGAAAGCGAAGGGGCAAAACTGGTGGTCGATGGCCGCAAACTGCGCGTGCCGGGTTACGACGCGGGCTATTATGTCGGCGGCACCCTGTTCGATCACGTCACCCCGGAGATGACCATCTGGCGCGAAGAGATCTTTGGCCCGGTGCTGGGGATTGTGCGCGCGGCGGACTATGACAGCGCCCTCGAACTGGTTAACAGCCACGAGTTTGGCAACGGCAGCGCCGTCTTCACCAGCAACGGCCACACCGCGCGTGAATTCGTCCACGACGTGCAGGCGGGGATGGTCGGGGTGAACGTGCCGGTCCCGGTGCCGATGGCGTTCCACAGCTTCGGCGGCTGGAAGCGCTCAGTGTTTGGCGCGCTGAACGTCCACGGGCCGGACGGCGTGCGCTTCTACACGCGTATGAAGACCACCACCGTACGCTGGCCGGCAGGGCAGCAGACCGTATCTGAATTCAGCATGCCGACGTTAGGTTAATCGGCGAAGGAGAGCGCCATGTCGTTACTGGCTAAATCGCGAAAAGAGGGACAGATCCAGCACATTACGCCGCAAAGCGCCGGTTGGCGCTATATCGGCTTCGATGTCTGGATGTTGAAAAAAGGGCAGACTGTGACGCTGGAGAGCGGCGATCGCGAGCTGTGCCTGGTGCTGGTCGCTGGCCTGGCGTCGGTGAAAACGCAGCAGGCCGATTTCCCGAATCTCGGTAAACGGATGTCGCCGTTTGAACGTACCCCGCCGTGGTCGGTATACGTGCCGCCGCAGGATCGGGTCGAGGTGACCGCCGATTCCGATCTGGAGCTGGCGGTGTGCAGCGCGCCGGGCAAAGGCAGCTTCCCGGCACGCCTGATTCGGCCGGAAGACGTCGGCGTGGAGCACCGCGGGAAAGGGCGCAACCAGCGCCGGGTGCATAATATTCTGCCGGACAGCGCCGAGGCGGATTGCCTGCTGGTAGTCGAGGTCTACACCGACGAAGGGGCCACCAGCTCGTGGCCGTCGCATAAGCACGATACCGCCCAGCCGGGCAAAGAGACGCAGCTGGAAGAGACCTACTATCACCGCTTCGATCCGCCGCAGGGCTTTGCCTTCCAGCGGGTCTACACCGACGACCGCAGCCTGGACGCCTGCATGGCGCCCTATAACCACGATGTGGTGATGGTGCCGCGCGGTTACCATCCGGTGGCGGCAATTGCCGGTTACGACAGCTACTATCTGAACGTCATGGCCGGACCGGATCGGAAATGGCTGTTCACCTGGGAAGAGGACCACGCCTGGATCAACACCCCGGAATATCCGCGCCACGACTAACGTGACGCGCAGACGCCGATAAAAAAGGAGAGGTGGGGGGTGCAACCAGCCCTCCCTTCTTTTTTGCGGGGGGGGGGTGAGGCTTTCCCTAGCCTACCTTCGGCTTTCCCCCCAGACCG
>NZ_JAIJYL010000017.1:0-104957 GCF_019753495.1 Klebsiella sp. TF21-TM | reverse complement strand
GACTGTCTGTTTGCGGTGAAAGGAAAGCTACCCAAGCGAATCGATAAGTCGATCTGCCAGCATGTTACGGCACCGCGCCTGGAGAACTCGCGCAAACCGGACGTTATCCGCGAGAAACTGGTGCAGCTGCTTGGCGATGTCCCGCGCATTGAGCTCTTTGCCCGCCAGTCGTCTCACGGTTTCGACGTGTGGGGCAACCAGTGCACAGCGCCGGCGGTTGAGTTGCTGCCAGGCTGCGCAGTGCCGGTAGTGAAGACGGAGGCCGCATGAACATTGCCGAAGAGGCCTCGCTGATACGACAACTCGAAGAGGCGCGCGCCATTATCAACCAGAGGAATGGTGAGATCATTAACCTGCAGAGAGAAGCGGCGCGCTACCGTGAACAGCGGGATTCTGCAAACGCGATGGTTAAGTTCCTGCGCGGACTCTTTGAAAATTCTTCGAAGGCGACACAATGAGCCGCCTCCGGGCGGACTATTGTTCATTCATCCACTTTTCAAATGCAGACGGGGAGAACGGCACCAGGTCGTAATGCTCCCCGTTTATCCATGCATCAACCATATTTGCCCACTGCTGCAGCATGTAGGCCCGCTGCCGGGAATACTCGGCCTTGTTGTAAACCGCCCTCACGCCCTTCTGTTCATGCGCTAGCGCCTTCTCTATCCAGTCTGACGGGAATCCCGCTTCATGCAAAAGCGTGCTCGCTGTGCGCCGCAGGTCGTGCACTGTTAGAGGTTGCAGGCTCTCCCCGGCATCCGCTGCCGCAGCAACCGCGCGATCGATGACTGAGTTCAGAGCAGCATTGGATAACGGCTTACTGGTGCTGTAGCGCCCGGGCAGAAGATAGTCACTCCCGCCGGCACACATCTGCAGGCCTACCATCAGATCCTGCGCCTGAGGCGGAAGGTAGATGACGTGTGACCGGCTCCCCTTCATCCTGTCAGATGGGATCGTCCAGGTTCCTTTGCTGAAATCCACCTCTTTCCACGTCGCCATGATGAACTCGGTTTTGCGTACCATCGTGATCAGGATGAGCTTCACAGCCAGTTTTAAGGTTGGCAACGTGCTGACGGTGTCGAGCGACCTGAACAGCACGCCGATTTCTTCCGGCTGCAGGCAACGGTCACGCGGTTTAAACATGGCGATCGCCGAAGGTTTGATATCTGCGGCCGGGTTGAATAACCCGTGCCCGCGGTCATTGGCGTACCGGTAAACGCTGCTGATGATTTCACGCGCCTGCACCGCCGTCGCACGTCCGCCGCGCTCGACTATGCGATCGCAAAGATCACGCACCATAGGGGTCGTTATCTCGGACATCATTTTGTTTCCGAGAACAGGCAAAATATCCCGGTCGATTACTGATTGCTTCATAGACCGCGTGCTGTCGGCCAGGACCACATGTTTCATGTAGGCGTCGGTATGTACCGTAAATGTTTCGGCGCCGCGGATCCGTTTGATACCGTCACGCTTCGCCGCAGCCGGCGACTGGCCTGCGTTCAGCAGCTTTTTAGCCGCTATCAGTTCATCCCTGGCTTCAGCCAGCGTGATACCGTCACGACCATACTGACCGATAACCAGCGTCTCCCGGCGGCCGTTGATGCGGTAATCGTAACGAAACGAGATGGTGCCTGAGATCAGCACGGCTACGTATAGACCGTCGCGATCGGAGACCTTGTACATTTTGCTCTGCGGTTTCAGGTTTTTGAGTTTGGTATCGGTAAGCACATTTCACCCGTGATGCATCATTTTTCTGACGGTACGAGAGTATACCGTAATGGTAATACCGTCAGGTATACCGTCAAAAAATGTGAGATAGAGTGAATAGTGTTGATGTGATATAAAGAAAAACCCTCTGTAAAAACAGAGGGTTGCATTTCAATTTGAGTAGATATGATTAGCTATAAGGTAGCCGTTAATCATTCCCACTCGATCGTTGCTGGCGGCTTACCGCTGATGTCATACACCACGCGGGAGATACCGTTCACTTCATTGATAATGCGGTTAGAGACGCGGCCGAGGAAATCATACGGCAGGTGCGCCCAGTGCGCGGTCATGAAGTCGATGGTTTCCACCGCACGCAGGGAAACCACCCAGTCGTATTTACGGCCATCGCCCATCACGCCGACGGAGCGAACCGGCAGGAACACGGTGAACGCCTGGCTCACTTTGTTGTACAGGTCAGCTTTGTGCAGCTCTTCGATGAAGATAGCGTCGGCGCGACGCAGCAGGTCGCAGTACTCTTTCTTCACTTCGCCCAGCACGCGCACGCCGAGGCCCGGACCCGGGAACGGATGACGGTAGAGCATATCGTACGGCAGACCCAGCTCCAGACCGATCTTACGCACTTCGTCTTTGAACAGCTCGCGCAGCGGCTCAACCAGCCCCATCTTCATCTCTTTCGGCAGGCCGCCCACGTTGTGGTGAGATTTGATGACGTGCGCTTTACCGGTAGCGGAAGCGGCAGATTCGATAACGTCAGGGTAGATGGTGCCCTGCGCCAGCCATTTGACGTCGTCCAGCTTCAGCGCTTCTTCGTCGAACACTTCCACGAAGACGCGGCCGATAATCTTACGTTTCGCTTCCGGATCGTTCTCGCCTTTCAGCGCGTCGAGGAAGCGCTGCTCGCCTTCGACGTGAACAATGTTCAGGCCAAAGTGGTCGCCGAACATGTCCATCACCTGCTGGGCTTCGTTCAGACGCAGGAGTCCGTTATCCACGAATACGCAGGTCAGGTTTTTGCCGATGGCGCGGTGCAGCAGCATCGCGGTCACCGAAGAGTCCACGCCGCCGGAGAGGCCGAGGATCACTTTGTCATCGCCAACCTGCTGGCGGATACGCTCAACGGCGTCGTCGATGATTTTCGCCGGGGTCCACAGGGCTTCGCACTGGCAGATATCGCGCACGAAGCGCTCCAGCATACGCATCCCCTGACGGGTATGGGTCACTTCCGGGTGGAACTGCACGCCGTAGAAGCGTTTTTCTTCGTTAGCCATAATGGCGAACGGGCAGTTGTCGGTGCTGGCGACGGTGACGAAGTCAGACGGGATGGCGGTGACTTTGTCGCCGTGGCTCATCCACACGTCCAGCAACGGTTTGCCGTCCGCGGTCAGAGAGTCTTCGATACCGCGCACCAGCGCGCTGTCGTTAACCACTTCAACCTGCGCGTAGCCAAACTCACGCTCGTTAGAGCCTTCTACATGGCCGCCCAACTGCATCGCCATGGTCTGCATACCGTAGCAGACGCCAAATACCGGCACGCCGGCTTCGAACACATACTGCGGCGCGCGCGGGCTGTTCTCTTCGGTGGTGCTTTCCGGGCCGCCGGAAAGAATGATGCCGCTTGGATTAAATTCGCGGATCTGTGCTTCCGTGACATCCCATGCCCACAGCTCACAGTAGACGCCCAGCTCACGCACGCGACGCGCCACCAGCTGAGTATACTGTGACCCGAAGTCGAGAATGAGAATGCGATGTTTATGAATGTTTTCCGTCATTGACGCTAATTCCGAGGCAAGTGAAACAGAGTAAATAAATCGCCCGACGCAAGGTCGGGCGAAGAAATCAGGAGCCCAGACGGTAGTTCGGGGACTCTTTGGTGATGGTCACGTCGTGAACGTGGCTTTCCTGAATGCCCGCACCGCTGATGCGTACGAATTCAGCTTTGGTACGCAGCAGGTCAATGGTACCACAGCCGGTCAGCCCCATACAGGAGCGCAGGCCGCCCATCTGCTGGTGAATGATCTCTTTCAGGCGGCCTTTATAGGCCACGCGGCCTTCGATACCTTCCGGCACCAGTTTGTCAGCGGCGTTATCGCTCTGGAAGTAGCGGTCAGAGGAGCCTTTCGACATCGCGCCGAGGGAGCCCATCCCGCGATAGGATTTGTAAGAGCGCCCCTGGTAGAGTTCGATTTCGCCCGGGGATTCTTCGGTACCGGCCAGCATGGAGCCGACCATCACTGCCGCCGCACCGGCCGCGATCGCTTTAGCGATGTCGCCGGAGAAACGGATACCGCCGTCGGCGATAACCGGAATACCGGTGCCTTCCAGCGCTTCCACCGCGTCGGAAACGGCGGTGATCTGCGGCACACCTACGCCGGTCACGATACGGGTAGTACAGATGGAGCCCGGGCCGATGCCCACTTTCACCGCGCTGCAGCCGGCTTCCGCCAGCGCACGCGCGCCTGCGCCAGTGGCGACGTTGCCGCCGATGATCTGCAGGTCCGGGTATTTCGCGCGCGTTTCACGAATACGTTGCAGAACGCCTTCGGAGTGGCCATGAGAGGAGTCGATCAGCAGGACGTCAACGCCCGCAGCCACCAGCGCATCAACACGCTCTTCGTTGCCCGCGCCGGCGCCGACCGCAGCGCCTACGCGCAGACGGCCCTGCTCATCTTTACAGGCATTCGGTTTACGTTCCGCTTTCTGGAAGTCTTTTACGGTGATCATCCCGCGCAGGTGGAAGCTCTCATCCACAACCAGCGCCTTCTCAACGCGTTTTTCGTGCATCTTCGCAAAGACCACTTCACGGCTTTCGCCTTCACGAACGGTAACCAGACGCTCTTTCGGGGTCATGTAGACGCTGACCGGCTGGTTCAGATCGGTGACGAAACGCACGTCGCGGCCAGTGATGATACCGACCAGCTCGTTCTCTTCGGTAACCACCGGGTAGCCGGCGAAGCCGTTACGCTCGGTCAGCTCTTTCACTTCACGCAGGGTGGTGGTCGGCAGAACGGTCTGCGGGTCGGTGACCACGCCGGACTCATGTTTCTTCACGCGGCGAACTTCTTCCGCCTGGCGCTCGATGGACATGTTTTTGTGAATAAAGCCGATGCCGCCTTCCTGTGCCAGGGCAATAGCCAGACGCGCTTCCGTTACGGTATCCATGGCTGCGGAGAGCATAGGAATATTCAGACGAATGGTTTTCGTCAGCTGAGTGCTGAGATCGGCTGTATTCGGCAGAACGGTAGAATGAGCGGGAACGAGGAGGACGTCGTCAAACGTCAGGGCTTCTTTAGCGATACGTAGCATGGGCAATATCTCGACCAGGGTGGATAAATATTGCCGTGGCATTATACAGAGCGTAACCGATTGCATCTACCCTTTTTTGCAAATAATACTTGCCATCCCCTCTGAGCGCGTTACTATCGACTGAATAACCTGCTGATTTAAAGTTTGATCTTGCTCACATGTTACCCTCTCAATCCCCCGCAATTTTTACCGTTAGCCGCCTCAATCAGACGGTGCGTCTGCTGCTTGAGCGCGAAATGGGCCAGGTCTGGATCAGCGGCGAGATCTCTAACTTCAGCCAGCCTTCTTCCGGCCACTGGTACTTCACCTTAAAAGACGATAACGCCCAGGTGCGCTGCGCGATGTTCCGCAACAGCAACCGCCGGGTCACGTTTCGCCCACAGCATGGGCAGCAGGTGCTGGTTCGCGCCAACATCACCCTGTATGAGCCGCGCGGCGACTACCAGATTATCGTCGAAAGCATGCAGCCCGCCGGCGAAGGGTTGCTGCAGCAGAAGTATGAGCAGCTGAAAGCGCAGTTAACCGCGGAAGGGCTGTTCGATCAAAAACATAAGCAGGCGCTCCCCTCCCCCGCCCGCTGCGTCGGGGTCATCACCTCGAAAACCGGCGCCGCGCTGCACGATATTCTTCATGTCCTCAGACGCCGCGACCCCGGGCTGCCGGTGATCGTCTACCCGACCGCAGTTCAGGGTGACGATGCCCCCGGGCAGATTGTGCGCGCCATCGCGCTGGCGAACGCGCGTCAGGAGTGTGACGTGCTGATTGTCGGACGCGGCGGTGGTTCGCTGGAGGATCTGTGGAGTTTTAACGATGAGCGGGTGGCGCGCGCTATCTTCGCCAGCCAGATCCCTATCGTCAGCGCCGTCGGCCATGAAACCGACGTCACTATCGCTGATTTTGTTGCCGACCTGCGAGCGCCGACCCCTTCTGCCGCCGCGGAGATCGTCAGCCGTAATCAGCAGGAGCTGCTGCGCCAGCTACAGGCCGGGCAGCAGCGGCTGGAGATGGCGATGGACTATTTCCTCGCCAGTCGCCAGCGCCGTTTTACCCAGTTGTTCCATCGTCTGCAGCAGCAGCACCCGCAGCTGCGGCTGGCCCGCCAGCAGACCGCACTGGAACGCCTGCGCCAGCGGATGCGCATCGCCGTGGAATCGCAGCTTAAACGCGCCGAGCAGCGGCAAAAGCGCACTGTTCAGCGCCTGAATCACTATAACCCGCAGCCGCGTATCCACCGGGCGCAATCGCGCGTCCAGCAGCTGGAATACCGGCTGGCGGAAACGATGCGTAGCCGCCTCAGCGAGCGGCGTGAACGGTTTGGGCACGCGGTGACCCATCTGGAGGCGGTGAGTCCCTTAGCCACCCTGGCGCGCGGCTATAGCGTCACTTCGGTGAGCGACGGCACGGTGTTGAAGCAGACAAAACAGGTCAAAACCGGCGATCTGCTCACCACCCGCCTGAAAGACGGCTGGGTCGAAAGTGAAGTGAGGCAGATTGCGCCGGTGAAAAAAACACGGGCCAGAAAGCCATCGCCGCCTAAACCAGCGGAATAAACTCCACCCGTTTTTTCGAGATCAGGCCGTGCCCGTGCTGGCAAAAGTAATCCACCGCGCCGCACGCCTTCAGCACCTCCAGCGGCTGGTGGCATTCCGGGCAGCGCGCCTCAAGGGCAAATACCCTTTCGCACTGAGCGCAATGTGCGCTGCTGCCTTTGACATCTAACGGCGCGTGGCACAGAGGGCAATCAAGTTCCATAACCATTCCTTTCAACGTTTATCTGCACCTATTTTATCATGTTCCGGGTTTAATGAGGGCCGCGTAATTGCTGCTGCAACCTGAGCAGCCATTCCACTTCCTCAAGCCGACGCCGCGTCAGCCCGGCCACGCTTTCGGGCGCCCGGGTAAACACATTCTCCGCGCCAAGGATCTGCTCATCGAGACAGTGCGCATAGATCGCTCCGGGCCGGGTCCAGCGCTGGATCCGCTCGCCGTCCTGTAGCGTCGCCACCTCGCCATCAGGGGCGCGATCGAGGGCAAGCAGTCGCCCGTCCCGTAGCCCTATCCGCATTCCCTTTTGCCCGCCCGCGGGACCGGCATATTTGTTAAGCCAGATATTCAGCGGGATATCGCCCAGGCGTCCCTGCAGATGCGCTTCTCCCTCGGCAGTGACCGTATCCCCATGAGCAATATCTCGGCCGAGACGGTCTTTCGTCGCCCGAACGGCGAGGTCCAGCGTCACATCGCCTCCGCAGCCGAGCAGCGTTTCCCGCAGCATCGCCAGGACATGGGTACCGATATCGAGGATCACGCCGTCAGGATGACGCAGCCGCCGGGTATCCAGCTCGCCGGTGGCAAAGTTAAGCGCGACCGGTTCTCCGGCAGCGTTAAAGCCGCTTGGCTCCTGCAAATAGCCTTCTATCCAGGCGATATCCTGCGCTGAAAGGTGCGGCGGCGGCAGGCCTCTGGCCTCCTCTTCCGCCTGCCACGGCGGAGCAAGAGCGTTCAGGGCTAACCCACGCGCCATCCAGTGGTCGAGGGCCAGCACCCGACCGGCCTCCCCCGCCGGCGCCAGCAGCGCCCGCAGCCGCGCGGCCTGCTCAAGGTTGGCCACTATCGGTTTCTCCACCACGATGCGGGGAATGGCGCTGGCTAACGCCCTCTCCAGCACGGGCAGGTGCTGGAGGGATGACGTGGTGATGAAGAGCGTATCCAAGGGTTTGGCCAGCAGCGCCGACAGCGAACTGCAGCGCTGGATCCCCGGCAGCGCTCTGCTGCTGTCCAGGTCATAGCCCTGGCAGCTGTCAATACGGTATCCGAGGCGACGCAGCGCGGGTAAATAGGCGGTTTCCACCACCGCGCCGAGGCCGATAAATCCAATTTGCATGTTTAGTCCACCCCTGAGCCGATCTGTTCCCGGCGAAGTATCGCGGGATTATGGCGGATGGTTTTGACATTTACCGGCATGGCGGCCACAAAAAAACCCGCCGAAGCGGGTTTAATGATTATTTGCTTTTCTTGATGTGAAAGACAATAAAACCCATAAGTACATTGTTTTATATGTAAATTTAAAGTTTGATAATTATTTTGTGCACACCCATGTGTACATGATTTTAGAATGTGCTCCCCTCTTTCACGCAAACTTGAGCATCGTCGCAATCTTGCCGTTACCATTCTTATTGTATGATACATCTATCCCACAATAAGGAATCCCCCAGCCATGAGAATGACCAGCCGCAAAAAAGAGATACTCAGCTACTTTGAGCCGGATAACCTCGAATGGGTGACGGGTGAGATTGGTACGCCGCCGTTCGATGTGTCGGGCGTGGCCTACCTTCTTCATGGCATGGCGTCGTTCGATAAGCGCCACCAGCTAGAATCAACCCGGCGAACTCTTGAAAGTATGGTTGCTGGTGGGTTGCTTGAGCGGGTGACAGTGTACGAATCCCGGCAGATAAAAAGCGGCGGTGAGACTAGCGCAACGGTCGTGCGCTACGGTTTACCCGGACAGTGTGCCGTTGTGCGCGATAATGGCGGCGCTGATAAAGCGATTGATGGGGAATGCTGGCGGGTCAGTTAAGAGCCTGCAATCTGTCGTTAATGCTGTTCAGGTCGTAAACCCGGCGTTCAATATCCAGCATAAGGAAATTGCGTATCTCGGCCTGTTCAGGATTATCAGATTCTCTGGCCTGTAAGAGCAATTCATTGTAACCATGCAATCCCCCCGAATTTTCCGCCGGGGTAGTCCCCCTCCCACGCAAACAGCTAACAGGCTGGATGCTGGTATCATGTGTTTGCTTCTCCAGCACAATAAGGCAATCCCACCAGTCGCCAAAGTCATACGTGTAAACCAGCTTGTCACCCTCATTCTGGATCGCCGCCCATAGTGGCGTGATTGCCGCATTATCCATGCTTTCACCCTCACCCCATACGCGATACTCGCTACCTAGATCACCTTTACGGCCTTTCTCGAACATATACAGATGTTCGTCATTCCAGCCAAAAGCCAACTGGATCACCGCGTGAAGTTCACTAAAGGGGATTTGCTCTGGAACCAGCACACGCCGCCATATTGGTGGTTTGCTGTCTCGGATGGTTATCTTTAGCTGGTACATGCAAATCCTGAATAAATGCGAATCGGAAGGATAACGATACTGACGCACTCACAATTCTGTAAAGGTGAATAAAGGTAATTTGCTTAATAAGCATAAGTTACATGCGGAATAATCCCGTATCTACCTGCGCGGCGCTGGCTTCTTCCACTGGTAGGCTTGTGCGCTCAACCTGCGGCGGTGGCGCTCTTTATCGTGCCGTGATCATGGGGTAAGCGTTAGGGCAATCTTAGCGTGCTCATGGGGTAGCCTTTTTCGATGCCCGTTCAAATGACCGAATTGACGCCTCCACTTTGCGTATCACCCGAGCAAACCCTTTAGCGTCCCTCGGTTCTTTCAGCCGCCAGTAAGCTGATTCAGTCTTTAGCAGTCGAGAGCGCTTTTTCTCGAAGGTATCCCATCTCATGCCGGCAGGCTTCGGAAACTTGAGCGGGCTATTTAGCAGGCTGCCCGCGGGTGGGTAATCATCCCCCCATATATCATGCCTCTGCTTCCACACACTGCGCCGTAAGCGAGCGATCTCATCTTCACTCTGGCTGGCATAGTGAAGGCTCCAGCATTTACGACACCCTACATCCTTCCGGCCAATAAATAATTTCGCAACCCGGCCACCACAATGCGGGCAAATGTACCATCGCCGATAGCCAAAACCTACCCGGGTGATCGTGATGCCAATAACCCGCGTTACCCCGTTGATTGTCGCGCTGTAGCCACCAGAGACCATCGAGAAGTACACCCTTCCGCTCTCGGTATCACAAAAAATGTGTGTTTTCGGGCTCGAATCCACCAGCCTGCTTTGCAGATTTGCCAGAAACTGGAGGTTAATTCGTGGTAGCGCAGAGGTGTAAACCCGCGTCTGCTCTCTCATTGGCTCAGATCTCCGCTAAAAAAATCCGCAAATGAATACGAAATCATATGAGTTCTGCACAATTGGTTACTGAGGATACGGCCTAATAATCGCTGCTGTAACCTTAATAATTGTTAACCACTCATGGGGTAAGCGGTTTCGTTTTCTCCGCAATCAGCGTTTTGATAATTCTCGCAGGAAAGCTGCCTCCATCTGCGGTTTTGCATCAGCAACACCATGCTGCAAAAACTCCTTCCTGGCCCTGGGGAGGGTGAACTTCTGCGGGATATTCGGATCTGCGACATAGATTGCGTAATTCGCTGAATATCCGATGCGGCCAGTGATGCGCGTTCCGTTGGTGATAACCTCTTTAAACTGCGAGTTAATCAGGGTGCTGGTATCAACTGGCGTATAGATTGCTGCTACGAGCCCACCTTCATGCAAGGCGGCTGTCATTGCACGCGGTAAGCGCCGCCCGGTGATGTCCCTCACCAGCGCATTGATGTTGCGCCGAATATTGTTCATGCCCCTGCCTTTAATGCCCATATTCGCTACCACGATTATCGCTCTTCGCTATAATTAAGCCTAATCATTGACTTACATCGCCACGCGCAGAACACACTTAAACAAGTACGCACTGAAAAAACCTTCTTTTTGCTGCGTACCTTTCTGCGTACTGCGTACCATCAGCGCGAACCTTACTGCGTATTGTCACCCTGGCTGGTGGCCCGCCGCTTTCTCTCCAGCCAGCGGCGGAGCCCCTCTAACTGCCGCGCCTTGCCTTCTGGTGTCTTTGCGCCGGTACTCATGCCTCCGTGTAACTTACAGCGGCCAGAAGCATACAGGGCTGTCATTTTGCAGGGTGTCCCTTTCCTCGTCGTCGCTCCGCACGTCATATCCCTGCAGGCGTCCGGGAAAGGTGTTCCGCCGCCGATATCATCAGCCCACGCACGGTATAGTTTTCTCTTTTCGTCGTTGGTCACGGGATCGCCTTTCGATGTCAACTTTTGTCACCCTCTCATGGGGTAGGTTGTTTACTGGCTGCGTTCACGCGAAAAAAGTTCTTATTTCCGACGGGTGAAAATGCTCTTAAACTGGCAGTCCTGTAAAGCATGGGGGAGAGGGTTTACCTCCCCCCTTAGGGCACATTAAAAGGCGCCCCTTGCCTGCCGTCTAAGCCCGTGCGCATCTGCGATCGCTGTGGACATTGGGCCGCCTGTATCCACGTCATTGAGAAATCCAGTAACTGTTACCACGTCACCTTGCTGGAAAGCGTCAGTGCCAGTGATGTTGTGCTGGCTGCCGGTTGTCTGATCTATCAGCTGGATATTTACCTGTATCGGCCGCTTAGAACTATCTCCCGATTGACTGGATGATGCTGATGAAGCAGGTAGGTATTCTTTACCCGTAGACGCCTTCTGGATCGTCGGAGAACTACCGGTAACATCCTTATTGCTGAACACCCGGCCTTTGTCACCAGGTATCATAATTAACCCGTTCTTGGTCTGCAGGAGTTCAGGCATATTCCCTTCGCCAACCTGGTACGCCCCACCAGCGCCTACTGTCCCACCATTTTTGCGTTTACCGGCCAGCGCGGCACCGATAGCGAACGCTGCTACCATGCCCGCAATACCGGCAATAGCAGCACCGCCAAAAGTAGCGACAGATGCGGCGGCAGCGGCAGGAGCCCAAGCGGCGGCGGTTTGAACGCCAGCCTTTTGAGATGACCTTGATGTCATTTCATCGGCGACCATCGCCATCGCAGCATTTTTCAGATACTGGACTCCCACCTCTACCAACGCCTGAACAACACTATTTGCGATCGCGCTCCCCAAATTTCGGAACGCTTCCGAAGCGCTTTGTGTTCCATCAATCAGGCCTGTTAACGAGTTAGCCGCCTGACTGGCGAACCCATCAACCGCCGAGGCCATCAACTCATTTGTTGTGCTTTGGTTGCGGAATATCTCCCACTGTGCGGCAATCCTCGCCTGCTCATATTGCGTATTGGCTGCGTTCATCAACGCAAGACCGTTAGTTGTGAGCGCCCCTTTTTGGGTTTCAAACTGCTGGATAAGCGCCAGCTCCTGGGCGTGCTGGTTGGCGAGACGCTGTACCGGGTCAATCTCCCCCTGGGCCTGCTGCTGGGGTGTCACAACCTGCCCGGCTCGAATTTTCGCCAGATTAACCTGGTGCTGCTGCTCTAATTGCTCAGAAGCCTGGTTGTATTGCTTCTGCGAGATAATCAAATTTCCCTGCGCGTCTTTGGCGCCCTTAATCATCTCAAGTTGCGATTTCTGGGCTGTATAGTCAGCGTTCTCTTTAAGCTCTGGTACGGCATTGCGCGCCTTCAATGCTGCCGTAGTATCCCATACGGCGGCAGCGTAGGTTCTGGCCTGCTGTATCTGATCGGCTGAGGCTGATTTGCCTAGTGATTGCTCGGCTCGCAGCATCGCTGATTCGCGGCTAAGCTCCTGTGTTGAGCCGGCGGCTAACTCTGCCTGCTGCTTCAAATTAGCCAACTTCTGGGCGATAGACTCTGCTGCTGTAGCGCCCGCAGTCTGCTGCGACTTGAGATCCTTCTGAGCCAGGGTGTTACGGTAAGTTGCGGCCGCCTCATCTTTCATGCGGGCTACGCGAGGGTCGTTTTTGTCAAACCCGGCATCCTCCGCAGCAAACTGAGCCTGAAGCCGTGCACGAGCCTCCCCCTGTAATTTTGACAGCTCCAGACTGCGTTCAGATTGTTTGATGAGGTTCTTCTGTCCAGACGTTGAGTTATCCATTTCATCTTTGAGGGATTTATAATTTCCCTTAGCAATTGCCGACTCTTTGGATAATAAAACGAGCTTTCCGATAAATTCCGTTAAAGCAGGAGTGGCTGTATCAGTTGACTCTCTGGTTTTCTGAAGTTCCGTCGCCAATCGCTGTAGCGCTTCCGGGGATGGATTTTTTGCGATGTCAGAAAGCTGCTTGCTGAGTTCAAAAGCTTTCTGTTCTGTAATACCGAATTTTCCCGCTACGGCTCCGACTGTGTTGCCGATGCTGTTCGCCGTTGCCTGGAAAACCTGTCCAGCTCCATATGCCTGATTAATTGCCTCAGAGTAGTTATCCGTGGTGATTTCTAGTGCTGAAAGACGATCATTGAACCCTTCGACAGAAGCAAATCCACCGGCGAATGCTGATATAGCCTTATCGCCAAACGAAAGCAGAGAGCTCGAAGCATCACTGATAGCTTTAGGTATTTTGTTAATCGCCTCGTTATATTCCAGTAGAGCCTGATTTCGCATCAACGTTGCGACTTCGGCGTTGGTTTTCGCCAGATAAGCATATTTGTCGGAAAGTGCGGCCACGCCGTTTTGCGAAATGGTGATCACCTTATCCATCGTTTCAGCGGCATCTCTCAGTGAATCTATGGCGTTTTTTCCGCCATTAAGAGACGTAATAAGCGCGCCAGCCACAACCGAACTAAGGGCAATTACAGCCCCAATCACTGCGCCGCCAGCACCAAATGCCCCAGCTAATTGCGATCCCTGCTGGGCAAAAGCAACTAAAGCCGACTGCCCACCTTGCACCTGAATGATAAAATCCTGTACCTGATAACCAGCCTGCTGCATGCTGTTTTTCCAGGTGCCGTGACTTTTCGAGCCGGTATCGACGCCAGTCTTCATGTCGTAGAGCCGACCAGTCAATTCGCCAATCTTCTGCTTTTCTTCATCTGTGGCTTTCGAGCCGGCACGCAACTGCGCCGCTAGCACAGCAGCACTACGCGCGCCATTTTCCTGCGCCTCATCCAGGACGGCCAACTGGTTGCCAAGGCTTTCAAGTATCGCTTCCGCTCTGGTGAATTCCGAACCTACGCCTGCGGTACTCGTCCCGGCATTTTGCATGGCCCTGGTGATCGCGTTCACATTGGTGTTAAGCGATTTTAGAGAGCTATCCATTGAGCGGGCATAGCCAGCAAGTTCATTAAATGAGGTTCCGGCACTCGATGCGGACGAGCTCAAATTATCAAAGGCTTTACTGCCATTTTTCGAATCAGCCGAAAGAGCATCAAGAGTGCTCTGTACCTTGTCCATCCCCTTGAGGAACGGTAAGACATCAGCGTCAATTTCAATGTAATAATTACCAAAATTATTACTCATACGCACCTCAATGTACTGTCGTGGAAGACTGTTTTTTTAAAGCCTGAGTCGTCATGAAGGTGATGACGTAAGCACCATGCTCAGTCAGTCGATACTCCGGGCCATCGAGAGAAATTAACCGCAGTAACATTTGATACGCTTCACGTTCAAATGTCGCCCCGTATTGGTTTTTGGCTGCTGAAACTGAGTTATCCACCAGCCCCGCGGCTAAAAGGTGCGTTTCAACATTGCCGCTGACGCCATCAACGGTAATGACATTATCTCCAGTTTCCCGGCGCAGATCGCGGATGTAGGTTTCAGCGATAGCCTCTGCCAGTCGTTGTAGTTGTTCCATTACGCCTCCATTTGTGTGCTTAAAGCGCGTTCCATCAACTGACGCGCGATAACGTGGATGGTGGGAGCAATGCCCAGCGGTGATTTCTTCCGTTCATTTTCCTGCAGCGTACGGAGTTTCTCGATCTGTTCCATGCTGAGAAGAACGGGTTTTACGGATGGTGTTGCCATTGCGTACCTCCTGATATTTATACAGTAATTATACTTGCAATTTTATCAACACTCATCAAATACATTGCAAAAAATGAAACGACAACTTTGTGGTTACGACCACTTTTATTGATGCATAGGCATAAAAAAAACCCCGTCGGTACGGGGCTTAATCAACTATTCGCTTTGTTTTCTTACTTACAGTATTTATTGTACAGAATGTCATATTCAGCCATTTCTGTATCAGAGAGTAGGGCCGCAAGATCACCTACATAAGAAACTCCGTTTGTTTTTATGACATGACCTCTAAACTTGAAATCATAGGTTTTCGTGTCGCGTACCATGCTCCCATCCCCGCAAACCCAGCCACTTAACACTTCGCTTGAGTTTTGGTGGTCCGGTTTGAAAGCAAGGTTCTTATAAATAAACGGAGGGTGATCACCCTCATTCATTTCGGATTTAAACATCTTTATCGCGGTATCAGCCCCATCAGTTATGATTGTTTTGCTGCTTTCATCGCATCCAGCAATTAAAAACAGCAATGCAAAACATGCCATCGCCTTTCTCATATCCCTATCCCCCAAAGTAAAGATGAATGTAGCCTACCAGTGTTTGATCGAACGGGAAACCACCACCGCAAGCCGGCTTAAAACTCAATTTTCACTGTTTAAATAGCCTTCCCCTTTAACCTGAACGCCTCGCCATTCGGCTGCGCTATCCCCATGCGGTGCTGCGTCTCCTTCACTGCCTTGTGAAGCCCACCGAAATCTTCTACACGGGCTGGTGGGCGGCGCACCTTCTGGAGACATTCATCCATGCGCCGCCGCACCCAATCCCGGGCCTCATCTTCGGCACAATGATTCATCACCTCCATCCAGCGGGTAGCGGCCCGGCGATACAACCCCTTAGCTTCAAGTGCTTCTGCCTTGCTGTCGTTTACCATGTTGCGATCCCCCTCAGAGCGGTATGTTGTCATCAAATGGTGGTGTCTGGTCGTAGTCCTCATAGCCCGGCGGGGCCGGTTGCTGCTGCGCACGCCGTAGCGCGTCTGTTGCTTGCCCCTGCTGCCCCTGTCTGCCTCCGGGGCGGGCTGTTCTGGCGCTGATCACACTGTCGGCCAGTACCTGGTAACCCTGCTGGGTGCCGCCATCCTGGCCCGTCCACTGATTGATCTGCATATTGCCCGCCACGCTGACGAGATCGCCTTTCTGGTGCTTGGCCAGCGCATCGGCCTGCTTCCCAAAGGCAATGACGCCCAGCCAAAAAGTAGCCTCTCCAGACTCTGCCGCATTGCATGGCAGTGATACCGCCATTCGAGCCATTGCCATGCTGGTGCCGCTGTTCGTCGTTCTGGTTTGCGGGTCGGCCACCAGCCGCCCGTATGCTGATATCTGTGCTGTCATTGTTTCGCTCCTGCAGATTCATATTCACGAATGATTGCAATCGTCATATCAAATAATGCCTCTGCGGCCTCTAAAGCTGAATGCTGCTCAAGTTCGTACAGGGTAATAAACGAGTAAGTAATGGCTCTGGCTGTCTTCGGTGTGGCATATCGCAGGTAGATAACTTCTGCTCTTTCCTCTAAGTCCTGCCGGAAGTCATCGCGGTGAAACAGTTCTCTATGTGATACCTGAAACGGCTCGTTCAGCCAGGTTACATCGGCATATTTGACACGTTTCCATACAATAATCACCGGATACTTAAACCTGTCGCAGTATTCTAAATGATCGCCCGGAATGAGCAGCGATGGTCTCCCCTGGCACTCAGCGAATTTTTTCATTTTTCCTCTATTCATCATTCTGGATACCCCCCTGCAAATCTTTTTGGGGGTGTTGTCGGTCTACCCGTCTACCTTTACCATTAAAAATCGCTCAAGGTCAGCAACCATGCGGCTTTCAGCCGGGTAGAGGTTTCATTTTGTACGTCTACCTTACCTCTACTTACGTCTACCCTGATTATTTATACAGCCATTTCTAAAGTAGAGGTATGTAGACGTAAGGTAGAGGTAAATATATATACGTCTACCTGCCTGTATCCCTTGCTATCACTGGCCTGAAAGCACATTTGGTAGAGGTGTAGACGTAAATCACCCTAAAAAAGTTTCACTATGGGGTTTCTGGAATATCAGCCCCGTAGGCGCGGGGGATAAATTCCTCTGCCAGTTCCGTTATGCTGAGGTTGGTCTGGGTGCGCCCCCTGACTTTCCTTGTAAGATACTGGCTTCGGTATTCCTTCGCGGAGTTCTTCATGGCCCGTGAAAACTTCTCCACAGACAGCGGTTTACCCAGCCCGTGATATTCCAGGAATGCCAGATACAGATGATAGAGATATGCCCTCGGCTCTGGCTGGCCAGCCCAGGAACCACCGCCCATCATCAAACCCTTTGGCTCATTCATGAAGTACAAAGCCGCGCACATGTCTATCACCGGGTCAGTACCGCGTTTAACGTCCAGCGCCTCTTGAGAATCACGCTGCTCAATTAAAAGAGTCTTCGCTTTGTTCTGGTCTGCAAATGTGGCCAGCAGGTGGCGGATAATTACCGGGATTTCTGACCTGATTTTTGCTGTGAGATCCGGGTCTTTATCTGCCTCTGATACCGGGTTGTTAAAAGGGAATATCACCCGGCGGCGAGCAATTCCCCCGTTGCGTTCGGTAAAGGTCATCGGCTCGTTATTGGTTGCCAGCACGACGGCGCTCAGCACGGTGGTGAATTGCTTCTCATACTTCCCATCAATCTCTACTGGATCGCCGCCCGTTACAGCCTTTATACCCGCACCTTCACCCACATAACGGGTCTGGTCAGGCATGATTATCAGGCTCTTACCCACAAACTGCGCACGCCCGCGGGCAAGATCCAGCGTGCTCATGCTACCGCTGGCGGTATTGTGCTCACCTGCCAGTGTAGTGGCTATGCTGCTGAACACTGATTTACCGCTGCCACCTTCTCCCGTCACCTCAATGAATAGCTGCCAGTCGTGACGCTTCGCCAGCACCATAAACAGGGCTGCTTTGATGCGTTCGGCCTTCTGGTTATTACCCGCCGTTGCATGATTCAGCCATCGGGTAAAGCTGGGGGCATGGGTAGCGAGGTTCTCGCCGGGTGCCGGCGGCATATAGGCAATGCCATTGTGGTTTACCAGCCAATTATCGGGGCTGTGCGGGCTGAACGTCTGCGCGGTGAGGTCATACACGCCGTTCTCAAAACCAATAAGATCGCCGCGCTGCTCACCGATAACAGGTAGCTGTAATTTCATGGTGGCAACCACGGATTTGATGCCCTTCTCAGTGTAGTGGGCTTCGTGCTCCTCAAAAATTGATACCATTACCCGCTCAAGCTCGCTGTCAGCCACCTTTTCCCACACGCCAGAGCCATAGCAATAAACGCTGCCGCTGTCCGGGTTGACTGCCAGCATTTCCCATCGTGAGGAAAGTAGTTTTGCCTTCTGGCTCGCGGCCATCTGTGAAATATCCCCGGCCTCTGCACTCCGGCGTTTTTTACCGCCCTCAATGGCCTGTAGCTGCGGTTTCACATCTTCCCCCTGCGGTTGGTACATTGAATCGTTAAATGCTGCTGTAGCGGTTTCCAGCCCGTGCTGCTGGTGATAGTCGTTCCAGTCTGCTTTGCACTCAGTCGGGGGCAGTGATACCCAGCCAGCCACGGATAAGGCGGCTTTTTCTGCGGCGTCTTTGCCCGTATTGGTGCCCCCACTTTCGGGGCCTCCTTGCTGGTGGTCGTTATCAGCGGCGATGATGATTTGTGCCTGTGGGTACTTCCGGCGCATGACTTCGGCGACGGGCAGCAGGTTGCCCGCGTCGATTGCTGCCACTGTCAGCGCGTCTGTGCGAATTAAGTGACACGTTAGAGCGGTAGCCAGCCCCTCGGCAATCACGACGCTTTGAGGCCGTTCCAGCGCGTTTACGGCGTAATATGCCCCGCGCTTTGCCGATCCCTTAATGAGTCGCTTTTCTCCCTGCGGGGTGATGGTCTGCGCGGCTGTGACTGCGCCGGATTCATCCACCAGCTCCAGCAATAACGAACCATCGGGCATAAGCGGGTATTTAAACCCGGTCAGCCCTTTTGATTGCAGGTACTCAGATTCTCCCTGTATGGATCTCAGGCGCATTCCGGTATACAGACGGGCAAACGTAGCCCTTCGCTGATCTGCGTCCTCTGCTGCCTGTTTCTGGCGGTCTGCGGCTAACTGCCTCTGTCTCTGGCTGGCAGCGTCTGGTGCTGATTCTGCGGCCCGGTAATCAATACCCAGCACATCAGCGGCAAGGTGTGCCGCCTCCGTGGTGTCGCAGTTGTTCACCTTCTTAATCAGGTCTAAGCCATCGCCCGCGCCGCACTGGTTGCAGATAAAGCTGCCGCGCCCGTTGTCGTCGAATCTGAAACGGTCTTTCCCACCACATGCAGGGCAGGGGGCATGGCGGCGCGATGAATCAGGAACGTCGATAGACAATCCGGCCAGCACATAAGGCCATCGCCCTGCTGCGGCGCTGGTCACTTCGCGGATAAGGTCGATATTACGCATTCGTGTTACCTCCCTCAGTGCGCCGCTGGCATTTCAGGCAAGCCGTTTTCATTCAGATCGGCAATGAATCCATCGTGTAGCTCTGCCAGCGTTTCACGCCCGAACGGGGTCAATTCCCCGCGCTCCGTGTCGATCATGGCCTGATAAAAAACAATGGCGTTCGCTGTTCCCTGCTCAATGCCGTAGCGCTCAATCATTGCGCCCTCCATGTTGTTAGCCATCGCCAGACGTTCCGCGAACGGGTAAACCACAATCCCCGCCGTGCCATTTGAATAAAACGTCACCAGCGACGATTTGCCGTCATCCTCCGTGATGGTGGTTGTGCCGTTTTCGCGCTTCATCTCAGAAATGAACGTCGCAGCAATCAGCCAGCGCCACATAGTGACGTTATGCTGCGCGGTGAAGTCGAACCAGCCACGCGCCCCGCCATCAGCAACGGCAAAATGTATGGCGTATCCGATATCTGGCTTGTCGTCGTACTCTCCGGCGTCAAGGCCGTTCACGGCGCTCTCGTAGCTGATAAGAGCAACCTGCTCAAATCCCCCGGCATCATTGCGGGTCATGATATTGACGCCGTGCGGTGTGGCTTCGGCGCGTAATACGTCGTCATTTCCCGGTGTGAATTTCTCTACGTTGCTCATGCTTTGCCGTCCAGACTCAAATCCATATCAACTAACTCGCCTTCTACTGAATCCATCAGCTCGGGGATACCATCCAGAAGGGTAATGACTGCGCCAATAAGATGATCCGTGCCGCTATCTTTTTTAATCGGTGCTTCAAGCCAAAGAGAAAGAACTTGCTGCGCTTGCTTGATACGGCAGGCTGAATCAATCAGGGATAACTTGCTCATGCGCTGCCCTCCCGACACTCGCGCATCTTCGTTAGTTCATCAGCCAGGCGATTAACTTTGCGCTCGGTTCTAATGGTTGCGCATCTCAACTCGGTGATTAATGTCGCAAGTCTGGCGCCATAAAGCGGATTGGCGGCACGTAATGGCCCGTCCAGATAAAGATTCCATAACTCAAGCAATTCACTGGCATAGCGCACCGCTGCCGTTGCGTCACCTGTCGGGATTGTTTCTGGTTCAATTACGGCGACTGTATTCATGCGCTGCCCTCCGCATCAATTCTGGCCATATCGACAATCGTCAGGACTTTACTCAGCCAGCAATACACGATTTCGGCCTGTTCATCGCTTAGTTGAGTGGCTAAATCAGTCATAACGTGAGCCAGCCCATTGCGGGCGCGGGTCATGCGTTCTGCGGTGCGTTCCGCCAGCGTAAAATCTTCCGGATAAGGCTGCACACGGGATAGCGTCGCCTCGGCCTCAAGTTCGGCAGGATGGCGGTATATAGCGTTTATATTCATTTGCCCGCCCTCATTTTTGATTCTTTGACGCAGTCAGAACGACACACACCCGCATTCGCTACGGTATCGTTAAGCGCCAGCACCACCTCACCAACCGTACCCAGCATTGCGCCTATTTTGCGCATGTCTCCCTTTGCGGTCTCCTCGGTGTAGTTGTTATTGTCCGTGGCCCAGAACATCAGACTTCCAATGGCACTAATGCCGAGCAACAAATCACTCACAGCCTCATCCATGCGGTTCTGAATGCCTTCCAGCTCATCAACGGTGGCGCCTTTGCCGAATTCGTGGCGAACTAAATCGTTATACAGGCTCATGCTGCCACCTCCTGTACGCGTGTAATGCGAACGTGGCTGAGACCTTCACGCTGCGCCTGAAGCACTGCGTGGGCCATTGCTGTTTTAGTGTCGCTGGATGTGAGTTGATAGCCGATACCAACCGTTAAACCGCGCTTATTGACGGCATAGCCCGTAATGCGGAAATAGTTACGCATGAGCCACCTCCAGACGGATGCGACCAGCGAAAAAGCAGACGTGATCCCGAACCAGAGAACGGCGAGCTTCACGCTCAGAAGCTGCGGCGATATGGTGAATTTTTGCGGTAATTGTCGGCATATCGCGGCGAACAGCGGCGATAATCCAGATAAATTGCGGAGTTTGGGTAGGGGTAGTAGCCAACATGTGGCAGCCTCCGATAACAGGGGATTAAACCCATCACCGGAAACGCCAATTTCACTGGTGATGGACTGGACAGGGTTGGCGTAACCGGCGTTATCGGAAACCGGCGCTTCCGAAGAAGCCCCCGCCCAGCCCACCATAATTCTGAGGCAAGTCCGGTATGACACCGAACCGCTGAAAAAAGGGTGTACTGAGCTAACGACACAAAAAAAGACGCTTGGCGCGTCATATGTCGCCGACAACTTTACCAGGACGCCAATCCCGGCACCAGATTTTGCTGGTGCGCTATAACCATAGACCGGGATACCGTCAGTCCGCAAGCCCTTTTTGTCACGGTGCGGCAATTTATAGCTGGCGGTGTGATGGGCCCCGCATCCACCGCCGGCGCCGGACACGCTATCTTCCAGATAGTCAGTTTCCGAACGCTTACCCGCGCGCGTACTTGTCTCGAAATACACTTCAACAAAGCCACTATCAGTGGCCCACAGAATGACAGGTTTTGACAGGTTCCCGCGGTGGCGCACCACCAGCAGAGCGTTAACTTTTACAAACATCAGGCCAGCCAGAGAGAGGCTTTTGCGCCGGGCGGCGGTAATCATTGCTTTACCTCCGTGTACTCCTTCATGAAGCGCTCAATGGGCTGTACGCATGGGAACCGATAGCCCTCGCGATAGAACGTCACGCGGTTATGCGCTACAGCGGTCACGCTCACCATCTGGCCGTGAGCGTCGCGATAGGAGTGGTTTGGCAGCGGTGTGCTGGTGGGCTTATTCATCGTTAGCCCCCAGACGTTTAGCCAGCCAACGCTGAGAGAGGCGGGTTAATTCCGCTTTACGCTGGCCGTACTCCATGCCCATATCGATCAGCGTGATGTTTGTACCCTCCAGGTAGCTGAGGTGTTCCAGTTGGGCGGCGCTCATGCTATCGCGCGGTTCGCCGTCGATACCGTTCACCTGTGCCCACTGCTTAGCGGTCATGCCACCCAGCACAACACGGGCGATCATGTTGCTTTCATTGCTGTAGTGCCGGGCTTGCGTCTCTTTCCCCTGTTCTGCCCGGGCAGCATCCAGAGCGGCGCACATCGGCTTGAAGAGGTTGGCAGCACCAATGCGGGCTTTGAGGTGCCGGCGATACTTCGCGGCGATTTCCGGCGCACTCAGCTGTAGCGCTTCCTCGCACTGGATGAAATAGCGGCGGACGGCGCGCCCCTGTTCATTGCGCTCAACCATTGCCACTTCTTTAGCCATATCCAGCGAGAGAAGGTAATCATGCTCGATTTGCTGGCGAAATTTTGCGCTCGCCCGTTTTGGTGAGCTCAAATTTTCAACACGGATATAGTTAGTCCCGGCCACAAATCCGTACTGGTCGATGCGGCCTTTAATCCAGTTGGTAAAGTCGCGGCCCACACCCAGCGCTTTATGCAAATCTCTGGCGCTCGCAATATTGGTTTCGCGCCCGCCAATTTGGCCGGGAATAACGGGAACGATGGCGGCAAAGTCATTGCCGTTAATTACGCCCGGGTTAACGTTGGGTTGAGGGGCGGCCTCAGAATTGAATCTGCTTTTTTCGATTTTCATTTTTTCGGCTCCGTTATGCGGCGGTGAAGTTGTCCGGGTAGAGGTTCAGAATGTCGGCGATATCCTGCTTTGAAAGCCCGTAATGTTGGTTGACTGCGGCCATGCGGTTAACGAACTGAATCACCTTCAGCACGTCACCACGGCACGCAAACCGGTAACGCATGTGCGCCCCGATACCATCAGGATTTTTCTCTTCCAGGCGTTCCAGACAGATATCAAGCTCGCGCTCAAGCTCGCTCGCATAGTTGCGGCCAGATGAGAGCCGGCAATGGCGCAGGATATCGTTTTCTGTCCACCCACCAGCCCCACAGCGCAGCATGTAGGTACGGGCACGGTGTTTCTTCGGAGTGCGTTTTGAGGCTTGAACGGTGTAGGCTGGTGGCGTAACATCAGATCCGCGAGTATCTGTGTTAACCGCCTGCTGTCCGGGGCGGTTTTCTTTTTGCATCACACCACCTTCCCGCGGCGCTCTGCCAGCCATTTGTTAATCTCTACCGCATTAAAAGCAGTGATTTTTTCCCCCAACTTAACCGGGGATGGAATGTGCTTATCGCGAACCCAGCGATCCAACGTGGCCACGTGAATGCCGAGGTGCTGAGCCAAGCGGAAGCGTCGAATGTAACCACTGGATGGAATTGTTACGCTAAGTGTTTCTTGCTCTTGCATATGCCCTGTAACCCCTCTGTTTCGGTTTATGCGTCGTTACAGGGCTTATGCTATACATCATGAGGAATGGTTGATAAGTGACGCCATTTTGTTTTTGTAGGTTAATATTTTATTAGCCTGGTGATATCAGTTCTTGTCACCCTTCATAGCCTCTCTCAGACATTTTATTATCTTGTCCTCACCCAAGGATATCGGTTTCTCATGTCGCCCCTCGACTATGCGCTTTGCCCAGGCCTGTTGTGTAATATCACCTTTCTTTCCTTTGCACGATTCAGGGTCATTTAAAAGCCAATAAATTGCTGCTTTATAAACCTCTTCTCTTTTACGTGCCGATATTTCAACGTTTCCATGTACATTATTAATGTCAAACATTTCTTTCTCTTCATAAGAGAAACCATCCAAATCAAATGAATTATAAATACCCTCATTATTTTCAATACAATCATGAAGTTTTTTAATCCAATGCCTTGAAAGAAGCACGTCATCTTTGCTTATTGTGTGATATTCTATTTTCTTATTAATGGCATTTATAATCTCTTCAGGGTTGGGGTCACCATGAGAAGGTCTAACCAATATAGGGAGTGTTTTTTCCCTAAATACATTCTCAGCCCTGAGAAAGGCGCGAATGTCATGCTTAATATACAAATCCATATGCTGATCAACAACGAGAGCTTCATTAAGCTCTATCTGACCCACAGAACTCAACTCCCTGATTTTATTAGGCCTAATAGCCCACAAGCCAAAAGCCCATCCTTTAACATGTATTCTATTTCCATCTCTATATACTTCTGGATTGTTCATGTCAGGCATGAAGTATGAAACGCGCCTTTCGACACTTAGAGTAACTTGGTTGTACTCTGAAATTAGTGATTCAAATAGCTCTGCGCTATCCTTCCCACCTACGTGATCAAAGGATAGAAAGCTTGGGAAATAATCAAGCCTAAGAGAAAGGCTAATAGCATTAATTTCAGCCCAATGAAACAAGTCATCGACTGAACAACCCAGCATACTACTGGCTTTTTGGAGATCGCAAAATTCTAGTGGTAAAATTCTGCTCTTGATGTTTTTATCTGGTCTCATAATAATCTCATTTGGCTGATGCGTTCATCGCGATGCTTATTGGCGTCACGTTATAATCTTCACCAGTTTCTAAGGCCACCAGCAGATTCGCCCACTGCGCCAGCGCCGCTTTCCGCTCATCAAAGTACTGGTGACGGTTATAAATACCCTCTATGCCCGGTATTTTATGGTTAAGGCAACGCTCGGCTATCACCGGGTCAATGCCTATCGCGGCCATCTGGGTGCGCATGGTGCGCCGCAGGTCATGGATACTGAACGGCTCAACGTCAGCCATTTCTTTAAGTACGGACGGCATAACCATATTCAGCGTGGCACGGCTAACGTGGGCCGTTGTTCTGGCGCGTCTGGCCGGAATTAACCAGCGACTATCACCGGCGAAAAGTCGAATCTCTTTAATCCATTCGATCACTGGCGCCGGCAGCGGGATATCGATGTCATCACCATTCTTTGCCCGCGAGCCAGGGAGATGCCACACCTCGTTATCAAGGTCGAACTCCGACCATTCGGCGGCACAGAGCTCCATTTTGCGCACCCCAAGCGCCAGAATAATCTTGAAGGTCAGCTCATTCTCTCTGCTGATTCCACGCCCGCGGCGTAGCGCCTTGAAGAACATAATCAGCTCATCACGGCTTAACGCGCGTTTGCGCCCCTGCTCCTTCCCGCCAGCGTCTTTGGAGCCAAAGGATATCGCCGGGTTAACCTCTATCATTCCGCGTACCACAGCGTAATCAAACAGGCGTTTGAGCATGCGAAGTACATCATTAGCTACCGTGGGAGATCCGCGCTCTAAAACATCCTGCAGGACGCTATCAATGTGCCGCGGCCGAACGTCCTCTACCTTCATCTTTCCTATGAGCGCAACGATGTTCTTTTGCAGGCTGCTGCGGAAAAGCTCCGGGTGTTTGTAAGTGGTTTCTATCTGGCGGGCGTAATACTCAGCGGCAAGCTCTGAAACGTGAATGGCGTTCTTCTCAGCCTCAATCTTCGCTATTGCCTCAGCCTTGCGCTCCTGCTTCTCTGCGGCTACGTCATACCCGAGCGCTACCCGTGCGGATAGCTCTTTCGCTATATCTCGGGCTTTTGCCAGTGAGAAATCGGAATAAGAACCGATCATCATGGTGCGGGCCTTGCCCATCAGCTTATATCGATAGCGCCAAAAAGGAGTTTTATCCTCTTTTCGAAACCTCAGATAGAGGCCGTCACCGTCTGCTCGCCCCTCGAAGCGTTCCCCGCTCTTAATCCATGCGCGGATCTGCATGTCTGTAAGTTTTGGCATGTGCGAATACCTGAAAATCCTTACCATGATCCATTGGGTACACCGCAAAATGTACCCAAATTGCTTAGAGGTATACCCAAAACTTTGACTAATGATCATGGGTACACCTCTGTGTACACGCCAATCATGCGCTTTGTTGCGTTTTTATGATAGCCCATGATAACAAAAAAGCCCGGCAGATGCGGGCTTTGGGTGTTTTGTGCTGGTAGGTGAATCGTCCTGATAGCTTATTTGCTTTTCTTGATGTGCTTGATCAGGCGCTTACGTTTCCGCATCTGGTTCGGCGTCAGGGTGTTGCGCTTGTTGGCGAACGGGTTTTCCCCTTCCTTGAACTGGATACGGATTGGCGTACCCATCACGTCCAGGGATTTACGGAAATAGTTCATCAGATAGCGCTTGTAGGAATCCGGCAGATCCTTCACCTGGTTACCGTGGATCACCACGATAGGCGGGTTGTAGCCCCCGGCGTGGGCATATTTCAGCTTCACGCGACGGCCGCGAACCAGCGGTGGCTGATGATCTTCCGCCGCCATGTTCATGATCCGGGTGAGCATCGCGGTGCTTACGCGGCGGGTTGCGCTATCGTAGGCTTCACGTACCGATTCAAACAGGTTGCCGACGCCGCTGCCGTGCAGGGCGGAGATGAAGTGCACCCGGGCAAAGTCGATAAAGCCCAGACGATAGTCGAGGGTCTCTTTCACCTGCTCCTTCACTTCCTGGCTCAGGCCGTCCCATTTGTTGACGACGATCACCAGGGAGCGGCCGCTGTTGAGGATAAAGCCCAGCAGCGACAGATCCTGATCGGAGATGCCTTCGCGGGCATCAATCACCAGCAGCACGACGTTGGCGTCTTCAATCGCCTGCAGCGTCTTGATGACCGAGAATTTCTCCACCACATCAGTAATTTTGCCGCGCTTGCGCACCCCGGCGGTATCGATGAGCACGTATTCGCGCTCGTCACGCTGCATCGGGATGTAAATGCTGTCGCGGGTGGTGCCCGGCATATCGTAGACCACCACACGATCTTCGCCGAGGATGCGGTTGGTGAGCGTCGATTTACCGACGTTAGGACGTCCGACAATCGCCAGCTTGATCGGCAGATCCTGCGGATTGAAATCGTCTTCCGGCTCTTCTTCCGCTTCACCGTTCTGCTCAGCTTCGAATTTTGCCCAGTATTCGGCGTCTTCATCCACTTCTTCCTGAGGATTAACCTCATCGACCCATGGCAGCAGGGCCTGCTCAAGCAGGCTGGTCACGCCGCGGCCGTGCGAAGCGGCAATAGGATAGATATCGCCCAGGCCGAGCGACCAGAAGTCCGCCATCGCCTGGTCGACGTCGATGCCGTCGGTTTTGTTAGCCACCAGGAAGGTGGGCTTTTCACGAGAGCGCAGGTGTTTAGCGATCGCGATGTCCGCCGGCATCAGGCCCGCGCGCGCATCGACCATAAACAGCACCACATCGGCCTCTTCGATTGCCAGCAGCGACTGCTCCGCCATCCGGGTTTCCACGCCCTCTTCCGTACCATCAATACCACCGGTATCGATACAGATGAATTCGCGGCCTTCGACTTCGGCCCGACCGTACTTACGGTCACGAGTCAGCCCCGGGAAATCCGCAACCAGCGCATCACGAGTGCGCGTCAGGCGGTTAAAGAGCGTGGATTTTCCAACGTTAGGGCGCCCGACAAGCGCGACCACAGGTATCATGTTAAATGCCTCATACAATCACTAAGCAACATCGTCATAACGACGTTTTTAAAAAAGTCAAAACGGCCCCTGTCTGCCAGGGGCCGTTTCTTAATCACTCACGACAGCGGTAATTAACGCGTAATCGCGTACAGCGTACCGTCTTTCGCCTGGATCAGCAGTCGACCATCGGCCACAACCGGGTCGGTCAGGAAACCGGAGCTGTCCACTTTCTGCTGCGCCACAAAATGGCCATCTTCCGGGTTCACCCAGTGCATATAGCCTTCGCTATCGCCGACCACCAGATTGCCATTATACAACACCGGCGCGGTCAACAAACGGTGCAGCAGATCGCTTTGTGTCCACAGGGTCACGCCGCCATCGGTAGTCAGCGCCAGCAGGCGGTCATTCTGGTCAACAAGATAGATACGGTTGCCATCGACGATGAAATCATTCACCGAACCCAGCTCGCGTTTCCACATAATCTGGCCGCTGCGCAGATCCAGCGCGGTCAGGTTACCGTTGTAAGCCAGCGCATAGACAACGCCGTTGACGATAATCGGCGTGGTGTCGACATCGCTCAGACGGTCGATTTCCGTCGGCCCGGTGGCCGTGGAAATACGCTGCTGCCAAATCATCTGCCCCTGCTGCATCAATACCGCGCTGACGCGGCCATTGTCGCCGCCCACGATCGCCGCGCCGTAGGCGGTGGCCGGAGCGGATTCGCCGCGCAGGGAGAGCGCAGGCATATCCAGGTTAACCGTCCACTTCACGGCGCCATCGGTCTCATTCAGCGCCTGCAGCTGGCCGTTACTGGTGTGGACCAGCACCATGCCATCGCTCACCACCGGGCGCGACAGCGCTTCGCCGGCGACGCGGGTTTGCCAGGCAACGGTACCATCGCTGGTATTCAGCGCATACAGCTGCGCTTTCTCACTGCCGATATAAACATGGCCGCCCGAGACGGTCACACCGCCGGAAAGCAGCGCCGGGGTGCGCGAGAACCAGCCATCTTTCTCCGCCAGATTCACCGACCACACCTCTTTGCCGTCGTCAGCGCTCAGCGCTTTGACGGTGCCTTTACGGTCAGCGGCATAGACCACGCCGTCGGCGAAGGCCGGATGAAGGTTAGAGTAAAATTCGCCGATACCATCGCCAACCGAGGTGCTCCAGGACGTGGACGGCGTAAACTGGTTTTCTACCGTCGGCAGCGGTGACATTTTCACCACATCTTCTTCGCTATTAAACAGCGAACACCCGCTCAGCAAGGTAACGGAAAGCAGCCCTGGCAAAAGTAATTTACGCAATTGCATCGAGTCCCTCTCAGATGGACAAATTATTCATTTTCATACGCATCATTTCGCTGAGCGCAGGAGAAGCATCGCTTTTCACGCCAGCTTCCCACGCCGCACGGGCCCCTTGCTTATCGCCTTTGCTCAACAGAATTTCGCCGCGCAAATCAGCCACAATCGCGGTCCAACCTTCGCCTTTAATGCTGTCGAGGGTTTTCAGCGCCGCATCAGCCTGCTTCATCTGCAGCTGAACGCGGGCAAGACGCATACTGATAACCGATTTCAGGTTATCATCAGACGCGGCCGCCAGCCCCTGCTGAAGCTGCTTTTCGGCGTTCGGCAGATCGTTCTGTTCAACAAAATGCTGTGCCAGCTCGAGAGAGGCGAAGGCACCGTAGGTATTTTTATTGTCAGCCGCGAACTTCTCCGCCCCTGACAGCACGTCTGGCGTATTTGATTTCAGCGCGGAAGTCGCCTTTTCGTAAGCCAGCGACGCGTCTCTGGCGGTATCCTGCTGATGGGAGGTCCAGTAGCGCCAGCCAACCAGCGCGCCAATCCCTAAAATCACCCCGACCGCCAGCGCTTTGCCGTTTTCGGCAAAGAAGCGCTTCAGCGCATCGACCTGATCGTTCTCGTTGTTAAAAGTTTCCACGCAGTCCTTCTCCTGACTAATAATTCCCGGGAGATTAACCCAGAAGTGTGCGCAAATGCGCGGCAACGCTCTCCTGCGTTACGGTAGTTTGCTCACCTGAGCGTAAATCCTTCACTACCACGTTTCCGTCAGCGATCTCTGACTCACCCACCACCAGGGCGATACGTGCGCCCCATTTATCGGCACGGGCGAACTGCTTCTTAAAGTTGCCGCCGCCGTGGTTGGTCATCAGTTTCACGCCGGGCAGCGCATCGCGAACCTGCTCAGCCAGACGCATGGCGGCGGACTGAGTATCGGTCCCGGAGGCTACCAGGTATATATCGACAACAGGATCGGCTTTAAATTCCGGATTCACTGCCTGGACCAGTAAAACAAGACGTTCCAGACCCATGGCGAAGCCCACGCCCGGGGTGGCACGACCGCCAAGCTGCTCAACCAGGCCGTCGTAACGGCCGCCGGCGCAGACGGTGCCCTGAGAACCGAGACTGGTGGTCACCCACTCAAACACGGTGCGGTTATAGTAGTCGAGGCCGCGCACCAGGCGCTGGTTGACGGTATAGCGGATCCCGGCATTGTCAAGCAACGCGCACAGGCCGGCAAAGTGGGCTTTCGACTCTTCGTCGAGATAATCGCCGAGCGCCGGCGCGTCGTTCAGCAGCGCCTGCACGTCCGGGTTTTTGGAGTCCAGCACCCGCAGCGGATTGGTATACATCCGGCGTTTGCTGTCTTCATCAAGCTTATCGGTAAACTGCTCGAGATAAGCCACCAGCGCGTCGCGGTAGTTGGCGCGGGCTTCCAGAGAACCGATGGAGTTCAGCTCAAGGCTGACATGATCGGAGATGCCCAGCTCACGCCACCAGCGCGCGGTCAGCATGATCAGCTCCGCATCGATGTCCGGCCCCTGCAGGCCGAAAACTTCGGCGCCGATCTGATGGAACTGGCGGTAACGGCCTTTCTGCGGACGCTCGTGGCGGAACATCGGCCCGACGTACCACAGGCGCTGTTCTTGATTGTACAGCAGACCATGTTCGATGCCGGCTCGTACGCAGCCCGCCGTCCCTTCCGGACGCAGCGTCAGGCTGTCGCCGTTGCGGTCCTCAAAGGTGTACATCTCTTTTTCAACCACGTCGGTCACTTCGCCGATCGCGCGTTTGAATAACGGGGTCTGCTCTACAATCGGCAAACGGATTTCGCTGTAACCGTAGCTACCGAGCACCTGCTTCAGTGAGCCTTCAATGCGCTGCCAGAGAGCGGTTTCGCCCGGCAGATAATCGTTCATGCCACGGATGGCTTGAATGTTCTTTGCCACGTTTATTCTCTTTATATATACAAAAATGAACCCCGGCGCCTCGCGCCCGCAGGTTCAATCATACACGGGAAGCGTATCGCTTCCCAACACGTTATTTTGCTTCAAGCTGTTGAACGTCAATCCGACGGGCTTCATCGAGCATCGAGGCTTTGGCGCGGATCCGCGCTTCCAGCTGGTCGATCATGTCGTTGTTGTCCAGGCGATCTTTACGCACGCCGTCTTCATACAGGCCGCTTTTCTTGTTGCCGCCGGTCACGCCGAGGGTGGAAACCAGCGCTTCGCCCGGGCCGTTCACCACGCAGCCGATGATCGAAACATCCATCGGAGTGATGATATCTTCCAGACGTTGCTCCAGGGCGTTCACCGTCCCGATAACGTCAAACTCCTGACGCGAACAGGTCGGGCAGGCGATGAAATTAATACCGCGGGAACGAATACGCAGCGATTTGAGGATATCGAAGCCGACCTTGATCTCCTCCACCGGATCCGCCGCCAGCGAGACGCGCAGCGTATCGCCGATCCCTTCGGACAACAGCAGCCCAAGACCGATCGCCGATTTCACCGCGCCGCTGCGCGCGCCGCCCGCTTCGGTGATCCCGAGGTGCAGCGGTTGATCGATCTGTTTCGCCAGCAGGCGATAAGACTCTACCGCCAGGAAGACGTCGGAGGCTTTAACGCTGACTTTAAACTGATCGAAATTGAGGCGATCGAGATGATCGACATGGCGCATGGCGGATTCGAGCAGCGCCTGCGGCGTCGGCTCGCCATATTTTTCCTGCAGATCTTTTTCCAGCGAGCCGGCGTTAACGCCGATGCGGATCGGGATATTTTTATCGCGCGCGCAATCTACGACCATGCGGATGCGCTCTTCGTTGCCGATGTTGCCCGGGTTGATACGCAGGCAGTCGACGCCGTATTCCGCGACTTTCAGCGCAATACGGTAGTCAAAGTGGATATCGGCGACCAGCGGGACGTTGACCTGCTGTTTGATCAGTTTGAACGCCTCGGCGGCGTCCATCGTCGGAACAGAGACGCGGACAATATCCGCGCCCACGCGCTCTAACGCTTTGATTTGATTTACAGTTGCCGCCACATCAGTGGTGCGCGTATTAGTCATTGACTGAACGGCGATGGGAGCCCCATCGCCAATTGGCACATTACCAACGTAAATACGTTTAGATTTTCTACGTTGAATCGGAGCCTGGTTATGCATGAAAAATCTCCCGCGTTACCCGTCTGTTACTGCGCCGGTGATGATTCGGCATTAAGGGTCAGACGCGCAACCTGGTTAGTTCTGATAAAACGACTTAAATCGACAGGCTTGCCCAGATACTGGATCTCTACCGCAGCCGGGGCGCCAATTTTCAGCTTATACGGCGCCTGACCGCTCAGGTTCAGGTTGCCGCCTTTACGCTGCAGGCCGCTGAACAGTTTTTTGCCGGTGGCATCGCTCACTTCCAGCCAGCAATCGGCGGAAAAGTTCATCACCAGATCCTGCGCCGCCGCCGCCGGGTTCGTCACGTTCGCCTGATCGGTCGGCAATGGCGAGGCCGGGGTAGCCGGCGCCGTCGGCGCCGCGCCTGCGGTATCGACATTGGCCTGGGAAGGTGCGACAACGGCGTTATTGTCCGCCGGCGTCTGGGCCGGGGCGCTGGTGGTCGGGGCGCTGGCGGTATCGGTTGGCGCGCTGTTCGCAGCGCTATCGGCGGTCGGGGCTGCCGGGGCGCTGGTATCCAGCGGCACGCTCTGGCTGCTGGTGTCGCCGCTGTTCAGCTCAGCGGAAGACTGATCGGCCATGGTGGAGATCTCTTCCTGCTGCGCCTTATGGTCTTGCCACCACCAGGCGCCGCTCAGGCCGATAACCACAAACAGCACCAGCCAGGTGAAGCTCATCAGCCAGCCGTCGCGTTTTTTGCGACGTTTACCTAAAGAGAAGCTCTGCATTGGCGCGACTTTCGCCGCGCGGATGGGCGCTTGCTTGGCCATCATCGGCAGCAGCTCGTCTTCCGGGATATGTACGAGGCGAGCATAGGAGCGGATGTACCCGCGCAGGAAGGTGGAAGCGAGGTCGGCAGGCGCCTTATCGTCTTCAATATCACGAACCGTGGACACCTTCAGGCATAAGCGTTCTGCCACCGCTTGCTGGCTAAGTCCGAGTTGTTCGCGGGCGTGACGCAGACGCGCGCCCGTGGTGTTTGCTTCTTGATGATCTTGAGTGGCTTCAGTATTCATTCGCTACAACTACTGGTACGTGAAATTTAAAGTTCAGCGCGGGAAAAAGCCGGCGCCGCGAGACATCTGTGGTACGTCAGCCTCACAGTATAGGACTGTCAGCCGCGCGATCACAGAGACGAATCAAAATTGAATGCTAAGCGGTTGTTGTGCCGCTACATACTGCCTCAAAGTCGACAAAAACGCACCGTAATTATTAACCGAATCAGCGTATTTCGCCTGGCTATTGGTCATAAATATGACCCGTGCCGCCTGCGCTGCACGGGCCATCATTTGTCAGACCGCTTTTACGTCAATCGCTTCGCCCTGCATCCGCTTACGCAGCGTGCGCTTGGTACGGTCGATGACGTCGCCCGCCAGCTGACCGCAGGCGGCATCGATATCGTCGCCGCGCGTTTTACGCACGATGGTCGTAAAGCCGTACTCCATCAGGACTTTGGAGAAACGGTCGATGCGGCTGTTGGAGCTGCGGCCATACGGCGCGCCCGGGAACGGGTTCCATGGGATCAGGTTGATCTTGCACGGCGTATCTTTCAGCAGCGCCGCCAGTTCGTGGGCGTGCTCGGTGCCGTCGTTGACATGATCCAGCATCACGTACTCGATGGTCACCCGGCCCTGGTTGGCGTTGGACTTCGAAATATAGCCGCGCACCGAGTTGAGGAAGGTCTCGATGTTGTACTTTTTGTTGATCGGGACGATTTCGTCACGAATGGTGTCGTTCGGCGCGTGCAGGGAGATGGCCAGCGCGACGTCGATCATATCGCCGAGTTTATCCAGCGCCGGCACCACGCCGGACGTCGACAGGGTGACGCGACGTTTGGAGAGGCCAAAACCGAAATCGTCAAGCATGATTTCCATTGCCGGAACGACATTGTTGAGGTTCAGCAGCGGCTCGCCCATGCCCATCATCACCACGTTGGTGATCGGACGTACGCCGGTGGTCTTCACCGCGCCGACGATTTTCGCCGCGCGCCAGACCTGGCCGATAATTTCGGAAACCCGCAGGTTACGGTTAAAGCCCTGCTGGGCGGTGGAGCAGAATTTACACTCCAGCGCGCAGCCTACCTGGGAGGAGACGCACAGGGTGGCGCGGTCTTCTTCCGGGATATAGACGGTCTCGACGCGCTGATCGCCAACGGCAATCGCCCATTTAATGGTCCCGTCGGTTGAGCGTTGCTCTTCAACCACTTCCGGGGCGCGGATCTCCGCCACTTCTTTCAATTTACTGCGCAGGACTTTGTTGATGTCAGTCATCTCATCAAAGTCGTCGCAGCAGTAGTGATACATCCATTTCATCACCTGATCGGCGCGGAAAGGCTTCTCGCCCATGTTTTTGAAAAACTCGCGCATCTGCTGACGGTTTAAATCCAGCAGGTTGATTTTGGCATCTTTGTTCGGCACCGTCAGAGCGGCGGTATCAGGCGTGACAATTTGTTCAGACATAATGTTTTCCGGCCTCGTTATTACACGTTATGGCCCCAGGTGGGTTGAAAAAGAAACGCCCCGGAGAGCGACAGCTCGTCCAGGGGCGCTATATTCTACAAATTCTGGCGCATGGAAGCCATGCCTGCACGTAGTCAATGATAAAAAAATCGTAACCGTGTGCTTAATCCTCTATGGCTTTTCGATTGTCGCAAGGCGGCAAGCAAGTGAATCCCCGGGAGCATAGATAACTATGTGACCGGGGTGAACGCGCGTAGCCAACGCCGCGACGGTCGAAAAGACGACGAGGATTAGCGAGTGCGCGGGCAAACCTCGCCTTCAGCAAAGAAGAACGCGATTTCGCGTGCAGCGGATTCTACAGAGTCGGAACCGTGGGTGCCGTTCTCGGTGAAGCTGTCAGCGTAGTCAGCGCGCAGGGTACCCGCCAGGGCGTTTGCCGGGTTGGTGGCGCCCAGCAGGTCACGGTGACGCTGAACGGCGTTTTCGCCTTCCAGGACGGAAACCACGATCGGGCCGGAGGTCATGAACTCAACCAGACCGTCGAAGAACGGGCGACCTTCGTGCTCAGCATAGAAACCACGAGCCTGCTCTACGGTCAGGTGCAGCATTTTGGTGCCGACGATTTTGAACCCTGCAGCTTCAAAGCGGGAAAAGATGCTGCCAATAACGTTTTTTGCCACCGCGTTTGGTTTGATGATGGAAAAAGTACGTTCAATAGCCATGATTACCTCTAATTAAATGTTCTGTTGTTGCGCATACGATCGTATGGCCTGGCGCGCATTATAATGAGCATCCCCGCCCCTGCCTACGGCTGAAGGTAACATTTTGTTAAAATAAGATGAGTATTGAAAACACAAACCGCCAACAACAAATTTACCCTGGTTATTGCAGGGTAAAACGCGCGGCCGCCGTTTGTCCTGCCTCATCCATCACCACCAGCTGACACTCGCCGGGCTTATCCAGAGTTAGCGTGGTTCTCGCGCCGGCGGCATCTATCGGCTGGCCGTTGATAAACCACCAGCGCCGCCCTTCACCACCGCTGGTTTGCAGGGGCAACATCACCCGCGCCTCCCCCGGCAGACGTTTAATCACCGCCCCCTCGCGGACCCCGGAGAGCACCAGCGGCGCGGCATCCTGAGTTTGCAACGGCGGACATGCCTTCGATGCCGGCCCCAGACGCGCGGAGCGACGTTCCCCCGGCGGTAGCCAGGGATCCAGCGGCAGCGGCCAGACCTCCACCACACTTTCGCGCGCCCCGGGACAATCCGCCGCCACCCGTTCGCCGTGTTCATTGCGCCACACCGGGAAGCGGATCCCGCGCACGCCCTCCTGCCCCGGCAGCAGCAGGGTCGGCGGCTGGCTGTCTTCCAGCAGCCAGCTGGCCAGGCGACGACGGCAGTTGCTGTCGCCCGCCGGCAGCGCTTGGCCGCCGGGCCAGCAGAGCGTCCCGCGGCTGACCGTTGCCGGTCGCGGATCGATCGGCAGGCCGCCGCGGCTCATCGCCGGGCGGGCGAGCAGCAGATTATTGACCTGATTGAGCAACGGCACCGCGCTGGCGAAGCCAAACTGCCCCACCACCGGCGTACCGTCCGGACGCCCGGTCCAGATGCCAATCAGATAACGTGCATTGAGGCCCACCGCCCACGCATCGCGATACCCGTAGCTGGTGCCGGTCTTCCAGGCCAGCGGCACCGCTTGCGGGAGTGAGGCATCGGGAACCGGCTGCGCTTCGCCGGCCAGGATGCGCCGGACGATCCACGCCGCCCCCGGGGATATCAGCGCCCTTTCCACCAGCGGGTCTCCGGGCGTCATGCGCAGCCGCGCCGCCTTCCCGTGGCGGGCAAAGGCGCTGTACGCCGCGACGATATCTTCCAGTCTCGCTCCGGCGCCGCCGAGGATCAACGACAGATTCGGCTCGGCGCCGACGGGCAGCATCAGGGGCAACCCGGCATTGCGCAAATTCGCCGCGAAACGTTTGGGCCCGTAGGCTTCGAGCACCTGGACCGCCGGCAGATTCAGGGAGCGCACCAGCGCGTCGCTGGCGCTCACCGGGCCGTGAAAGCCGCTGTCAAAGTTACCGGGGCGATAATCGCTAAAGCGCCGCGGCACATCCTGCAATAACGACGCCGGATGGATCAGTCCTTCATCCATCGCCAGCGCATAAATAAAGGGTTTCAGCACCGACCCCGGCGAACGGACCGCCGACGCCATATCAATGTGGCCAAAGCGACTGTCGTCCGTAATATCCGCCGACCCCACCCAGCCGCGGACTTTCATATCCGTGTGGTCGACGACAACCATCGCCAGCGAACTGCGCGGCGGCAGGCGCGACTTCCAGTTCAGCGCCAGATCCTCGAGCTGCCGCTGCAGTCCGGCATCGAGGGTCGTCACCACTTTTTCCTCACGACTGGTCGCCAGCGTCCGGCGGGCGAAGAGCGGCGCCAGCTGCGGCATCTGCCGCGGAAACAGCCACACCGGCTCCTCCATCGCCTCCTTTACCGCCAGCCTCGGCCAGACGCCCTGGCTGACCATGCGCGCAAGGACTTTATCCCGCGCAGCCTGGGCCCGCTGCGGCCAGCGGTCCGGACGTAAACGGCTGGGCGCCTGGGGCAGCACCGCCAGCAGCGCCGCCTCGCCGTAGCTGAGCTGCGCGGGCGGCTTGCCGAGATAAGCCCAACTGGCCGCGCCGATCCCCTGCAGGGTGCCGCCAAAGGGCGCACGATTCAGATACAGGGTCAGGATTTCGCTCTTTGACAGATGCCACTCCAGCTGCAGCGCCCGCCACAGCTGGCGCAGCTTGCCGCCGAAAGTGCGGGGGTGGGGATCGAGCAGGCGCGCCACCTGCATGGTGAGGGTACTGCCGCCGGAAATGACCCGCCCGGAGGTGAGATCCTGCCAGGCGGCGCGCACTACAGCGAAGGGATTGACCCCCGGATGGCGCCAGAACCAGCGGTCCTCATACTGAATAAGCGCCTGCAGATAGCGCGGCGACACGTCGGCGAGAGTCACCGGATAACGCCAGACGCCCTGCGCGTCGGCAAACCGCCACAGGGGGGTCCCGTCCTCCGCCACGACCACCCGGGCAGGCGTGACGTCATGCAGCGGCAGCGGCCACAGGCGATCGGCGGTCAGAACCGCCAGCCACAGCAGAAAAATAAACGCCGCCAGCCAGCGCCAGCGGCGTTTTACCCGATGCACTACGCGCATTTACGGCGTCACGGTGAGCGGACCGCTGGCGGTCCCGGTCGCCCGCCACTGCGGCACATACATCGATTCCACCTGCGGCAGCGGGACCTGGTAGGTGCCCGGCGTGACCGCCCGCGCCAGGTAGACCAGCGTCACCGGCTGACCTTCATTGACCGCGACAGCGGCGACGAAGCGGTCGTCGCGGAACTCGATATGCTGAATATCGGCCTGCTGCATCTGGTTAAGAAGGTTTTGCACCGCTTCGCCATTCTCCTGCAGGCTGGCGCTGCTGTTGGCCAGATTCTGGTTTTCCAGCTCGAGTCCCGCCGGCAGCAGGTCAACCACCAGCGCGTCAGGCACGTTGCGTCTGGCGGTCACCTCCAGCTTGACCAGCACCAGTTCGCCGCTGCGCAGCGACGACAGCGACTTCTGCCGCCCCTGGGTATCGAAAACGGCGCGTTCAATTCCCAGGACGTTGCCGCCCGGCTGCGGCGCGCTTTGCGGATAGCCGCTGCTGTCCAGACGCAGCCACAGCGGTTGACTGCCGGTGTTGCTCACCTGCAACGTCGCCAGCCGATCGCCGTCGAGGTTACGGGTTTGCGCTTTATCGCCGGCCAGCGGCTCAGCCTGCAGCGAGGTTTGCGCCTGCCAGTCGCCCGGCAGGTCGGCCAGCGTGCGCCCGGCAAGGAACAGAGCGTTGGTTTCCTGGGTCGACAGCCAGCGCTGGCCGTAGGCCTCTTCCGACAGCGTGCTCAACAGCGTGTTTTGCGCCTCCGGCAGCAGCTTGTTCTCTTCCAGCAGCGCCAGCTTCAGCGCGTCATCGCGAAGCGAGCTGCCGTAATCGCCCAGCCAGCGATTCTCATCATGGCGCGGCGTGGCAACCGCCAGCTTCATGGCCTCATCGCCGCGCGGCGCATCGCCCATGGTTTTCAGCGCAATGCCGAGCTGCAGCAGCGGCAGGCCGGATCGCGCCTGGTCGTGACGGCTCCAGATTTCACGCAATGCGCCGAGCGGGGCTTTTTGCTGACGCGCCAGCACCAGTGCGGCATAGGCCTGAGCGGCAAAGCGGCTGGCCTGGGCGTCGTCGCTGTAGCGCACGGTCATCAGCCCCGGCTCCTGAAGATAGCGCAGCAGGCGTTCGTTACCTTTATTAATGGCGTTGACCGGTACGCTATAGCCCTGCTCGCCCGCGCGAACAAGGAAATCCATGGCGTAAGCCGTCAGCCAGTACTCTTCCGGCCCCTCTTTATCCCATAGCGCAAAGCCGCCGTTTTCCAGTTGCATCTGCAGCAGGCGCGAGATCCCGACATCGATTGCCGCGCGACGTTTTTCGTCGCTGTCCCCGCTGATGCCCAGCGCTTTTAGCTGCGCCGCGCTGGTATACAGGGACGGGAACAGGCCGCTGGCGGTCTGCTCAAGGCAGCCGTAAGGATAGGCTTTCAGGTCGCGGATATAGCGCGCGAGATTCAGCGGCGGCTTGCCGCTGAGCAGCAGCTGGCCCTGCAGCGTCTGCGGGGCGAAACCTGCCGATTGCGCCGCTGGCGCCTGCCAGCTTTCGCCGGGCTGCAGCACGGCGCCGCTGTTGACGGTCTGCGCCGGGAACGCCGGACGAACGCCGATTTTCCACTGCTTCTGCAGCGGGGCGAAGGTTTCCCCCGGCAGGCTCAGGCCGCTGATAGTGGCGCTCACCTGGCCATCGCCAAAGCCCGGCAGCGCGCTCACCGGCACAAACAGCGTGCTGCGCGCCCCCGGCGCCAGCTGCACCGACGGCAGTTGACCCTCGGTCAAGGTCACCAGTCCGCTGGCGGCAAGATGAACCTGCAGAGTTTGCGGTTTATCGGTCAGGTTGCTGAGATCCAGCGCCAGACGGGTGGTGTCGCCGCTGGCGAGGAAGCGCGGGGTATTCAGCTCGGCGATGACCGGGGCGGCCACCACCACTTTATCTTCGCTGCTGCCGAAGTCATCCGCCGTCCAGGCCTGAGCCATCACCCGCAGCTCGCCGTTAAAATCACCGATCGGCAGCGTCACCGTCCCTTCGCCCTGATCGTTCAGCACCACCGGCTGCGCCTGCTGGGCGATGATGGTCACATGGTTAACCGGCGGTTTACCGCCACGTTTTAACTCGTCGCCATCGCCGCCGAAGCGCAGACTGGCCACACGCCCCTGCCCTTCAATCACCTGGCCGTAAATATCATAAATATCCGCCCCATAACGTTTCTGGCCGAAGAAGGCGTTCCACGGATCCGGGGTGGCGTAATCGGTAATATTCAGCACCCCGCTATCGACAGCCGAGAGCAGAACGTTAACCTGCTTCGGCGCCTCTCCCTCTTTGACGCTGGCTTTCACTTTCACCGTCAGCGGCTGGTTGGGGCGCATTTTATCCGGGGCCTCCAGCGCCAGCGTCAGGCGACGGTTTTCATCGCCCAGCGGCAGATGCAGCAGGCCCACCGCGCGTTTCGGCGTCGCCGAGCGGGATTTATCGCCGGGGCGAACCACCAGCGTGCTGAGGTAGAGGTCGTGGCGATTCCAGGCGTTATCCACCGGGATCGACAGGTCCATCCCCTCGGCGGGTACGTCAATCTCCTGCCACCACAGCGGCCCTTCGCTGGATTCCACCATCGCGTAGCCTTTACCCGCCGCCGGGGCGGCGATGTGCAGCCTGATGGTGTCGCCCGGCTTATAGCTCGGTTTATCCAGCTTCATGGTGACCCGGTTCGGGCGCGCTGCGCCGGTGCCTTCGCTGTTATCCTGCCAGCTGTAGCCCGCCCAGAAGCGCACGCTGCTGACGACATCGTCCGGCCCTTTCACCTCCAGGCGATAGGAGCCCCACTCTACCGGAAAGCTCACTTTACCGATCTGGCCGGCCTGCAGATCCAGCGACTCCTCGCCCTCCTGCAGATCTTTTTGATCGAACTGCGACTGCCAGCCTTCGCTATCGGACCAGTTCCAGTAATAATCCCGGCGCTCGCGGATCAGCCGTACCTGCAGGCCGGAAACGGCTTTTTTCTCGCCTTTGGCGTCGGCATAGACGATATCGAACGCGGCGTTGCTGTTTTCATCCACCACCGGCTGCTTCAGCGTGGTGTCGGTGCGGTAGTCGTAAACGTCCTTCAGGGTAAATTGCGGGCGGATCCCCGGCAGCGCCTCGGCAGGCCAGATCGGCTGCTTAACCGTACGGGTGACCGGACGCCCACCGGACTCCAGCAGGCTCGCCTGCAACACCACCTGCAGCGGCGAATGGCTATCCTGCCACTGGCTGGAGGTGGTCACTTCGCCATGGCCTTTTTCATCCAGCGTCAGCTGGACTTCATCAAGGCTGCGGGAGAGATTTTCTTCTGCGATATCGCCGAACTCAAAGCCCGGCAGCGCGGCGACGGCGTCGCGAAGCGGGCGCAGGAACAGTTTGCCCTGCAGCGTGTTGCCGCTGGCCGGCGCGCCGTAGAGATAAGCGCCGCTGACATCAAAGGCGACATCGGCATTCGGCGCGACAGGCGCCGCCTGCGGCGTCAGCTTCAGCGCCATGCGTTCCGGCATAAAGTCTTCGACGTGGAAATCCCACTCGCGGGGCTGGTTGTCGCCGGTGCTGGCGCGAATGTGCCACATGCCGGTGGCCGCGCCGCTGTCGAGCGGATAAGTAAACTGGTACAGGCCGTTAACCGGTTTGCTCATCACCGAGCGGATCACCTGGCCATCCGGCTGGACCACCTCCAGCTTCACCGGCTGTTCCGCCAGCGGTTTGCCATCGCTATCGCGCAGCAGCGCATTGAGGATCACCGTTTCGCCCGGACGATAGAGATCCCGTGGGCCAAACATAAAGAACTGTTTGCTGAAGCCTGGCGCGCCGGCAATGGAGAACTCCGCCAGATCCAGCGCCGGCAGTTTGAGGTCGAGCAGCGTGGTCTGTCCCTCTTTGCGCGCCAGCAGCAGCGCGGCTTCTTTATCGGTTTGCAGGGTGACGTGGCCCTGGCTATCGCTTTTCGCCTGCGCCAGGGTCTGCCCTTTGGCGTTGAGCAGCTGGACATCGATACCAGACTGGGCGGCGCCGTTTTCCAGGCTCTGGGTAAAGACGTCCAGCCGGTTGTGGTAGCGATGCGCCGACACGCCGATGTCGCTAAGGGTAAACAGCGTCGCCGCATTGCTGTAGCTATAATGACCCGCCGGGTTCATGACCGCCACGTAGACGCCAGGCTGCTGGAGCGGCTTGATGTCGCTCAGCGGCAGCAGCAGCTTTTCGCGGGTATTGCGCGCCGGATTGAGGTCAAAGCGGCCGCTGTATACCAGATCGGCCATCTTCAGCAGCTCGTCGGATTCCCAGTTGCTTAATGAATTGCGGTATTCCCACTGGCTGACGAAGGCCGAGAGCGATTCCGGCTTAATGCGGAAGAAGTTCACGTCGACGTTATCGACGTTCAGCGCCATCACCGGCAGACCGGCGATCACGTTGCCCGGCAGCAGCGAGCCGCGGCTGGCAAATCCGACGCTTGGCGCGATATCGCGGGTAGTCAGGGTCTTCTCGAACGGTTTATCGAGCGTCGCCTTGTTCAGGGCGGTCAGCGTCGGGTCGACCGAGACAATCAGCTCGCGCTTTGGCTCAAGGTGACGCAGACGCAGCTCTTTCAGGTTCGGCGCCAGCTCCCACGCGCCATCTACCTTACCGCTCTTCTTATCCACCAGGTGCACGCTGCGGGAGAAATCCTGGTCCGGCTGCAGCGGTACGGAAAAGGTCAGCACCAGGGTCGCGGCGCCATCCAGCTGCACCTCCGAGGCGTCGAGCAGCGTCAGCGCTTTGCCCTGGCTTTTTTCCGCCAGCGCCGCCAGCTGGGCGCTGTCCGGTTTTGCCGCCGCGCCAGGGCCGCTATCGGCGGCCGGCGTCGGGGCCGTAGCCTGCGGTGTACCGCTGTCATCACACCCGGTTAATGAAAATGCGGTAAGGAGCGCCAGTGACAGCGCCGCTAAACGAAATGGTTTCATCCTTCTAACCCCTCGGCCGGTGGGCCTGATGCAAATTATCACTTTTTATTATGCGTTAAGGCGGCGCTTCTCAACAGTGATGACGCGGGTTTCTGCCGATTAATCAGAAAAGTGCCGTGACGTCGTCCCCACTCTGGCGTCCTTAACTTGTCAGCACCCGATAAAACGCCGACAATTCAGTCATGAATAGTAAAACGGAGGCACCTATGTCCACCTCGTTTTTTGTCGCCGCCGACTGGCTGGCGGAACATATTGATGACCCGGAGATCCAGATTATCGACGCCCGCATGGCGCCCGCCGGGCAGGAGGCCCTGCGCGATATGGCCGCGGAGTACCGCGCCGGCCACGTGCCGAACGCGCTGTTTTTCGATATCGAGGCGCTGTCCGATCACACCAGCCCGCTGCCGCATATGATGCCGCGCGCCGAGGCGTTTGCCGTGGCCATGCGCGAACTGGGCGTCTGCAGCGATAAGCACCTGGTCGTCTATGACGAAGGCAATCTGTTTTCCGCCCCGCGCGCCTGGTGGATGCTGCGCGCCTTTGGCGTGGAGAAAGTGTCGATTCTGGCCGGTGGGCTGGAGGGCTGGCGTCGCGACGAGCTGCCGCTGGAACAAGGGGTGCCGGAGGTGGCCGAAGGAGAATTCGACGTGCGGTTCGATCCTCAGCAAATTAAGCGCCTGACCGACGTGCTGCTGGTCAGCCATGAAGGATCGGCGCAGATTGTCGATGCTCGTCCGGCGGCCCGGTTTAACGGCCAGGCTGACGAACCGCGCCCCGGCCTGCGGCGCGGGCATATCCCCGGCGCGCTGAACGTCCCGTGGACGGAGCTGGTGATTAACGGCGAGCTGAAGACCGTCGACGAGCTGAACGACATCTTTTTGCGTCAGGGCGTCGATTTTGATCGGCCCATTATCGCCAGCTGCGGGTCCGGCGTGACGGCGGCGGTGGTCGTGCTGGCGCTCACCACGCTTGGCGTGAACGGCGTCTGTCTGTACGACGGCTCATGGAGCGAATGGGGGGCGCGCAGCGATCTGCCGATTGAACCGGCTCCTGCCGCTCAGTAAACGCCGCATGGCCGCGGACGTCCCGTCCCGCGGCCACTAAATAATTTCTGATTTTCTCCGCCTCATTCTCCTGCCAGTCGCTAAACCAGCTACTCTGTGCTGCCGCAGGGCTTGCGCCTGCCGTGTTGGCTTTACTGCCGCCCACTATATAAGGAAATTGAATGATGGCTTTTTCATTAGCGGATCTCATGGATGTCGTACACAAGCACAACCGCAATCCCACCCCGAAACCGATGCCCGTAGACGAAGTGGATCGCCTGCGCGTCCGGAAATACCGTGATCCGCAAAATAGCGAAACCGTGGCGCTTCCGGAGAGTCTGAAAGCGCTGCTGGCCTACGATTGCCAGCTGACAAGCCCCTACGGTCAACGGGTGCTGGAATCGGTTCTGAACGCCATTGATGAACATGGCGTCCTGCTTTCCGACTCACTGGATGAAGAGGCTTATTATATGAATGGCCTTGATATGATCGGGCTGGATTTTGAAGAGCTAATGCCCGTCTGGAACGACGATCCGCGTCTTCCTGCCCTGATTCGCCTCTGCCATCCCGGGGATCAGCAGGTATTTATCTATGTCACCGAACGTGATGAACAGGGTGAATATCCTGTCGTCCGCTTCGAGGGTAAAGAGAATGAGCTTTGGCTGGCAGAATCGTCACTGATTGAATATTTGCAGGGGATTTTTACCGGTGGAAAGGAGAGCCACGACGAATGGCAGCATCAACAAGCCCTCAACGAGTCACGCGATGGCGCCTTGCTGGAGCTGGAATATATTCATGAGGATCTTTACGCCAGGCTCGAAGGTTGTCCTGACTAATTCACCATCTCCCACCGATAGCGCGATTAACGCGCGCCGTCGGGGCCAGCGCCAGGATTGAGCGTTTAATCTATAACCTGATGGCACCACAAGGAGTGAAAATGGCATTAGTCTCCAACCCACATTCTGCTTATTCCCCGCGCCTTCCCTGGCTGGGAGGCATAGCTGGCCTGCTGGTCGGCGGCGCAATCCTCTATTTTTGGCCGCAATGGAACCGGACATGGTTAAGCCTGGTTCCTGCGCCCGTTTCCGTTTATACCCGCTTTCTCGGCGTCACTTTGGCAGACGTCCCGCTGATCACCTATGGTCATCAGGCGCTGCTGGGTTTTCTGATGGTGCTGCTCGCGCCCGGTTACGGTAAATCGACGCTTGCCGCATGGATGATACACAACCCGGCGTCAAGCCGCCGCTGGCCCGGCGAGGTACTCCGTGCCTGGGCGATGAAATTTGGCCTGCTGGTCATGGTCTTTTGCAATCTGTTCTTTTTGTCCCGGGTCGGATCCGGGACCCTGGCGTTTTATATTTTTATTCTCCAGCACGTCAGCGTTGCCGCGGCGGTGGCATCAGGGGTGCTGCTGCTGCGTGACGCCCGACGTCTGGCCCGCACGTTCGACGCTCAACTGGCGGATCTGCGCCTTCTGATGCTCCTCACCCTCGGGTTCCAGACGATTTTGCCGGCGCAGATCGCGCTGATGAGCGCCCGGGGCGTGAATACGCCGCTGGGCTGGTATATCGTCATTGCGCAGATGGTAGGGGTGTTACTGGCGTTTATGCTGGTCGCCGGGCTGGTAGCAGCGCTACGCTATCTGCTGGGAGAGGAAAGGTGCCGGGCCTGGCGCGGGGATATGGCGCTCTTCAACGGCGTCGTCACGCTGTGCGTGACGGGATTTCTGCTCTATAACATGGTGTCAGCCTATCCGCGGATCGTTGCCGCCCTGCATTAACCTTTGCAATTCCGCTTTTGCATCGAGCTGAAAGCATACCGAAACCGGGGGCAGCCGCCCCCGCTGTCAGATAATGCGGTTTTGTTTGAAATCGCGCAGGAAGCTGCCCCAGCGCTTTTCATAGAACGGCGTGATATGGGCAATCATAAAGTGGCTGATGCCCTTCTCGCCTTCCACCACCTGGCAAATATCGATCGGCTCATCGCCGGGCAGGGTATCGGTGGCCACGCTGCCGGTGGTCTGAATGATGGACTCGATATCCCCTTCCGCTTCAATGCCGATCAGCAGATTAGCGGGCGCGTCGGCGTGCTCTTTGATCGAGCACAGGAACGCCCGCTTGACGGTTTTCAGCGTTTTGAACAGCGTGATCAGCGAATCCACCATCTGCGCCGGCGGCTCGGCGACTTCAGACAGCAGCAGCGCTTCGCCCCCTTCCAGCACCGTCTGGGTGCTGAGCGGGCTGCCCTCTTCCCCGAGCAGATGGCTGATTTCGCGCGGGGTAAACGCTTTACCGTTCGGCAGCTTCGGGTTGAGGAACAGCGATTCACCGAGAGTCATCGCCATCAGCGTGCGGGCCGGCATCATCACGAAAGCCTGTTCATCTTCCACCGCCTGCTGCAGGGCCTCAAGCGAAGTGAAGAACGGAATGACCGACGTGCCGTCATCTTTTTCCCAGTGCTGTAGATCCAGCGCGCTATCCTCGACAATCTGCTCGCCATCGGCTGCGCGGCCTGGTACCCAGACGGTGGCCTCAAGCAGCGCGCTGAAAAATGCCGGACGATGAGCGGGCTCGGTAGCCGCTTTTTCCAGCAGGGTTTCTAATTCGTTTTTGGTTTCGGACATAGTTTGGCTACTTCAAAAATCGCCCGGCGGCGCTACGTCCGCACGGGCCTGCGGATTTTCCAGGCCGGGTAAGCATAGCGCCACCCGGCAAGGCCATTACTCAGCCGTCAGCAGATTGGCGATAGTACGTACGCCAAGCCCCGTCGCGCCCGCCGACCACTGCTCAACGGCTGATTTGCGATAGGTTGCCGAACAGTCGATGTGCAGCCAGCCCTGGTGGTAGTTTTCCACGAAGTGGGACAGGAAGCCCGCCGCGGTGCTGGCGCCGGCCGGATAGGCGGCGCTGCCGGTATTGTTCAGTTCCGCGAAATTAGACGGCAGCTGATGACGGTGGAATTCGGCCAGCGGCAGACGCCAGAACGCTTCATTTTCCACCTGGGCGCTCGCCAGCAGGCGATTCGCCAGCGCATCGTCAAAGCTGAACAGCGCGTGGTAGTCGTTGCCAAGCGCGGTTTTCGCCGCGCCGGTCAGGGTGGCGGCATCGATGATCAGCTCCGGCTTCTGCGCCGAAGCGTCAATCAGGCCATCCGCCAGCACCAGACGACCTTCGGCGTCGGTGTTCATGACTTCGACGGTTTTGCCGTTGCGATAATGAATAATATCGCCCAGTTTGAAAGCGTTACCGCTGATCAGGTTGTCGGCGCAGCACAGATAGAGCTTCACGCGCTTGTTCAGCCCGCGGGTAATCGCGAAGGCCAGGGCGCCGGTGATAGTCGCCGCGCCGCCCATATCGGATTTCATTGAATCCATAAAGGCGCTCTGTTTGATGCTGTAGCCGCCGGAATCAAAGGTGATGCCTTTACCTACCAGACAGGCATATACCGGGGCTTCTTTATCGCCGGTCGGGTTATAGTCCAGCGCCAGCAAAACCGGCGGGCGCTCGGAGCCGCGGCCCACCGTGTGCAGGCCGAGATAGCCCTGCTCACGCAGATCTTCGCCTTTGGTGATGCGATAGCTCATCTTCTCGCCCGCCACGCTGCACAGCAGGTCGACGGCGCGCTGCGCCAGCTGTTCCGGGCCCAGCTCTTCCGCCGGCGCATTGATGGTGTCGCGCACCCAGTCAATAATGGTCAGACGGTTATCCAGCTCGCTTTTCTGCGCATCGTCCAGCGTCGGCCATTCAACTTTACGAGTGCCTTTCGGGCCTTTATAACCCGCCCAGAACGCCCACGCGCGGTCGGTGTTCCAGCCTTCGCCGCTTAACGCGACATGCTTGATCCCCATGCCGTCAATTTTACGCGCCGCGCGCTGAATCAAGCCCAGGTCGTCTTTGCCGTTGAGATGCAGGGCGATGCCGTCATGATTAATGCTGTAAGACGCCTTTTCTCCCCAGCGCGCATCGGCTGGCTGAGTGGAAAGCGTAATCTTCATGGCTTCGGTCATTATCATTATCCTTCTTAGCAAACGGGCCACCGTATGGCAGCCCGTAACGTTCTCTCGCTCAATGATTCATCCGACTTTATACCGCCGCATAAATCATGATGCGAAAATTATTCGGCTTCGTCTAACCAGACTAACAGAATCGCCTCGAGAATTTTTTCATTGGATGCGTTCGGGTCATCATCAAACTCTTCCAGATCGCAAATCCACTGATGCATGTCGGTAAAGCGAACGGTTTTTGGGTCGAGGTCAGGGTAAGCGTCATACAGCGCTTCGCCGATTTCACGACTGTCGGTCCATTTCAGTGCCATATTAGTGCTCGCGTGCGTGGTTGATGGTGTAACGCGGGATCTCAACGACCAGATCTTCGTCGGTGACGCGCGCCTGGCAGCTCAGGCGGCTATCAGGCTCCAGTCCCCAGGCTTTATCCAGCATATCGTCTTCATCTTCGGTACTTTCCGCCAGCGAGTCAAAGCCTTCACGCACGATGCAGTGGCAGGTGGTGCAGGCACAGGATTTTTCGCAGGCGTGTTCAATCTCGATGCCGCTACGCAGCGCCGCATCCAGAATAGTTTCACCGGTCTCAGCTTCCACAACGATGCCATCCGGACACAGGTCCTGGTGGGGCAGAAATACAATTTTTGGCATTTTAAACCTCGTCCACGGATTGGCCTTTCAGCGCGATACGGACCGACTGATCCATACGGCGGGCGGCGAATTCCTGGGTTTGTGTGTCGATATTTTTAATCGCTTCTTTAATGGCGTCGGCGTCGTCGCCTGCCGCGGCGGCGCGTACCTGCTCCGCAGCGGCATCGATAGCCTGACGCTCCGCGGCGCTTAACAGCGCGGCGTCGGCGGCCAGCGCGCTTGTCAGGCTCTCCAGGACGCGTGCGGCTTCCACTTTCTGTTCAGCCAGCATGCGCGCCTGAATATCCTGTTCGGCGTAGCTCATCGAATCTTTTATCATGGTGGCGATTTCGCCATCGGTCAGACCGTAAGACGGTTTCACCTGAATAGAGGCTTCCACGCCGGTCGACTTTTCCATCGCCGTGACGCTCAGCAGGCCATCGGCGTCCACCTGGAAGGTGACGCGAATATGCGCCCCGCCCGCCGGCAGCGCCGGGATACCGCGCAGCGCAAAGCGCGCCAGGGAGCGGCAATCCTGCACCAGCTCACGCTCGCCCTGCATCACATGAATGGACATCGCCGTTTGGCCATCTTTGAAGGTGGTGAACTCCTGGGCGCGGGCCACCGGAATGGTGGTATTACGCGGGATCACTTTCTCCACCAGGCCGCCCATGGTTTCCAGCCCTAACGACAGCGGGATAACGTCGAGCAGCAACAGTTCGCTGTCAGGCTTGTTGCCGACCAGAATATCGGCCTGGATCGCCGCGCCAATGGCGACGACTTTGTCAGGGTCGATGGAGGTCAGCGGGGTGCGACCGAAGAAGTCGCCGACGCGCTCGCGCACCAGCGGCACGCGGGTGGAACCGCCGACCATCACCACTTCCAGCACCTCTTGCGCCTCAACGCCAGCGTCTTTCAGCGCCCGGCGGCAGGCCATTAACGTGCGTTTTACCAGCGGGGCGATCAGATCGTTAAACTGGCTGCGAGTGATATCGCCCTGCCAGCCGCCGACCTCAACGTGCGCCACCTCGGCATCGCTAAGGGCGATTTTCGCCGCGATGGCGGCATCCAGCAGCTCACGCTGCAGGCGGTTGTCGCTACGGTCGCTGAAGCCCGCCTGCTCGCGCAGGTAGTCCGCCAGCAGATGATCGAAATCATCGCCGCCGAGGGCCGAGTCGCCGCCGGTGGCCAGCACTTCAAACACCCCGCGGCTTAAGCGCAGAATAGAAATATCAAAGGTGCCGCCGCCGAGATCGTAGACTGCAATCACCCCTTCCTGGCCGGAATCAAGGCCATAGGCGATAGCCGCCGCGGTCGGTTCATTAAGCAGGCGCAGCACGTGCAGACCCGCCAGGCGCGCCGCGTCTTTGGTCCCCTGACGCTGGGCGTCATCAAAGTAAGCGGGGACGGTGATGACCACGCCGTCGAGCTCGCCGGCCAGCGCTTCAGTGGCCCGGGCGGCCAGCGCTTTCAGGATATCGGCGGAGACGCGAATCGGGTTCAGCAGGCCGCCGGCGGTCTGGATCATCGGCAGGCCGTTTTCACTGGCCTGCAGCTGATACGGCAGATGCGGATAGCGGTGTTGGATATCGGCGAGGGAGCGCCCCATCATCCGTTTCACGGAGCTGATGGTATTGGCGGGATCCTGGGCGGCGTTCAGCCGGGCGTCATAGCCGACGGTCAGCCCCGATGCGTGGTAATTCACCACCGACGGCAGCAGATAGCGGCCTTGATGATCGGGCAGAGTCTCGGCCTGGCCGCTACGCACGGTAGCCACCAGAGAATTGGTGGTGCCCAGGTCGATACCGGCCGCCAGACGACGCTGGTGCGGCGCGGCGCTCAGGCCGGGCTCACTAATTTGTAATAAGGCCATAATTGCTTCCGAAAATTAAAAATCGAGCAGTTTTTCTTCGAGTTCTTCAGCACTGCTGCGCAGTTTATCGAGGAAACGGAGCTTACGAACCGTGTCCGCCGCCGCCTCCCAGCTCTCATTATGCAATTGGTCAACCATCAGCTGATGGCGGGTATCAAACAGCGCTTTCACTCGTTTGATAAAGCCTTCCAGCCGCGCTTCGTCTTTCGCCTGGCCGATCTCATCCAGCTCTTCGCGCAGTTCCAGCTGTTCCATCAGGAACGCGGTATCGCGAACGGTATGCTGCTCGCTGGCCAGATCGAAGCCATGCAGCGAGAGGAGGTATTCTGCGCGGGTCAGGGGATGGCGCAGCGTCTGCCAGGCCTGGTTAATGGTGGCGGAATACTGAACCGCCGCAAGCTGTTCCGCAGCGGGCGCGCTGGCAAATTTATCCGGATGGTACTGGCGCTGCAGATCCTGATACCGGACAGCCAGTTGTTCAAGCGAGAGGGTATAGCTGGCTGGTAACCCGAAGAGGGTGAAATAGTCCATAGTAACCTCAGGGTCATGCATCTAAACGAAAACCCCACGCGCGGCGTGACCGCGGTGGGGTTGGGGAGTACCGATTATACGTTAAAGCTTTCGCCGCAGCCGCACTCATCTTTGACGTTAGGGTTAGTGAACTTGAACCCTTCGTTAAGGCCTTCTTTGACGAAGTCCAGCTGCGTGCCGTCGAGGAATTGCAGACTTTTGCCGTCGATCACGACCTTCACGCCTTTGTCTTCAAACACGGTGTCTTCAGCCGCCGGCTCGTCAACAAACTCCAGTACATAGGCCATACCTGAGCAGCCGGAGGTTCTCACGCCCAGGCGCAGGCCAAACCCTTTTCCGCGGTTTGCCAGGAAGGCATTGACTCGCGCTGCTGCACTGTCGCTAAGAGTAATCGACATAACAAAACCTCAACTAATTATTTTGCTTCACGTTTGCTTTTGTAATCCGCAATCGCGGCTTTAATCGCGTCTTCCGCCAGAATAGAGCAGTGAATTTTCACCGGCGGCAGCTCCAGTTCATCGGCGATATCGGTGTTCTTGATCGCCTGCGCTTCGTCCAGGGATTTACCCTTCACCCACTCGGTGACCAGAGAGCTGGAAGCGATAGCGGAACCGCAGCCGTAGGTCTTGAAGCGCGCGTCTTCAATGATACCTTCATTGTTGACTTTAATCTGCAACTTCATCACGTCGCCGCAGGCCGGCGCGCCGACCATGCCGCTGCCGACGTTCTCGTCGCTGTTGTCAAAAGAGCCGACGTTGCGCGGGTTCTCGTAATGATCGATAACTTTTTCGCTGTAAGCCATGATGAATTCTCCTTATTGGTGCCGAATTAGTGATGTGACCATTCAATACTGTTCAGATCCACGCCCTGTTTGAACATTTCCCACAGTGGAGAAAGCTCGCGCAGACGGCCAATGGATTTACGAATCAGGTTGATGGCGTAGTCAATCTCTTCTTCGGTAGTGAAACGACCTAAAGAGAAACGAATAGAACTGTGCGCCAGTTCATCAGTCATGCCTAACGCGCGCAGCACGTAGGATGGCTCAAGGCTCGCGGAAGTACAGGCTGAACCGGAGGAAACCGCCAGGTCTTTCAGCGCCATAATCAGCGACTCGCCTTCAACATAGTTGAAGCTGACGTTAAGAATGTTCGGCGCGCCCTGCTCGAGGTCGCCGTTGAGGTACACTTCTTCCATATCCTTCACGCCGTTCCACAGACGGTTGCGCAGCGTGCGCAGACGCGCCATCTCGCTTTCCATCTCTTCTTTGGCGATACGGTAAGCTTCACCCATGCCGACGATCTGGTGAACAGGCAGAGTACCGGAACGCATACCGCGCTCGTGGCCGCCGCCGTGGATTTGCGCTTCGATACGAATACGCGGCTTACGACGCACGTACAGCGCGCCGATGCCTTTCGGACCGTAGATTTTGTGACCGGAGAAGGACATCAGGTCAACTTTCAGCTGGCTCAGATCGATAGGCAGCTTGCCCACGCTCTGGGTGGCGTCTACGTGGTAAATGATACCGCGGGCGCGACACATCTCGCCGATGGTAGCGATATCCTGCACCACGCCGATTTCGTTATTCACATGCATGATGGAAACCAGGATGGTGTCGTCACGCATCGCCGCTTCCAGCTCTTTCAGATCGATAATCCCGTTGCTCTGCGGCGCCAGGTAGGTCACTTCAAAGCCTTCGCGCTCCAGCTGACGGCAGGTATCCAGAACCGCTTTATGCTCGGTTTTGCTGGTGATGATGTGCTTGCCTTTTTTCTGATAAAAGTTGGCTGCACCCTTGATCGCCAGGTTGTCGGATTCAGTCGCACCAGAGGTAAAGACGATTTCGCGCGGGTCGGCACCGACCAGCTCGGCAATCTGATTGCGGGCGATATCAACCGCCTCTTCAGCCTGCCAGCCAAAACGGTGGGAACGGGAGGCCGGGTTACCAAAGGTCCCGTCCATGGTCAGGAACTGCATCATTTTCTCGGCAACACGCGGGTCCACCGGCGTGGTTGCGGAGTAATCGAGGTAAATCGGTAATTTCATTGCTCTTAAACTCCGTACATCACTCAATGCAAGGAATCAGGCAACCGGCTTGATGTACGACCGAGTACACGGAATGTCGGAGCATCCCGGCCTGATTCTGAAAGCTCTTTATAATCGTTGTCCCGCCGTTTCGCGCTGCCTCGCCCTGTCAGCCGCAGCCCGAAACGGGACGGGTCACTCAGGCGCGCAGTTTAACGTCGATCGCGTCCTGGGTGCGCGCATTGCGCTGGGTTTCGTGCTGATGCTGACGACCGGAAACATCGAGGATCTCCTGGTTATTCACCAGTTCTCCGAGGGTGATATTGTTCAGGAAGCCGGTCAGGCGTTCGCTCAGATCGCGCCACAGCGCGTGAGTCAGGCATTTATCGCCGCCCTGACAGCCGCCCTTGCCCTGGCAACGGGTAGCGTCAACGGATTCGTCCACGGCGCTAATGACTTCGCCGACGGCGATACTGCCGGCATCTTTACCTAACAGATAACCGCCGCCTGGGCCACGAACGCTGGAAACCAGGCCATTTTTACGCAGGCGAGAGAACAGCTGTTCCAGATAGGAAAGCGAAATTCCCTGACGCTCTGAAATATCTGCCAACGGCACCGGGCCCGTTTCAGAGTTGAGCGCAACGTCAAGCATCGCGGTCACGGCATAACGCCCTTTAGATGTCAGTCTCATGTCTTACTTAACCTCAAACTCGCCCCTGGCCGGGCTTTTTATTAATATGGGTATTGCATAGCAGGGCCAAGTCTGACATTCCCGAGTAATTTGGTCAACTATTTACTTGACTGTTTTAGTCAGGTATTTGGCTTTCCGTGCCGTTTTCCTTCCGCGTTGCCGGGCGCCCTCACCCCGGCCCTCTCCCACCAGGAGATAGCAAGGGCCGCGTGATTTGCATGCCGGATAAGCGCAGCGCCATCCGGCATCAACGCGGTTACTTGCCTTTATTCTGCTGGTCAATCGAGGCCAGCATGCCGCGCAGGATGTTCAGCTCCTGGCTTTCCGGGCGCGCACGAGTGAACAGACGACGCAGTTTGTTCATCACCTGCCCCGGATGATTCGGGCGAATAAAGCCCGTCGCCAGCAGCGTCTGCTCAAGATGACCGTAGAAACGCTCCAGGTCATCCACCAGCGGGTACGGCGCTTCTTCGTGCTCAACCGCCGGCTGCGCTTGCTCCTGCGCCGCCAGCCAGGCCATCCGCACTTCGTAGGCGATAACCTGCACCGCCATCGCCAGGTTCAGCGAGCTGTACTCCGGGTTGGCGGCGATGGCCACATGGTAGTGACACTTCTGCAGTTCGTCGTTGGTCAGGCCAACGCGCTCGCGGCCAAACACCAGCGCCACCGGCGCATGCTGGCCTTCGGCGATGCTTTTCAGGCCGCATTCGCGGGGATCGAGCATCGGCCACGGCAGCGTGCGGGAGCGCGCGCTGGTGCCAACCACCAGGCTACAGCCCGCCAGCGCTTCATCAAGGGTATCGACGATCTGCGCGTTGCCAATGACGTCGCTGGCGCCCGCGGCCAGCGCAATGGCCTGGGAATCAGGTTTCACCAGCGGATTGACCAGCCACAGGTTGGTTAAGCCCATGGTTTTCATCGCGCGGGCAACGGAGCCCATATTGCCGGTGTGGGAGGTTTCTACCAGTACGATTCGAATATTTTGCAGCATTATGGTTCTTCGGCTAAAGATTATTCGGGCATGCTACCATAAAACGGAGACATAAGCAGAATTCGCTGTTATTATATGCGCCGTTTTTTCCCGTTCTTTAACATCCAGTGAGAGAGACCGATGCATCCGATGCTGAACATCGCCGTGCGCGCCGCGCGCAAGGCGGGTAATTTAATTGCCAAACACTACGAAACGCCAGACACCGTAGAAACCAGCCAGAAAGGCAGCAATGATTTTGTGACCAACGTCGATAAAGCCGCCGAAGCGATTATTATCGAAACCATTCGCAAATCTTACCCGCAGCACACCATTATCACCGAAGAAAGCGGTGAACACGCTGGTGAAGAGCAGGATGTTCAATGGGTTATCGATCCACTGGATGGCACCACCAACTTCGTTAAACGACTGCCGCACTTCTCTGTTTCCATCGCCGTACGCATCAAAGGCCGTACTGAAGTCGCGGTGGTTTACGATCCGATGCGTAACGAACTGTTCACCGCGACCCGCGGCCAGGGCGCGCAGCTGAACGGCTACCGTCTGCGCGGCAGCAACGCTCGCGACCTCGACGGCACCATCATCGCGACCGGTTTCCCGTTCAAGGCGAAGCAGCACGCCACCACTTACATGAATATTCTCGGCAACATGTTCACCGAATGCGCCGATTTCCGCCGCACCGGCTCCGCCGCGCTGGATCTGGCCTACGTTGCCGCCGGCCGCGTTGACGGTTACTTTGAAATTGCTCTGAAACCATGGGATTTCGCCGCAGGCGAGCTGATCGCCCGTGAAGCAGGCGCTATCGTTTGCGACTTCACCGGCGGTCATAACTATATGCTGACGGGCAACATCGTTGCCGGTAACCCGCGTGTGGTGAAAGCGATGCTGGCGAATATGCGCGAGCAGCTGAGCGACGCGCTGAAGCGTTAATCTCTTGCAGATGTAAAAAGGAAGCCGCGGCTTCCTTTTTTTATGTTCTAAAACGGCCGCAAACCGCCGCCTGGCGCGATCGCGCTACTCCACATCACGACAGCGGCCACCAGCAGCGCCACGCCGCCGGCCAGCGCCAGCGTCAGCCAGCCCACCTGGCGCCACAGCGGCGGCGCCTGATGCCGACCCAGCTTCACCGCCAGCTGGCGAAAACTGTGCACCAGCAGCGCCAGCGCCGTGATAGTCAATGAGGTCCCTGCCGCCATCGCCAGCGCCGCCGCCATCCCCCAGTTGAACACCCCGATCACCTTGCTGAACAGCAGGACCATGATCGCCCCCGAGCAGGGACGCATGCCCATCGACAGGACAATCACGGTGCGAGCCCGCCAGTCGTCGCCGGCCTGCAGCTGCTCCGGGGCCGGGAGATGCTGATGCCCGCAGCCGCAGTGTTCGTTATGAACATGATGCGGGGTAAACGCGGTAAACGTTGGCCGGCTCAGCAGCAGACGCAGCTTTTTCAGCGCCCGCCAGCAGAGCAGCAGACCTAACGCGCCCACCAGCAAATAGCTCCCCTTCTCCAGCCAGAAACTACTGAGATGCAGCTGGCGCGCCGGCAGCTGCAGCAGCGCCAGCACCACTACCACCAGCGCGATAGCCACCAGCCCCTGCAATAAAGAGGCGGCCAGCGTCAGGTTAATACTCGATTTCAACTTCGAGGGATGGGTGGCAAGCCAGGTGGTAATGACAATTTTGCCGTGGCCGGGCCCTAAGGCATGGAGCACCCCGTAAACGAAGCTGAACCCAAGCAGCGACAGCCCCGCCGCCGCCGGGTTCTCCGCCACCGCCTGCAGCAGGCGGCTGAGCTCCAGATTGAGCGCGCGCTGCCAGACCGCGCTCTGCATCAGCACCTGCGGCCAGGCCTGCCACAGCCAGAAGCCGCCCGTGACGCTCACGGCCAGCAGTAGCGCCAACGGCCACAGCGCTTTCCAGCGCGACGCGCGCGTGCGCGGGGTAAAAATTACTGACATGTCAGGGTCACCTTCTGGGCAAAATAGCTGCCCAGCGCCATATCCTCCGGCGGCGCATCCGCTTTATCCAGCGACTGGGCGTATGAGAGCATTTTGTCATTCGGTTTTGGCGTCATTACCGTTGCCTTACAGTCGGCCTGCAGCCCTGCGGGCAGGGAAAAATCGCTATCTTTGTCATAAAACATGTCGACATAGTAGGTCGGGTCGAAAGTGGAAAAGGTAAATGTCTGTCCGGCAACGGGTTGCGGCGTCGCCAGCGGCAGGGTGAAGGTCAGTACCGCCTGCAGGCCGTCGCGCTCAAGACCGTAGCCGTCGGGGCGATTTTCAAATTTCACCCGCTGGCCGTTGTGCCACAGCTCGCTGAAATAGTGCTGGCCGAGCACGTTGGCCATCACCTCCGCCGCCAGTTTTTTCCATACTTCGCTGCCCGGTTTAGCGTTTCCGGCGTCGTAGAGCAGATCCGATGAGGTAATTTCATCCATCGTCCAGCGCATTTTAAACCCGCTCAGCAAGCCCTCTTTGACCACCGGCTCGCTCTGCAAACTGATGAAGCTATGCGGATGCGCGGCGGCTGTCCATGATAAAACCATGAAAAACGCCGCGCTGGTGCATTGTTTCACTCTGTTCATCTGTTCCTCACGTGAAAAATTCTGTGAACTTCGCCAGCAATCCTGAGCTAAAGCGGGCGCACTTCCCTGCCCCCGCCGCTGTCATTGTCTATTCTTAGCGGAAACCCTAACTGGAACTTACCAGATGATGACCGTCATTGAACCACCATCTGCGCTTTCCAGTCCACAGCGCCGTAGCCAGGTGCTCCTGATGTTTTATCTGCCCGGACAGTCGGTAACGACTGAACGGCTTGGCAGAATCAACCTCGTTGATGAGACCACGGCCCGGCAGGATATTGAGGAGACCGGACGCGAAATTCAGCGTTACCACCGCCTGACCCTTCGGTCACAGGTGGACGGCAGCTATCGGATTGAAGGCGCCGCGCTCGACCAACGTTTATGCCTGCTGCATGCGCTGCGGCGGGGCCTGCGCCTGTGCCCGCAGTTCGTTAACCATCATTTTACCCCGGCGCTGAAAACGCAGCTTAAACAGGAAGGCATCGCCCGTACCCTGTACGATGATACTAACCTGCAGGCGCTGGTGAACCGCTGCGCGCGAGCGCTCAATCGCCAGTTCGACTGCCGGGACGTTCAGTTTCTGCGCCTGTACCTGCAGTACTGTCTGCTTGAGCATCACCGGGGATATTCACCCGACTTCAATGATGAACAGCAACGCTGGGCGCAGACCGCCGCCGAGTTCACCCTGGCGCAGGAGATTGTCCGCCACTGGCAGCGTCGGGTCGGCGCGACGCCGCATGTCGGAGAGCCTTTTTTCCTCTCGCTGCTGTTTATGATGCTCAAAACCCCCGATCCGCTTCGCGATGGTCACCCGCAGGATCGACGCCTGCGGCTGGCTATTTCCGGCCTGATCCACCGCTTCCAGATGCTCGCCGGCAGGTCGTTCAGTGACGAGCAGGGGCTGAGCGATCAGCTTTATATTCACTTGTCGCAGGCGTTGATCCGCAGCGTGTTTGCTATCGGCATCGATAACACGCTCACAGAGGAAGTGAGCCGGCTCTATCCTCGCTTACTGCGCACCACCCAGGCGGCATTGAGCGAATTCGAGGAGGCCTGGCATGTCCGTTTTAATGAGGAAGAGACCGGCTTAATCGCAGTGATCTTTGGCGCCTGGCTGATGCAGAAAAGCGACCTGCATGAGAAGCAGGTTCTGCTGCTGACCGATGATAATCCGGATATGGAGGCGGCCCTGGAGCAGCAGTTGCGCGAACTGACGCTGCTGCCGCTGAACATTAAATACCAGAGCGTAGAGCGCTTTCAGAAAGAGGGGGCGCCCAAAGGGGTGACGCTTATCGTCACCCCCTATGCGACGGCGCTGCCGCTGTTTTCACCGCCGCTGATCCACGCGGAGAACTGCTTCACTGAACGCCAGCAGCAGCATATCTGCGCGATGCTCGAAGACTAGGCCGCCACCGTTTTTGGCCGGATAGCCAGCGCCGGGATGGTCAGCAGCGCCATCACCCAGAACACGCCCTGGTGCAGGTGCTGGTAGAGGAAGCCGGCGAAGACGGTCATGATGGCAATACTGCCGCCCATCGCCACCGCGGAGTAGACGGCCTGCAGGCGGATCACTTCGCTGCCCTGGCGGGCGGCGATATAGCGCATCGCCGCCAGATGACACACCGTAAAGGTACCGCAGTGAAGGATCTGCGCGAGGATAAGCCCCGGCAGCGCCGTGGTCCAGCCCATCAGCGTCCAGCGGACCAGCCCGCACAGGGCAGAGAGCAGCAGCAGATCCCGCGCGCTGAAGCGGCGGAACACCTTTTTACTCAGCGCGAAGATCACCACTTCCGCCACCACGCCTAGCGACCACAAATAGCCCACCGCCGAGGCCGAATAGCCTGCCTGCTGCCAGTAAATGGCGCTAAAGCCGTAGTAGGCGGCGTGCGCCCCCTGCAGCAGGCAAACGCAGGCGAGAAAGCGCCAGCTCTGGCGCACCAGCGTCAGCCAGGCCGCCAGCCCGGCCCCCTGCTGCTGGCGCGACGCCCCCTCGGGCATCACCGACGGTTTCAGCAGCATGCCGAGCAGCATCGAGGCGACGCCCAGGCTGAGCATCAGCAGGATCGCCCGGTAATCAAACAGGCTCACCAGCTTGCCGGTCAGCGCCGAACCAATCACAAAGGCGATGGAGCCCCATAGCCGCACCCGGCCATAGTCCATGGTGATTTGCTTTTGCCAGGTATTGGCCAGGGCATCCGTCAGCGGCACCAGCGGCGAAAAGAACAGGTTGAAGCCCACAATGATCGCCAGCAGCCATGCGACGTGGCTGCCGGCCCAGAAGGCCAGCGCGAAGAGCAAGGTTAACAGCGCCAGCACGCGCAGCGCGGCGATCAGCCGGGAGGGGTCGCTCACCCGCGGGGCGATCAGCAGGCTGCCGAGAAAACGGGCTACCAGACCGGCGCCGAGCAAGATGCCGATGGTTTCCGGGGTCAGTCCGTTACCGGCCAGCCAGACGCTCCAGAAGGGCAGAAAAATACCGTAGCTAAAAAAGTAGGTGAAGTAACTGAGCGCCAGCCAGCGCGTGGAGTGCAAGACCATGATTCCCTCCCGAATGGTGGCGACAGTCTGGCGATAAACCCCGGCGGACGCAAGTCAGGCAGAAAGCGGAAAAGGCGGTTTATTCACCACGGTGCCTCGTTCTCCGGGCGACGCCCCTGGCGGAAAAAATGGCATTCCGGCGGATACCGCGGCTGAAACGCAGTGCCCGAGGCGTTGGAGGTAGCCATGGCGTAGGATGACAGGCCAGACAGGCTGACAGACATAACCCTGAAAGTTTGCGTTAAAATCGTGAAGTTCATCACAGCTCACGACCGACGTTCAGGCGCCGCCGCCCGTCAGCGGTCCGCTACAGACAGGAGATTATCCTGCAGCCGCATGCTCTCTGGCCGTGGCGATAAAATCGGCCAGCGCCGGCTTGATGGTGCCTTTTTTCCATGCCATCAGCAGCGCAATGGTCGGGGCATTGCCGGCGATAGGACGAAAAACCACCCGGCCAGTATTAAAATGATTCATATAACCGGGTATCAAAGTCACCCCGAGCCCCATCCCCACCAGATTCATGGTCACCAGAATATTGGTCGCCACCTGGACAATACGCGGCTGGCTTTTTTGCTGTTCGAACCACGCCTGGACGATCGGCGCCAGCGCCCCAGAGTACGCCGGGTCAGTGCTGACAAAATCAACGCCGTCCAGCTGGCTGGCGCTCACCTTCTCTGCTTTCGCCAGCGGATGATCTACCGGCAGCACCACCACCAACGGTTCGTGGAGCAACTCAAGATAGTCAATTTCCGGACTGTAGATCGGGTGGCGCATCAGTCCGATATCCAGTTCACCGCTGCGAATTTTATCTTCCTGCTCGGTGGTGATAAGACTGACCAGCTCAACCCGGGTATTCGGTTGTTTGCGGCGAAACAAGGGCAGAACGCCGGGCAGCAAATTGACTTCGGCCGACGGCACAAAACCAATCGCCAGGTGGTTATCGTGCTGGACGATTTTTCGCGCGCGCATTTTGGCACTCTCTGCCTGGTCGAGTATCGCCTTCGCATCCTGCAGAAAACACTCCCCCGCCGCCGTCAGCGTCACCTTGCGTTTGTCGCGCTCAAGCAACGACACGCCGACGCACTGTTCCAGATCGCGAATTTGACTGCTCAGCGAAGGCTGCGAGGTATGCAGTTTTTCTGCCGCGCGGGTGAAGTTTAGTTCCTGCGCCACCGCGACGAAATAGCGCAGGTGCCTCAATTCCATCAACCCCTCCTTGTTATCGATAAAACATCTCAGCTGGTAGAAATTAACTATTTCACACATTGATAACCCACAAGCAACATAAGGATGACACAAAAAAGAGAAGGTCAATACCTCTTACCCCACAGGATGAAAAAAATGACCATCAAAATGAAAACCGATGTCTACCAACTGGTCGACCCGCAAAACGGTCGCGTCACCCCACGGATCTATACCGACCCTGAGATCTATCAGCTTGAGCTGGAGCGGATCTTTGGCCGCTGCTGGCTGTTTCTGGCCCATGAAAGCCAGATCCCGCGGTCAGGGGATTTCTTTAACACGTACATGGGTGAAGATGCCGTGGTGGTGGTCCGCCAAAAGGACGGCAGCATTAAAGCCTTTTTAAATCAATGTCGTCACCGCGCGATGCGCGTGAGCTACGCCGACTGCGGCAATACCCGGGCCTTCACCTGCCCCTATCACGGCTGGTCTTATGGCATCGACGGCGAGCTGATCGACGTCCCGCTCGAGCCGCGCGCCTACCCGCAGGGGCTGTGCAAGTCCCACTGGGGGCTTAATGAAGTCCCGTGTGTGGAAAGTTACAAAGGCCTTATTTTCGCCAACTGGGATCCTACAGCCCCCACGCTGCGTGACTATCTGGGCGATATGGCCTGGTATCTTGACGGCGTCCTCGACCGTCGTGAAGGCGGGACCGAGATCGTTGGCGGCGTACAGAAGTGGACCATCGACTGCAACTGGAAATTCCCTGCCGAGCAGTTCGCCAGCGACCAGTATCACGCGCTGTTCAGCCACGCCTCGGCGGTGCAGGTGCTGGGCGCGAAAGATGATGGCAGTGAAAAGCGCCTGGGCGAAGGACAGACCGCCCGCCCGGTGTGGGAGACTGCCAAAGACGCGCTGCAGTTTGGTCAGGAGGGGCACGGCAGCGGCTTTTTCTTCACCGAACAGCCGGACGCTAACGTCTGGGTCGACGGCGAGGTCTCCCGCTATTACCGCGATACCTTTGCCGAAGCCGAGCAGCGGCTGGGCACCGTCCGCGCCCTGCGCCTCGCAGGTCACAATAACATCTTCCCGACCCTCTCGTGGCTAAACGGTACCGCCACGCTGCGCGTCTGGCACCCGCGAGGACCGGATCGGGTCGAGGTCTGGGCATTCTGTCTCACCGATAAAGCCGCCTCCGATGAGGTCAAAGCGGCGTTCGAAAACAGCGCCACGCGCGCCTTTGGTCCGGCTGGTTTCCTCGAGCAGGATGACTCGGAAAACTGGTGTGAAATTCAAAAACTGCTGAAAGGACACCGGGCGCGTCACACCAGCCTGTGTCTGGAGATGGGATTAGGCGAGGAAAAACGCCGCACAGACGGCATTCCGGGGATAACCAACTATATCTTTTCCGAAACTGCCGCCCGCGGTATGTACCAGCGCTGGGCCGATCTGTTAAGCAGCGAAACGTGGCAGGAAGTGCAGGAAAAAACCGCCGCTTACCAGCAGGAGGTGATGAAATGAGCGCCTTAGTCTCTGCTGAACTGCACTACCGCATCAGCCAGTTCCTCTACGAGGAGGCGCGTCTGCTGGACGACTGGCAGTTTCGCGACTGGCTGACGCAGCTGGACGACGAGATCCGCTACACCATGCGCACGACCGTCAACGCCCAGACCCGCGACCGTCGCAAAGGGGTCCAGCCGCCGACCACCTGGATCTTTAATGACAACAAAGACCAGCTTGAGCGCCGGATTGCTCGCCTGGAGACCGGCATGGCATGGGCAGAGGAGCCGCCATCCCGCACCCGCCATCTGATTAGCAACCTGCAGATCAGCGAAACCGGACAACCGGATCGCTTCGCCGTGCGCCTTAACTATCTGCTATATCGCGCGCAAAAGGAGCGTGACGAGACCTGCTACGTCGGCACGCGGAGGGACACCGTCCGCCGTCTGCCTGGCGGCGAGTGGCGCCTGACGGCACGAGAGATCGTGCTCGATCAGGCAGTGATCGCGTCCCACAACCTGAGCGTACTCTTCTGATGAATCGAATATTCGCCTGCTCCACCGTGGAGCTGCCGGAGGGGGAAGCCCTCCGCCTGGAGACCTCTCCCGTTATTGCCCTGTTCCATATTGGCGGAGCGTTTTATGCCGTTAACGATCGCTGCAGCCATGGCAACGCGTCGATGTCCGAAGGCTACCTGGAAGACGACGCGACGGTGGAATGTCCACTACACGCCGCCAGTTTCTGCCTGAAAACCGGCAAAGCGCTGTGTCTGCCCGCCACCGAGCCGCTGACCACCTATACCGTGCACGTGGAAGGCGGTGAGGTGTTTATTGATATTCCTGAGGAGGCCTGATGAGCGATTTACGCGATAACGTGGTGTTGATTACCGGCGGCGGTTCCGGCCTGGGTCTGGCGCTGATTGAGCGCTTTATTGACGAGGGGGCGAAGGTCGCGACCCTCGAACTGTCCGGCGCGAAAGTCGCCAGCCTGCGCCAGCGCTTTGGCGATCGGGTGCTGGCGGTGGAAGGCAGCGTAACCCGCTACGGTGATTATCAGCGCGCAGTGGATCAGATCCTCACCACCTATGGCCGTCTGGACTGTTTTATCGGCAACGCCGGCATCTGGGATCATAACGCCTCCCTGATGGACACCCCGGCGGAGGCGCTGGAGAATGGCTTCCATGAACTGTTCAACGTCAACGTGCTGGGCTATCTGCTCGGCGCTAAGGCCTGCGCCCCGGCATTAATCGCCAGCGAAGGCAGCATTATTCTGACCCTCTCCAACGCGGCCTGGTATCCGGGCGGCGGCGGCCCGCTCTACACCGCCAGCAAACATGCGGCGACCGGCTTAATTCGCCAGCTGGCCTACGAGCTGGCGCCAAAGGTGCGGGTCAACGGCGTTGGTCCCTGCGGGATGGCGACCGATCTGCGCGGCCCGCAGGCGCTGGGGCAAAGCGACACCACGATAATGCACTCCCTGACGGCGGAGAAGATCGCCGCCATCCTGCCACTGCAGTTTTTCCCCGAACCGGTCGATTTCACCGGCCCGTACGTCATGCTGGCTTCCCGACGTAATAATCGGACGCTGAGCGGGGTGATGATCAATGCCGATGGCGGGCTGGGGATCCGCGGGATCCGCCATGTCGCCGCCGGACTAAACCTTTAAGGAGTGATGATGAGCGAACCGATGATTGCCATTATCGGCGGTGGACAGGCCGGGGCGATGGCCGCCGCGGCCCTCCGCCAGCAGGGTTACCAGGGTCCCCTGCACCTGTTTTCTGATGAACCCCATTTACCGTATGAGCGCCCGCCGCTGTCGAAAGCGATGCTGCTGGATGCAGATCCGCAGCGACAGCCGGTGCTCCCCGCCAGCTGGTGGCAGGACAACAACGTCCAGCTGCATCTCGGTGTGACGCTGCGCGATATCGATCGTCAGGCGCAGAGCCTGACGCTGGCAGACAATCGCGTCTTTCACTGGCGACAACTGCTGCTGGCGACCGGAGCCGCCGCCAGGCCGCTGCCGCTGCTCGACGCGCTGGGGGAACGTTGCCTGACCCTGCGACACGCCGGCGATGCTGCGCGTCTGCGCGCGGCGCTGCAGCCAGGGAGCGAGGTGGTTATCGTCGGCGCAGGCACCATCGGCCTGGAGTTGGCCGCCAGCGCTATTCAGCGCGGCTGTCGCGTCACGGTGGTGGAGCAGGCGTCGACGGTGATGGGTCGCAACGCCCCGCCGCCGGTCCGCGATTACCTGCTGGCCCGCCATCGCCAGGCCGGGGTACGGGTGCTGTTGAACCGCGCCATCGAACAGGCGGAACAGGGAACCCACCTCACCCTCACTTTACAGAGTGGCGAAACCCTGCGCGCCGGGACGGTCGTATATGGCATTGGCATCGTGGCTAACGATGCTCTCGCGCGCCGCGCCGGGCTGGAGACCGACAATGGCATCGTCGTGGATGCCGACGGCAGGACCTCGGACCCGGCTATTTTTGCCGCCGGCGACGTCACGCTGACGCGGCAATCAGATGGTTCGCTGTCGCGCGTCGAGAGCTGGGAAAATGCCAATATCCAGGCGCAGATTGCCGCTGCGGCCATGCTTGGCAAACCACGCCCCGCCAGGGCGCCAGGCTGGTTCTGGACCGATCAGTACGAAGATAACCTGCAGTTTATTGGCGATATGCAGGGCGAAAAGTGGTGGTGTCGGGGAGCGCCCGCCGATCGCAAAGCGATCTGGTTCCAGCTGCGTGACGGCGTGTTAACCGGCGCGGTCACCCTCAATCACGGTCGCGAGATCCGCACGCTACGCAAGCTCATCCAGAGTGGTCAAGCGGTGAACGCCGAAACGCTATGCGATGAAAGCGTCCCGTTAAAAACGCGGTAATTTCGTTGTTCTGCGGACCGGGGATGTTGCCAGAACTAACGTGGCGGGAAGCAAAAACGTGTATTACGTTTAAAGGACACTTCTCTCATAACGAGCTGATTATGAACACACTCCGCTATTTTGATTTTGGCGCGTCCCGCTCTCTGCTACTGCTTATCGCCCGCATCGCCGTGGTAGTTCTGTTTATTCTTTTTGGCTATCCCAAACTGCTGGGCTTTGACGGTACGGTGCAGTACATGGCCGCCTCCGGCGCGCCGATGCCGACCCTGGCGGCGATTATCGCCGTCATTATGGAAGTGCCTGCCGCCATTTTAATTGTGCTGGGCTTTTTCACCCGCCCGCTGGCGGTCATCTTTATCTTCTACACCCTGGGCACCGCGGTGATTGGCCATCACTACTGGGATATGACTGGCGATGCGGTATTGCCGAACATGATTAACTTCTGGAAAAACGTCAGCATCGCCGGCGCTTTCCTGCTGCTGGCGGTAACCGGGCCCGGAGCGATTTCGCTCGACCGCCGCTAATCCCCAGACGCAAAAAAGGCCGCAAACGCGGCCTTTTTGATGTCAACGCTATCGCTTACGCATAAACCGGGAAGCGGGCGCAGATATCCAGGACTTTGCCTTTCACGCGCTCAATGACCGCGTCGTCATTGATATTGTCCAGCACATCACACATCCAGCCAGCCAGCTCTTTGACTTCCGCTTCTTTAAAGCCGCGGCGAGTCACTGCCGGAGAACCGATACGGATACCGGAGGTTACGAACGGGCTCTTCGGATCGTTCGGCACGCTGTTTTTGTTGACGGTGATGTTGGCGCGGCCCAGGGCAGCGTCAGCTTCTTTACCGGTCAGATTTTTATCCACCAGGTCCAGCAGGAACAGATGGTTCTCAGTACCGCCAGACACCACTTTGTAGCCGCGGTTCAGAAACACTTCCACCATTGCTTTGGCGTTTTTCGCAACCTGCTGCTGGTAAACTTTAAACTCTGGCTCCATCGCTTCTTTCAGCGCCACCGCTTTCGCCGCGATAACGTGCATCAGCGGGCCGCCCTGCGCGCTTGGGAATACCGCAGAGTTCAGTTTCTTGTACAGCTCTTCGCTACCGCCTTTCGCCAGGATCAGGCCGCCGCGCGGACCCGCCAGGGTTTTGTGGGTGGTGGTGGTCACGACGTGAGCATGCGGAACCGGGTTCGGATACACGCCAGCGGCAATCAGGCCTGCCACGTGCGCCATATCGACAAACAGGTATGCGCCGATGCTGTCAGCGATTTCACGCATTTTTGCCCAGTCAACGATACCGGAGTAAGCGGAGAAACCACCGATGATCATCTTCGGTTTATGTTCCTGAGCCTGCTTCGCCATGTCGTCATAGTCAATTTTGCCGGACTCATCAATACCGTAAGGGATGATGTTGTACAGTTTGCCGGAGAAGTTAACCGGAGAGCCGTGAGTCAGGTGGCCGCCCTGCGCCAGGTTCATCCCCAGCACGGTATCGCCCGGCTGCAGCAGCGCGGTGTAGACGGCAAAGTTAGCCTGGGAGCCGGAGTGCGGCTGGACGTTAGCATAGTCAGCGCCGAACAGCTCTTTCGCGCGGTCGATAGCCAGCTGCTCAACCACGTCGACATATTCGCAGCCGCCGTAGTAACGCTTGCCCGGATATCCTTCAGCATATTTGTTGGTCAGCTGAGAGCCCTGCGCCTGCATCACGCGCGGACTGGTGTAGTTTTCGGAGGCGATCAGTTCGATGTGCTCTTCCTGACGTACTTTTTCCTGCTCCATAGCCTGCCACAGTTCGGCATCATAATCGGCAATGTTCATTTCACGCTTTAACATCCGCATCTCCTGACTCAGCTAACAATAAAATTTCGGCCTAAAAAGGCGGTCCGATTGGACAACGGCCCACAGTATAACCGAATCATTCTGTGATAACAGGTCTTGACAAAGGATTTTACGCAAACGTTTGGCTCCGCATGACACAAGGCTTTGAGCAATAACGCCTCTCTCAGTATCAACGGATTTCTTTTCAGGATTGTGATGCAAATTCTTCATGTTGTAACTGCAACGGCGGAAAGTGTTAAAGAACCATTTACAACGCAGGGTTATTTACTTAAGATGCATTTAAAATACACCATTAAGGTAACACACAAGGAAGCACGCTATGCTCGACGCTCAAACCATCGCTACGGTCAAAGCCACCATCCCCCTGCTGGTAGAGACTGGACCAAAATTAACCGCCCATTTCTACGATCGTATGTTTGCGCATAACCCGGAGCTCAAAGAGATCTTCAATATGAGCAACCAGCGCAACGGCGACCAGCGAGAAGCGTTGTTCAACGCCATTGCCGCCTACGCCAGCAATATCGATAACCTGCCCGCCCTGCTGCCGGCGGTGGAAAAAATCGCCCAGAAACACACCAGTTTCCAGATCAAACCGGAGCAGTACAACATCGTGGGCAGCCATCTGCTGGCGACCCTCGATGAAATGTTCAGCCCGGGTCAGGAAGTCCTTGATGCCTGGGGGAAAGCTTACGGCGTGCTGGCGAACGTCTTTATCGGCCGCGAAGCCGAGATCTATCAGCAAAACGCCAGTAAAACCGGCGGCTGGGAAGGGACCCGCGCGTTCCGCATCGTGAAGAAAACCCCGCGCAGCCAGCTTATCACCAGCTTTGAGCTCGAGCCGGTCGACGGCCAGCCGGTCGCCGATTACCAGCCTGGCCAGTATCTGGCCATCTGGCTGAAGCCGGAAGATTTCGAATATCAGGAAATTCGCCAGTACTCCCTGACCCGCAAAGCGGACGGCAAGGGCTACCGCATCGCGGTTAAACGCGAAGAAGGCGGCCAGGTTTCCAGCTGGCTGCATAACCATGCCAGCGAAGGCGATGTGGTCTATCTCGCGGCGCCGGCCGGGGACTTCTTCCTTAACGTTGAGCCGCAGACGCCGGTCACTCTGCTCTCCGGCGGCGTCGGGCAAACGCCGATGCTGGCGATGCTGGATGCGCTGGCGAAGAGCCGCCATCAGGGTCAGGTGAACTGGTTCCATGCGGCAGAGAACGGCGACGTGCACGCCTTCGCGGACGAAGTTAAAACGCTGGGTGAAACCCTGCCGAAGTTTACATCTCACGTCTGGTACCGCAGCCCGAGCGAAGCGGACCGTGAATCCGGCGCGTTTGATAGCGAAGGTTTGATGGATTTAACGGCCCTGGCCGGCAAGATCGGCGACCCGCAAATGCAGTTCTATCTCTGCGGCCCGGTGGCGTTTATGCAGTTTGCCGCGAAGCAGCTGGTAGATCTGGGCGTGAGCAGCGGCAACATTCATTACGAATGCTTCGGGCCGCATAAGGTGCTGTAAGCCCCGACGACGCGGGGATTTGTAGGCCGGGTAAGCGCAGCGCCACCCGGCAATACTGCAGCGAGCGGCGAGCGTTAAATCGCCGCGTCGTCTTCTTCGCCGGTACGGATACGAATCACGCGCGCGACATCAAAGACAAAGATTTTACCGTCACCGATTTTGCCGGTCTGCGCGGTACGGATGATGGTATCCACACAGGTATCGACGATATCGTCGGTCACCACGATTTCAATTTTCACTTTCGGCAGAAAATCCACCATATACTCCGCGCCGCGGTAGAGTTCGGTGTGCCCTTTCTGGCGGCCAAAGCCTTTCACTTCCGTTACCGTCATCCCGGTGATGCCGACTTCGGCCAGCGCTTCACGCACGTCATCCAGTTTGAAAGGTTTAATAATCGCATCAATCTTTTTCATGGTGTTCCTGTCTTAGTCGCGTAACCGGTTGCTTACCGTATCATAACTTGCGCTATGTTGCGGAGCTACTCTTTAAAGTCGTTGGCGTCGAGCTCATGGCGCGACAGCAGCTTATAGAATTCAGTGCGGTTGCGTCCAGCCATCCGCGCGGCGTGGGTGACGTTGCCCCTGGTAATCTGCAGCAGCTTGCGCAGGTAGTTCAGCTCAAACTGATTGCGCGCCTCCACGAAGGTCGGCAGGGCGGTGTTCTCGCCCTCCAGCGCCTGCTCCACCAGCGCATCGCCGATCACCGGCGACGAGGTCAGGGCCACGCACTGCTCAATCACGTTCACCAGCTGGCGCACATTGCCCGGCCAGTTGGCGGCCATCAGCCGCTTCATCGCATCGCTGGAAAACGCCCGAACGAACGGCTTATGGCGATCGGCGGACTGACGCAGCAGATGGTTGGCCAACAGCGGAATATCTTCCGTGCGTTCGGAGAGCGGCGGGATCTTCAGGTTAACCACATTGAGGCGATAGAACAGATCTTCGCGAAACTCGCCGCGGGCCATCGCCTTCGGCAGGTCGCGGTGGGTGGCGGAGATGATCCGCACGTTGATCTCGATATCGCGGTTGCTGCCGAGCGGGCGTACCTTACGCTCCTGCAGGACGCGCAGCAGCTTCACCTGCAGGGCGACCGGCATATCGCCGATCTCATCGAGAAACAGCGTACCGCCTTCAGCGGCCTGGAATAACCCTTCGCGGTTGCTGACCGCGCCGGTAAAGGCGCCCCGCGCATGGCCGAACAGTTCGGACTCGAGCAGCTGTTCCGGCAGCGCGCCGCAGTTAATCGCCACGAACGGCTTGTCATGACGCGGGCTGGCGTTGTGGATCGCCTGGGCGACTATCTCCTTCCCGGTCCCGCTCTGGCCGTTAATCAGCACGCTAACGTCGGATTGCGCCACCATCCCGGCCTGCTCGAGCAGGCGCAGCATCAGCGGGCTGCGGGTGACAATGGCCTGACGCCAGGCTTCGTCGGTGGCTGGCGAGCGCTGCTCCAGCGCCTCATCAATGGCTTGATACAAGGCGTCTTTATCAACCGGCTTAGTCAGGAAGCTGAAGACGCCCTGCTGGGTGGCCGCCACCGCGTCGGGGATCGAGCCATGGGCGGTGAGAATGATCACCGGCATGCCGGGCTGCCCCTTCTGGATCTCACTGAACAGCTGCAGACCGTCCATTTCATCCATCCGCAGATCGCTAATCACCAGATCCACCTTCTCACGCCCCAGCACGCGCAGCGCTTCCGGGCCGCTCTCGGCGGTGACCACGCTATAGCCTTCGCTGATCAGGCGCATGCCCAGCAGCTTCAGCAGCCCCGGATCGTCATCCACCAGCAGCAAACGCGCCGGTTTACGGATCGTCATGGATCACCTCCGGCACTTTTTCGCTGCCGAAATTGCCGCCCGGCTTGCGGCTGGAGAGCTGGCGTTCAATATCGGTCAGATTCTCCAGCTTACGGGTGGTCAGCTCCAGCTGTTCGCGCAGCGACTGCTCCTGCTGGCGCAACGTCTCCAGCTCGCTATCGCTGGACTGCTGAAGCTTCGCGTAGCGGGCTCGCTCCTCCACCAGCTGCAGCTGACGGGTCTGCCCGTCGCGCCAGAGCTGATACAGCGGGCGGACCTGAACGGCGATTTGCGGGCTGAAGGTGTCGAGACGCGCCACCAGCTCGCGGCGCTCGTCAGGGGTAATTTTGGCATCGGCAAGCAGAATGCCGCGGCGGAACGCGTCCTGCCAACTGTCGTCGGTATGGCGTTTCGCCTCCGCTCGCGCCTGCGCCGGCGCGAGACGATCGGCGCAGTCAATGCCCCGCAGCCAGTAGAGGGGGTTTTTGTCGCTGGCATCGCTGCTGTGCGCCCAGATATCGGCGCAGTCCACCGCGACAAAATCGGCCACCTGATGCTGCGCCTGCCCGGGGGCGGCGGCACCTTCCGCACTATGCGGCGAGAAGCCGGCGGAACACCCCGCCAGCGTCAGACAAGCAATGCCTGAGAGCAGCCATCCGCTAAGGGAACGGCGCCAGGCCAGGAATTGGGACATAGTTCCCCGATATCGATTCATTAGTTGGATTATTCCGGCGCTGAGGGAAGCGTAATGCGAAAACAGACCTGCCCGGCGGGGGCGTCAACCAGACTGAGCTCCCCTTGCATCTGACGGACGCAGTCGCGGGCGATGCTTAACCCCAGTCCACTGCCTTTCACGGCCCCTTTACGCTGGTGACTCCCCTGGTAAAAGGGCTCAAAAATCATATTCTTTTCCGCGGCCGGGATCGGTTCGCCGCTGTTGGCGACATCAATACGCACCTGCTCTCCGTGCCGGTAGCTATGGATACGAATGTTACCGGATTCAGCGCCATAGTGCACCGCATTGGAGTAGAGATTATCCATTACGCTTATCAATAGCGCAGGCTCTGCCAGACAATGCCGCGCCTGCAGCGCCAGCTCGGTATGCATCAGTTTAGCCCGCGCGGGCAAACTGTGCGCCGCCACGACGTTTTCCACCAGCTCCACCAGGTCCACTTCTTCCCGGGCTACCGGGCCGTCGGCCTGTTTGCGGTTGTAGTCCAGCAGCTGTTCAATCAGCTTTTGCAGGTTGCGGCTGCTGCTGTCGAGGATCTCGACGATCTCCTGCTGCTCCGGCGTCAGCGGCCCGGCGACACGGTCGGCCAACAGCTCGGTGCCTTCACGCATACTGGCCAGCGGGGTTTTCAGCTCATGCGACAGATGGCGAAGAAACTGATGTCGCTGCGACTCCAGCCATGCCAGGCGCTCGCTGAGCCAGATAATGCGCTTGCCCACCGAGCGCAGCTCGCGCGGGCCGGTAAACAATGCCGCGTCGTCCAGCGACTTCCCAGCCCCCAGCTGGTTGATCATTCTTTCGATGCCTTTCACCGGGCCGATGATCATGCGGGTAAAAAGCAGCACCAGCGCCAGGCTCAGCAGAAACAGCACCAGCGCCTGCCAGCCGAAAAACTGGCCGCGCTCGGCAATCTCCTGCTGCAGCTGCTGGCCGCGGGAATAGACCACCGCCCGGGTCGCCTGGACCATGTCGCTGTTATTACTGGCGAACACTTCCAGTCTGGCGGCTGCCTGGGCGTCGGGGCCGCTGTTGTTACACTGCAGCTGCGCCAGATCGCTGACATCCTGGCGCAGCGCCTGCCAGAGCTTCTCGTCCGGCAGCACGCCGGCGTGCGCGTCCAGCATCTGGCTGTAGCGCTGCCGCTGGTTTTGATAGACGCGCGCCAGCGTCGGATCGTCCAGCACGCAGTACTGGCGATAGCTGCGCTCCATCTCAAGCGCGGCATTGATCATCGCCTCGCTGCGGCGGGCATCGACCAGCGTAGTGCGGTTGATATGCGCCGCCTGGGCGCTGAGGGCATTGAGGCTCTGCCAGGCCTGCCAGGCCAGCACCAGCAACGGCAGCAGGATCAGCACAAAGGAGAGCGTCACCAGTTGACGCAGCGAACGGGGAAAAAGAGAGAGTCGCTTCAAGGGTGTGGTCTCAATCATTAGCTCTGGTCGATGCTAACTGAGGAGCGCGGCGGAGAAAAGCGATACCCGTCGCCACGGCGCCGCAGAAACAACAAAGCCAGGCGCAAGGCCTGGCTTTGTTGAGAAATGAGGCGGTGCCTTACTCGACGTTTCGCCCGATGTCTGATAAAGCCAGGCTGTTATCAGGAGTTGGACGGCAGGCACCTGTTTGTGCGTCATTCGAAGTTTATGTAGCGCGTCCCGAAGGGGCTGACATAAGAAGGTGAATGAGCCACTGGTTAATATTATGCATGAACTATGCCATCTTTCAAAACATTTTATTAACACGTTGATATATATGACTTTCACCATAAAATCCAACCATTCCAGCGCTGTATACTTTTCATCCATGATGTCGCCGATTAGCGACACTAAATATGCCCCAGGTTACTCATCATTTAAATCAATAACTTAAGTGTCGCCTTTTGGCGACACTGCAATATGCCAGTTGTCGGTGATTCCCGACACCCTGGCGTGCTGGCCGTCACAGATAAAAAAAAGCCCCCTGCCTGAGCAGGGGGCCGATACGTTCGCGAGACACGCTTCGGGAAGATTAACCCAGCTGTTTACGCGCGTTGCGGAAGATACGCATCCACGGGCTGTCTTCGCCCCAGTTTTCCGGGTGCCAGGAGTTGCTTACGGTGCGGAAGACGCGTTCCGGGTGCGGCATCATGATGGTCGCGCGCCCGCTTTCGCTGGTCACCGCGGTGATACCGTTCGGGGAACCGTTCGGGTTCGCCGGATAGGTTTCGGTCACTTTACCGAAGTTATCCACGAAGCGCAGCGCCACCAGACCTTTGCTCTCCAGCTGGGCCAGATGCGCGCTGTCGCGCACTTCCACCTGCCCTTCGCCGTGGGAGACCGCAATCGGCATCTGTGAGCCAACCATGCCTTCCAGCAGCAGAGACGGGCTTTGCGTCACTTCCACCAGGCTGAAGCGCGCTTCAAAGCGGTCAGACTGGTTGCGCACAAAGCGCGGCCACAGGTCGCTGCCCGGGATCAGCTCGCGCAGGTTGGACATCATCTGACAGCCGTTGCACACGCCGAGCGCCAGGGTCTGCGGACGATGGAAGAAGGTCGCGAACTCATCGCGCACGCGCTCGTTGAACAGAATCGACTTCGCCCAGCCTTCGCCTGCCCCCAGCACGTCGCCGTAGGAGAAGCCGCCGCAGGCCACCAGGGCATGGAAATCGCCCAGACCGGTGCGGCCCGCCAGCAGGTCGCTCATATGCACGTCGATGGCGTCAAAGCCGGCGCGATGGAAGGCTGCCGCCATTTCAACGTGAGAGTTCACCCCCTGCTCGCGCAGGACGGCCACTTTCGGACGCGCGCCGGTGGCAATGTACGGCGCGGCGACGTCGTCATTAATATCAAACGAGAGCTTCACATTAAGGCCCGGATCGGCGTCGTTGGCTTTCGCCTCGTGCTCCTGATCGGCGCAGGCCGGGTTGTCGCGCAGACGCTGCATCTGCCAGGTGGTTTCCGCCCACCACATGCGCAGGGTGGTGCGGCTTTCGCTAAACACCGTCTGACCGCTGGCGGTCAGCACGAAGCGATCGCCCTCGACCGCTTTACCGAGGTAATGCACGCAGTCCGCCAGGCCGTTAACCGCCAGAATGGCTTCCACTGCCTCACGGTCTGCGGCGCGGACCTGAATCACCGCCCCCAGCTCTTCGTTGAACAGCGCCGCCAGACGGTCGTCGCCCAGCGCGGCGATATCCGCTTCCAGTCCACAGTGGCCGGTAAAGGCCATTTCCGCCAGGGTGACCAGCAGGCCGCCGTCGGAGCGGTCGTGGTAGGCCAGCAGTTTACGCTGCGCCACCAGGGCCTGCATCGCATCCCAGAAGCCTTTCAGCTGCGCGACATCGCGCACGTCAGCCGGCTTGTCGCCGAGCTGGCGATAGACCTGCGCCAGCGCCGTCGCGCCCAGCGCGTTGTGCCCTTTACCGAGGTCGATCAGCAGCAGGGCGTTATCTTCCGTCGAGAGCTGCGGCGTGACGGTATGACGAACATCTTCGACACGGGCGAAGGCGGAGATCACCAGCGACAGCGGAGAGGTCATCTCACGCTGCTCGCTGCCTTCCTGCCAGCGGGTTTTCATCGACATTGAGTCTTTGCCGACCGGAATGGTCAGGCCCAGCGCCGGGCACAGCTCTTCGCCCACCGCTTTCACCGCCTCATACAGACCCGCGTCTTCGCCCGGGTGGCCGGCGGCGGCCATCCAGTTAGCCGACAGCTTCACGCGGTTCAGCTCGCCAATCTGCGTGGCGGCGATATTGGTCAGCGCTTCGCCAACCGCCAGACGGCCGGAGGCGGCGAAGTCCAGCAGAGCAACCGGGGCGCGCTCGCCCATCGCCATCGCTTCGCCGTAGTAGCTGTCGAGGCTGGCGGTGGTGACCGCGCAGTTGGCCACCGGGATCTGCCACGGGCCGACCATCTGGTCGCGGGCGACCATGCCGGTCACGGTGCGGTCGCCGATGGTCACGAGGAAGGTTTTCTCGGCCACCGTCGGCAGGTGCAGAACGCGATTAACCGCATCGGCGATGGTAATCGGTTGGCGATCCAGCGCGCTGCCCTGGGCTTTCAGGGTCTGCACGTCACGGGTCATTTTCGGCGTTTTGCCAAGCAGGACGTCCAGCGGCAGATCGATCGGCTGATCGTTAAAGTGGCTGTCGCTCAGGCTCAGGTGCTGCTCGGCGGTGGCTTCGCCGATAACCGCATAAGGCGCGCGCTCGCGGCGGCACAGCTCGTCGAACAGCGGCAGTTGCTCCGGGGCGACCGCCAGGACATAACGTTCCTGCGATTCGTTACACCAGATCTCCAGCGGGCTCATGCCTGGCTCATCGCTCAGGATATCGCGCAGCTGGAATTTACCGCCGCGGCCGCCGTCGCTGACCAGCTCCGGCATGGCGTTGGAGAGACCGCCGGCGCCGACGTCGTGGATAAACAGGATCGGGTTGGCGTCGCCCAGCTGCCAGCAGCGGTCGATCACTTCCTGACAGCGACGCTCCATTTCCGGGTTGTCACGCTGGACGGAGGCGAAATCGAGGTCGGCATCGGACTGGCCGGAGGCCATGGAAGACGCCGCGCCGCCGCCGAGGCCGATGTTCATCGCCGGACCGCCCAGCACGATCAGCTTCGCGCCGACGGTAATCTCGCCCTTCTGCACGTGCTCGCCGCGGATGTTGCCGATACCGCCGGCCAGCATGATCGGTTTGTGGTAGCCGCGCAGCTCTTCACCGTTATGGCTGGTGACTTTCTCTTCATAGGTGCGGAAGTAGCCGTTCAGCGCCGGGCGACCAAATTCGTTGTTAAACGCCGCGCCGCCCAGCGGGCCTTCGGTCATGATGTCCAGGGCGGTGACGATGCGATCCGGCTTGCCGAAATCTTCTTCCCACGGCTGTTCGAAGCCCGGGATGCGCAGGTTGGAAACCGAGAAGCCCACCAGGCCCGCTTTCGGCTTCGCGCCGCGGCCGGTGGCGCCTTCATCGCGGATTTCGCCGCCGGAGCCGGTTGCCGCGCCCGGCCATGGGGAGATGGCCGTCGGGTGGTTATGGGTTTCCACCTTCATCAGAATGTGCGCCGGCTCCTGATGGAAGTCATAGCGTCCGGTCTGGTGGTCGGCAAAATAGCGCCCCACTTCAGACCCTTCCATCACCGCGGCGTTGTCTTTATAGGCCGACAGGACGTAGTCCGGCGTTTTTTCGAAGGTGTTTTTGATCATTTTGAACAGCGACTTCGGCTGCTGTTCGCCGTCGATGATCCAGTCGGCGTTGAAAATTTTGTGACGACAGTGCTCTGAGTTCGCCTGGGCGAACATATACAGCTCGATATCGTTCGGATTGCGTCCCAGACGGGTAAAGGCGTCCTGCAGGTAGTCAATTTCGTCATCTGCCAGCGCCAGCCCCAAACGGAGGTTGGCGTCAATCAGCGCCTGACGCCCTTCGCCCAACAGGTCAACGCTGGTCACCGGCGTCGGCTGATGGTGAGCGAACAGCTTTTCGCCCGCTTCCAGCGCGTCGAAGACGCTCTCCATCATGCGGTCGTGCAGTTCCGCCGCCACCGCGGCCCACTGCGCTTCGGTCAGGGTCGAGGCTTCAACATAATACGCCACGCCGCGCTCCAGACGCACAACCTGAGCCAGGCCGCAGTTATGGGCGATATCGGTAGCTTTAGAAGACCAGGGAGAGATGGTGCCAGGGCGAGGGGTCACGAGCAGTAATTTACCGGTCGGGGTATGGCTGTTTAAGCTCGGGCCATACTTAAGCAGTCGCGCCAGGCGCTCGCGATCGTCAGCGCTCAGCGGGGCGTTCAGATCGGCAAAATGAATATACTCGGCATATATGGCGCTTACCGGAAGGTTGGCCGCCTGAAATCGTGCCAGCAGTTTATTAATACGGAATGCCGACAGTGCAGGTGAACCACGCAAAATTTCCATCATAAGTCTCTCGTCTTCGAAGCTTTCAGGGTGAGCCAGGGGGGGAAACGGGCGTCATTATAGTGAATCCTGCGCCCCGACGAAACCGTTTGCGTAGAAATAAAATCATTGATGCTGTTTATCAATAAATGTGACGTCCATCGCGAATAAGTTGCCAACTGGCGCATTCTTAAGCAGAATGCCGCTCATTCGACGACAACCTTGCGTTTTTTCCGGACATCGCCTGCTGAGGAACCTGAAGCTGCAGAAGATTAACGCGCTGAAAAAATTAAAGATTAATTATCTGCTCATCGGCATTGTCACCCTTTTGCTGGCGGCTGCCCTGTGGCCGTCGATCCCCTGGTCCGGTAAACCGGAGAACCGGGTGGCGGGCATTATCGCTCGCGGCGAGCTACGCATCAGCACCATCAACTCGCCGATGACCTTCGCCACCATGAACAATAAAACCTTCGGCCTGGACTACGAACTGGCGAAGCAGTTTGCCGACTACCTCGGCGTGACGCTTAAGATAACCGTCCGCCAGAACATCAGCCAGCTGTTTGACGACCTCGACGACGGTCAGGCCGATATGCTGGCCGCCGGGCTGGTCTATAACCAGGAGCGGGTGAAAAACTACCAGGCCGGCCCTGGCTACTACTCCGTTTCCCAACAGCTGGTCTATCGCGTCGGCAATACCCGGCCGCGCAGCCTCGCGGCGCTGACCGCCGAGCAGCTCGCCATCGCCCCGGGTCACGTGGCGATCAACGACCTGCAGGTACTGAAAGCGGAGAAATACCCGGATCTTGCCTGGCGCGTGGACGAAAAGCGCGGCACCACCGCGCTGATGCAGGCGGTGATTGACGGCAAACTCGATTACACCATCGCCGACTCGGTGGCCGTCAGCCTGTTCCAGCGCGTCCATCCGGAGCTGGCGGTAGCCCTCGATATCACCGACGAACAGCCGGTCACCTGGTTCAGCGCCCGGGACGACGATAATTCGCTGTCGGCGGCGATGCTTGATTTCTTCAACAATATTAATGAAGACGGCACCCTGGCGCGCCTGGAAGAGAAGTACCTCGGCCACGGCAACGATTTCGATTATGTCGATACCCGCACCTTCCTGCGCGCGGTGGAAAACATTCTTCCGGAGGTGCAGCCGCTGTTTGAAAAGTACGCCCGCGAGATCGACTGGCGCCTGCTGGCCGCCATCGCCTGGCAGGAATCCCACTGGGATCCGCAGGCCACCTCGCCTACCGGCGTGCGCGGCATGATGATGCTTACGCGTAATACGGCGCAGAGTCTGGGGCTGACTGACCGGACCGATGCGGCGCAGAGTATCGACGGCGGTATGCGCTATCTCCAGGATATGATGGATAAAGTGCCGGATTCGATCCCGAAAGATGAACGCATCTGGTTTGCGCTGGCCGCTTACAATATGGGCTATGCCCATATGCTGGACGCCATGGCGCTCACCCGCAAACAGAAAGGCAATCCCAACAGCTGGGCAGACGTTAAGCTGCGTTTACCCCTGCTGAGCCAGAAACCCTATTACAGCAAACTTAAATACGGCTATGCCCGCGGCCATGAGGCCTACGCCTATGTGGAAAACATCCGCAAATATCAGATAAGCCTTGTCGGCTATTTGTCAGAAAAGGAGCGCCAGCAGCAGCAAACGCTGGCCCTGGCGGAGGATTACCCGGCGGTGCTCCCCAATGAGCTCGAACAGCCGCAGGAGACCACCCTGCCCTTTTTCAAGTTTCGCGCCGATAAACAGATGGATAATGCCCGGATGAAACTCCCCGGCCACCTGTATTAACTTTCCCCGTTCTGCTCCCGGGCTTTCTTCAGCGCTTTTTTCTCTTCCCGCCGCCAGCGGAAGAAGTCGCTCAGCATGGCAGAGCAGGATCCCGCCAGCACGCCTTCGCTAATCTCAACCCGATGGTTCATTCCCGGGTGGTGCAGAACATCCATCAGCGAGCCGGCGGCGCCGGTCTTGGCATCCCTGGCGCCAAACACCAGGCGGGCGATACGGCTGTGCACCATCGCGCCCGCGCACATCACGCAGGGCTCGAGGGTCACGTACAGCGTGGCGTCGATCAGGCGATAGTTTTGCAGCACCAGCCCGCCCTGGCGTAAGGCCATAATTTCCGCATGGGCGGTGGGGTCGTGACGGCCTATCGGCCGGTTCCAGCCCTCGCCAATGACCTGATTGTTATGCACCAGCACCGCGCCCACCGGCACCTCGCCCTCTTCCCAGGCGCGCTTCGCCAGCGTCAGGGCATGACGCATCCAGTATTCATCATTGAGTTCGAGGTCAGACACAGCGGCCACTCCAGCAGAAAAAGCGGGGCGCATTATACATGGGAGCTATCAATTACACACTATTACTCCAGTTGCTGCAGCTCTCCCTGCGGGGTGACCCGCCAGCGATGCTGGCAAAAGCCGAGCAATGGGTTATCCTGCTCGCTATCGCTATAGCCGCTATACAGCTGCAGCGGAGCGCCAATCTTTTTCTCCAGCTGCACCACCTTTTCATGGCCCAGGCAGCGCAGGGTCAATACCCAGCCGCCCCAGCGGCGCGCGGTGCGGCTGGCTATCAGATTCACCCTCGGCAGCCAGAGGGTATCGCGATAGACCTGTTCCACCAGCGACTGCGGCGAGCCGGTGATCAACCAGACGTCGGCATCGGTACTGGTCAGGTAGGCCGTCAGCCGCGCATGAACCACCGGAAACGCCGTCACATGATGACGAAACCAGCCGACAAACTCCGCTTCCAGCCGCTTCAGTACCGCCTCGCGACGGCCAAAGGTTGACGCCCACAGCAGCAGGCTCATCGGCCAGCGCGCCGCCCGCCCGCACACCGCCAGCCCGGCAAGGATCGCCGGCCCCATCGCCACCACCAGCAGCAGGTTCAGCGGCAGATGGCGCAGCAGGTAGCGCAGAAAACTGCCGAACATATCCTGTTGATGCAAGGTTCCGTCCAGATCGAAAAACACCACTCTCCGTTCACTGTGCTGCAAACTGCCTCCTTCTCTCAGGATTCGCTTCTCGTTAGGGTAAGCTTAACAGTCTTATGCCAAGAAGAGGGAAAACATCCCTGCCGTTAAGGAAGAATTAAATTAGCAGGCGAAGGAAAAATTGTGGCTTATGAATTTTTAATTCGTGGTATACCCCTTATAATCGAATAAAAATTCTGTCAGACACGAGCCGGACGGCTCCAGCGGAGCTCCAATGAACTGTTTAACGCGTATTCGTCAGCGCTATCCCACCCTGGCGGCGAGCGACAAAAAGTTGGCCGATTTTATTCTGAGCCAACCCGATGACACCCGGCACCTCAGCTCGCAACAGCTGGCGGTGGAAGCCGGTGTGAGTCAGTCCAGCGTGGTTAAATTTGCCCAGAAACTGGGGTTCAAAGGCTTTCCGGCGCTGAAGCTGGCGCTGAGTGAAGCGCTGGCCAGCAGCCCGGATCCGCACTCCGTTCCGGTACATAACCACATTCGCGGTGACGACCCGCTGCGTCTGGTGGGCGAGAAACTCATTAAAGACAATGTCGCCGCCATGCATGCCTCGCTGGACGTCAACACTGAAGAGACGCTGCGGGAAGCCGTCACGCTGCTGCGCAACGCCCGGCGGGTGATCGTCACCGGGATTGGCGCGTCCGGCCTGGTAGCGCGTAACTTTAGCTGGAAGCTGATGAAGATCGGCGTTAATGCTGTTTCGGAGCAGGATATGCACGCCCTGCTGGCGACGGTGCAGGCCATGTCCAGCGACGATCTGCTGCTGGCGATCTCTTACTCCGGCGAGCGTCGGGAGATCAATATGGCGGCCGGTGAAGCGCTGCGCGTGGGCTCCAGGATCCTGGCGATCACCGGCTTTAGCCCTAACGCTCTGCAGCAGCAGGCGACCCACTGCCTGTACACCATCGCCGAAGAGCAGGCGACGCGCAGCGCGGCCATCTCTTCCACCAGCGCGCAAATGATGCTCACCGACCTGCTGTTTATGGGGCTGGTGCAGCAGGATCTGGAGCGGGCGCCGGAGCGCATTCGCCATAGCGAAGCGCTGGTGAAAAAGCTGGTCTGAGCAGAAAATGGGCGTATAATGCCCGCCCTGTTTGTGTTGTTTCTGAGATTTTCCTGATGGCGCTGTTAATTACCAAAAAATGCATCAACTGCGATATGTGCGAGCCGGAGTGCCCTAATGAGGCCATTTCGATGGGTGACAGCATTTATGAAATTAACAGCGACCGCTGCACCGAATGCGTGGGCCATTACGACACGCCCACCTGCCAGAAGGTGTGCCCGATCCCAAATACCATTCTGAAAGATCCGGCACACGTCGAGAATGAAGAACAGCTGTGGGATAAATTCGTCCTGATGCACCACGCGGATAAAATTTAACCGCTTCCCGGCTTAGCTTTCGACAATCACCGTGGCGCAGGCGTAATGGCGCTCATCGGCGAGCGTGACATGAATATGGCTCACCCCCAGTCGTTCCGCCAGCCGTTGCGCCTCACCCCATAGCCGCAGCTTCGGCTTGCCCAGCTCATCGTTGTAAACTTCGAACTGATTAAAGGCCAACCCGTTGCGGATCCCGGTCCCCAGCGCTTTCGCCGCCGCTTCCTTGACCGCAAAGCGTTTCGCCAGGAAACGCACCGGCTGCTGGTGCTGCTCCCAGATGCTCCATTCATGGTCGCTCAGCACCCGGCGGGCAAGGCGATCGCCGCTGCGGGCGATCACCGCCTCGATGCGGGCGATCTCGACGATGTCGGTACCCAGCCCGAGGATGGCCATTAGCCGCGCGCTTCCAGCATCAGACGTTTCATTTCCGCCACCGCCTCTTTCAGGCCGCTCATTACCGCCCGGCCAATAATCGCGTGGCCGATATTCAGCTCATGCATTTCCGGCAGCGCAGCAATCGCTTTCACGTTGTGATAGGTCAGACCGTGACCCGCATTGACCTTCAGGCCGAGGCTGGCGGCGTAAGTGGCCGCTTTGGCAATACGTTCCAGCTCCTTCGCCTGCTCGGCGTCGGTTTTAGCATCGGCATAGCAGCCGGTGTGGATTTCGATATAGGGCGCGCCAACGTCAGCTGCCGCTTTGATCTGCGCTTCATCCGCATCGATAAACAGGGAGACCTGGATGCCAGCATCCGCCAGGCGTTGACAGGCATCACGCATCTTGTCGCGCTGGCCGGCCACGTCCAGTCCGCCTTCGGTGGTCACTTCCTGACGCTTCTCCGGCACCAGGCAGCAGAAATGCGGTTTGGTTTCGCAGGCGATCGTCAGCATCTCTTCGGTGACCGCCATTTCAAGGTTCATGCGGGTGTGCAGCGTCTGGCGCAGGATACGCACATCGCGATCGGTGATATGGCGGCGGTCTTCGCGCAGATGCACGGTTATGCCGTCGGCGCCGGCCTGTTCGGCAATGAAAGCCGCCTGAACCGGATCCGGGTAAGCGGTGCCGCGGGCGTTACGCAAGGTCGCGATATGGTCAATATTGACCCCTAACAATAATTCAGCCATGACTATCCTCGTTAATCATTATTCGTATTATCCGCTCGCGCCTTTCGCGCGGGCATAAACTGGCGAAACAATTCCCGGCTCTTGAGCGGTTTGCCGCCGAGATAGGGCTTCAGGGCGATACGGGTAAAGCGCTTCGCGGCGCGCAACGTATCAACATCAGGAAACTCGCGACTCGCCAACGCTTTCAAATGGTGCCCGGTAAACGTGTTGTTATCAATCACCAGGCTGGCAATAAAGCCTTTTTCTTCGCGATAGCGGTAGGTCATGGTGTCGTCCACCGGCTCGCCGCTCCCGGCACAGTGGAGAAAATCCACGCCATAGCCCAGGTGTCCGAGCAGCGCCAGCTCAAAGCGCCGCAGCGCAGGCTCCGGCGAGCCGCTGGCCCCGGCGAGCGCCTGAATGCAGTGCAGATAGTCAAAAAAGAGTTCGGAGAAGCGCGTTTCGTGCTCAAGCACGCGGGAGATAAGCTCGTTAACGTAAAGACCGCTGTAGAGGGTGATGCCGCTGAGCGGCAGCGCCAGCGAGACAGCTTCCGCGCTGCGCAGGGTTTTGACTTCGCCGCGGCCGCCGAAGCGAACCAGCAAGGGGGTAAAGGGCTGTAAAGCGCCTTTAAGATTCGAGCGTTTGGAGCGTGCGCCCTTGGCAACCAGGCGCACGCGACCGGATTCTTCCGTGAAGACGTCCAGCATCAGGCTGGTTTCGCTCCACGGTCGGCTATGCAGGATAAAGGCGCGCTGCCATCCATCCACGTTGCGTTAACTCAGAGGTCGTCAACATAACCGAGACTGCGCAGGGCGCGCTCGTCATCGGCCCAGCCGGATTTCACTTTGACCCACAGCTCGAGGTGCACCGGCGCTTCAAACATCTCCTGCATGTCCTTACGCGCTTCGATGCCGATGGTTTTGATTTTGGCGCCTTTGTTGCCAATCACCATCTTCTTCTGCCCTTCACGCTCGACAAGGATCAGGCCGTTGATGTCGTAACCGCCACGCTCGTTGGTCACGAAACGTTCGATTTCCACGGTGACGGAGTACGGTAGCTCAGCGCCGAGGAAACGCATCAGTTTTTCACGGATGATTTCGGAAGCCATAAAGCGCTGAGAACGATCGGTAATATAATCTTCCGGGAAGTGGTGGATCGCTTCCGGCAGATGCTTACGCACGATCGACGCGATGGTGTCGACGTTGGTCCCCGTTTCCGCCGACATCGGCACGATATCAAGGAAGTTCATCTGGCTGGCGAGGAACTGCAGATGCGGTAACAGATCCGCTTTTTCCTGCACGTTATCCACTTTGTTGACCGCGAGGATCACCGGCGCTTTGGCGTCGCGCAGCTTGTTGAGCACCATCTCGTCGTCCTGCGTCCAGCGGGTGCCTTCCACCACGAAGATGACCAGCTCAACATCGCCAATAGAGCTGCTGGCCGCTTTGTTCATTAAGCGGTTAATGGCGCGCTTTTCTTCCATATGCAGGCCCGGGGTATCGACGTAAATCGCCTGATACGGCCCTTCGGTATGGATGCCGACGATGCGGTGACGGGTGGTCTGCGCTTTACGGGAGGTGATCGAGATCTTCTGCCCAAGCAGCTTATTCAACAGCGTGGATTTGCCAACGTTTGGACGACCCACGATGGCGACAAACCCACAATAACTTTTTTCTTCGCTCATTCCAGCTCCAGCTTTTTCAGCGCCTGTTCGGCGGCAGCCTGCTCCGCCTTACGACGGCTGGAACCTGTGCCAACCACCGGTTCACTCAGGCCACTGACCTGGCAGTGGATAGTAAATTCCTGATCGTGCGCTTCGCCACGCACCTGGACTACCAGGTAGGACGGCAGCGGCAGATGACGACCCTGCAGATACTCCTGCAGACGCGTCTTCGGATCCTTTTGCTTATCGCCCGGGCTGATTTCGTCCAGACGAGTCTGGTACCAGGAGAGGATTAAGCGTTCAACGTTCTGAATATCACTGTCGAGGAAAACCCCGCCAATCAACGCTTCAACGGTGTCCGCGAGAATCGATTCGCGACGGAAACCGCCGCTTTTCAGTTCGCCCGGCCCGAGGCGCAAGCATTCGCCCAATTCAAACTCGCGGGCGATTTCCGCCAGCGTGTTGCCGCGCACCAGCGTCGCGCGCATACGGCTCATGTCGCCTTCATCCACGCGAGGAAAGCGATGATACAGCGCATTAGCGATCACGAAACTTAAAATGGAGTCGCCTAAAAATTCCAGGCGCTCATTATGTTTGCTGCTGGCACTGCGGTGAGTTAATGCCTGTTGCAACAGCTCCTGATGATGAAAAGTGTAGCCCAGCTTTCGTTGAAGCCGATTAATTACGATGGGGTTCATGCGTTACCAATAAATGAATGCGTCAAAGATGCAGCACACGAAACCGACCTGAGCATACGCTTCAAACAGTAAGTTGAAACAGACCAATACGCTTTCGTGTGCAGTGTCACCCGGCAGAGCGACAACCAAAAACTTCGGGGGGATATTCTATACGCAACGACACGGGATGTCGTTAGTTTGAATGGATTTAAATACTAAATAATTCGCGCCGCTGCGATAACAGCAGCGGCGTGAATTCAGCAGATGAAATTAATGAATTCCACCAATGCGCGATAACCGCACGCCGGTCGGCCATTCACCTTCCTGCTTTTCAAAACTCATCCAGATAGCGGTGGCCTTCCCGACCAGGTTTGCTTCCGGCACAAAGCCCCAGTAACGGCTGTCGGCGCTGTTATCCCGGTTGTCGCCCATCATGAAGTACTGACCCGGCGGCACAATCCAGGTGGCCAGCGGCAGACCGCTCTGATGGTAATACATGCCAGCCTGATCCTGAGCAATCGGCACCATCAGAATACGATGCGTGACGTCGCCCAGCGTCTCCTGACGCTCGGTGAGGCGAATGCCGTCGGCTTTGGTTTCGCCCTTCGGCAGCTGCCAGAAACCGCTGCTCGCTTCGCCGCCGTTGCTGCGGGAGAAGGTCTGAACGAAATCGCTCGGCTCCACGTTGGAGTAAGTCACCGGCAGCGCGTTGCCGCAGGCCTGTCCGGAGCTGCAGCCCGGCTGAATAGTGACCTGCTTGGCAATCGGATCGTAGGTGACTTTATCCCCCGGGAGCCCCACCGCGCGCTTGATGTAGTCCAGGCGCGGGTCTTCCGGATATTTAAACACCACGATGTCGCCGCGCTTCGGATGACCCGTCTCGATCAGCGTTTTCTGGTAGATAGGATCTTTAATGCCGTAGGCAAATTTCTCCACCAGGATGAAATCGCCAATCAGCAGAGTCGGCATCATCGAACCTGACGGGATCTGGAACGGCTCATAAATGAATGAACGTACCACCAGAACGATCGCCAGCACCGGGAAAACCGATGCGCCGGTTTCCAGCCAGCCCGGTTTCGGGCCGACTTTCTTCAACGTCTTTTTGTCCAGCTGCTCGCCGGTCGCTGCCTGAGCAGCGGCCTGACGCTCACGACGTTTCGGTGCAAAAATGAACTTGTCCAGGCACCATAAAACGCCCGTCACCAGGGTTGCAATCACCAGGATCAGGGCAAACATGTTCGCCATGCCAACTCCTTAGGGTTATTTGCCGTCTTTACCAACGTGCAGAATGGCGAGGAACGCTTCCTGCGGCAGTTCAACGTTACCGACCTGCTTCATACGCTTCTTACCTTCTTTCTGCTTCTGCAGCAGCTTTTTCTTACGGCTGACGTCACCGCCGTAGCATTTCGCCAGCACGTTTTTACGCAGCTGTTTCACGGTAGAGCGCGCGATGATGTGGTTGCCGATGGCCGCCTGAATCGCGATGTCGAACTGCTGACGCGGAATAAGATCTTTCATCTTTTCCACCAGCTCGCGGCCGCGATACGGCGCGTTATCGTTGTGGGTGATCAGCGCCAGCGCATCGACGCGCTCGCCGTTGATCAGCACATCGACGCGTACCATGTTCGACGCCTGGAAGCGTTTGAAGTTGTAGTCCAGCGACGCATAGCCGCGGGAGGTAGACTTCAGACGGTCGAAGAAGTCGAGCACCACTTCCGCCATCGGGATTTCGTAGGTCAGCGCCACCTGTTTACCGTGGTAAACCATGTTGGTCTGCACGCCGCGCTTCTCCACACACAGGGTGATCACGTTGCCGAGGAACTCCTGCGGCAGCAGCATGTGACACTCGGCGATCGGCTCACGCAGCTCCTGAATATTATTCAGCGGCGGCAGCTTGGACGGGCTGTCGACGTAGATAACTTCTTTGGAGGTGGTCTCCACTTCGTAAACTACCGTCGGCGCGGTGGTGATCAGGTCAAGATCGTATTCACGCTCCAGACGCTCCTGAATGATCTCCATGTGCAGCAGGCCGAGGAAGCCGCAGCGGAAGCCGAAGCCCAGCGCGGTAGAACTTTCCGGCTCGTAGAACAGAGAGGCGTCGTTGAGGCTCAGTTTGCCCAGCGCGTCGCGGAAAGCTTCATAATCATCGGAGCTTACCGGGAACAGGCCGGCATACACCTGCGGTTTCACCTTCTTAAAGCCAGGCAGCGCTTTGTCTGCCGGGTTGCGGGCGGCGGTCAGGGTATCGCCCACCGGCGCGCCAAGGATGTCTTTGATCGCGCAGACCAGCCAGCCTACCTCGCCGCATTTCAGCTCGGTACGGTCAACCTGTTTCGGCGTGAAGATGCCCAGACGGTCGGCGTTATAGACCTGGCCGGTGCTCATGACCTTGATCTTGTCGCCCTTGCGCATGGTGCCGTTTTTAATTCGTACCAGCGACACTACGCCGAGGTAGTTATCGAACCAGGAGTCGATAATCAGCGCCTGCAGCGGCGCGTCCGGATCGCCTTCCGGCGGCGGAATATCGCGCACCAGACGCTCCAGCACCTCGGTCACGCCGACGCCGGTTTTCGCCGAGCAGCGCACCGCGTCATGGGCGTCGATCCCGACGATATCTTCAATTTCGTCCGCTACGCGCTCAGGGTCGGCCGCAGGCAGGTCGATCTTGTTGAGTACCGGAACGACCTCCAGGTCCATCTCCATCGCGGTGTAGCAGTTGGCCAGGGTCTGGGCTTCTACGCCCTGCCCGGCGTCAACCACCAGCAGCGCGCCTTCGCACGCGGCGAGGGAACGGGAAACTTCATAAGAGAAGTCCACGTGGCCCGGGGTGTCGATAAAGTTCAGCTGATAGGTCTCACCGTCGTTGGCCTTATAGTCCAGGGTGACGCTCTGCGCCTTGATGGTGATCCCGCGTTCGCGCTCAAGATCCATGGAGTCCAGAACCTGGGCTTCCATTTCACGATCAGAAAGGCCACCGCAAATCTGGATGATACGGTCAGACAGCGTCGACTTACCGTGGTCGATGTGAGCGATGATCGAAAAGTTACGTATATTCTTCATATTTAGAGTTAATTATGCCTTACGAGTATCATGAGGCCGCTGTACTGTGCCTGACGTTTTTTAATCCGAAAACGCCGCATTCTACACTACATCCTTGAAACCAGGAAATGCTGTTAGATCCAGCATAACCGCAGAAATTGTGGCGTTGTAACAGGAAGGGTAAATAAAGATAAGGGCCAGTGAAATCACTGACCCATGTCGGAGGAAGGCGTTTCGATACGCACCAGATCCGGCGGCAACGCGACGCTCAGAATCACCGGCTGCCACGACTGGCGCGCTGCCAGCTGCGGCGACAGACCGCGCGCCACCAGAAACCCGCCGACGCCGCCCAGCAGCGCGCCGCACAGCGAAGCGATATCGCTGGCAAACAGCACCTGGAAAATCGACGCCATCACAAACAGACCCACCAGCGGCGCCATGTAGACCAACAGCGCCGAACCCAGCAGACTGCTCTCGGCGATCCCCAGCTCCACTTTTTGCCCCGCCGTCAACGGCTGCTCGCAGGGCACGCTGATGGTATGGCTGGTCTGCGGCCCCAGCTTGTTTAATACCCGGCTGCCGCAGCCGGCGCGGGAGGCGCAACTGCTGCAGGAGGCTTTAACGTCGCAGTGCACCTGCGCCACGCCGTTATGCCAGGAAACCACGGTGGCCCACACTTTGATCATTGTACTGCCTTGAATTTAATGCTGTCTGAGATACGCTTCGCCGTCTGCGGCGGCAGTTCGCCCACCACGGTGATCTCCGCGTTATCGCGTACCGTCGTGCTGACGGTGCGTCGGCCGGTGCGCAACAGCTGGTCGCTGCTGGCCGCGGTGGCGCGGTTGATATTGATCGAGAAGCTGAACAAGCCGTCGGAATAGAGACGTGATTCTACCGGACCATCAAAGGTGGGCAGACGACGCTGGCTGCTGGAGACCTCAGTCATGCCCTGCGGGAGCCACGTTGGCGCCCAGTTGAAGTTGGCTTTGTCGCCCCCTTCAGGCACCGACAGCTGCGGCGGCAAATTCGCTTTCGCCAGCGTCTCCATGCTGGCGCTGACGTTATCGCCAACGTTGAAAGAGACGACCCGGAACTGCTCCAGCGTTTCACCGTCGCGGTCGAGCAAATCGACGCGCAGCGGCAGCTTGGTCTCAGCGTCCAGCCAGGCGATAAAGCTATAGCGCGTGCCGTCGCGAGCCACGACGCGGATCACGTCGCAGAGGCGGTCGGCGATACGGGTACGGCCCACGGAGATAAAATCATAGGCTGCGCTGAGACGTTTGAAATCGCTGTAAACCAACGACGGCAGTGAATCGACGATATAGTCGCCGTTCAGGGTGAACGGATCGAGGCCGGGTTCAAAATAGCTGATTTCCGTACCGCGCAGGACCACTTCCCGGCGCGGACCGTCCAGCTGCAGAAGCTGCGCCAGCGGTTGATTGTTCAGTCGCGCGTGACGATAGCGCAGTGACTCAACGCCTTGTTTGCTGATGCTGACGAAAGACAGCTCATAATTGAGGGACTGGCTGGCCAGGTTCATCTGCTGCAACAACGCCCCGGACGATGTATCAGCCGAGGCGTTGACAGAGAACAACAGACTGCCTGCCATGAGCGACATGGCACACCAAAGTTGCTTCATTACTGCGATTGCGTTCCTAAAGTTTGATAACCCGGCACCTGGACTGCGGCCTGCTGAGTCTGGGCCTGGCCAAACTGAAGCTGCTCAGCGTGCAGGCGGCGCTGCAGTTCGTAGTCCTGCAGCATGGCGTTAATCCGCCGACGCTGTTCCTGGACCTGAGCCTGCTGGCCGCTACCTGCTGATACGTCAGCCGGTACGCCAAGGCTTACCGGGCTCGCTTTACCCATCATCGGCAGCGTATTGAACACCGGCGCCTCTGGCTGCTGAGCGGCATCAGACTGCCCATTATAGTGCTGGACGCCGACGATAACCGCAAGCGATACGCAGGCGGCAACGCCCATCTGGGTCAGTGAGCTGGCCCACGGACGCACTTTGTTCCAGAACGGCATCTGCCGCCACTGGTGCGGTGCGGGCTGAGATTCAGGAATAAGCGGCGCCGTCTGACGAACGGGCTCATTTTCAATGGCGGCCATCACCCGGGCGGAGATATCAAATTGCAGCACCTCTGCGGTATCGCCACGCAGCGTATCGCGGATAAGGTGATAACTCTCCCAGGTTTTTTGCATCTCAGAAGAACGACTCAGCTCGTTGAGCAGTTCGTTATCCAGCGTTTCACCATCCATTAAAGCCGAAAGTTTTTCTTTCTGCATGCCTGATACCCTTTTCCAGTATTCCGCTATCGTCAACGCCTGATAAGCGGTTGAACTTTATTATCAATAGCTTCTCGCGCCCGGAAGATACGCGAACGCACCGTCCCAACCGGACAATCCATGATAGCGGCTATCTCTTCATAGCTTAGGCCATCCAGCTCCCGTAACGTAATTGCCATGCGTAAATCTTCCGGAAGCGATTCAATGGTACGAAAAACTATTTGTCTCAGTTCTTCTGACAACATTAAGTTCTCAGGGTTCGAAATTTCTTTCAACGCCCCGCCGCTTTCGAAGTTTTCCGCCTCGTTGGCGTCAACATCGCTGGACGGCGGACGGCGTCCCTGAGCAACCAGATAATTCTTCGCCGTATTGACGGCGATACGGTATAACCAGGTGTAAAAAGCGCTATCTCCCCGGAAAGAGTCCAGCGCACGCCATGCCTTAACGAACGATTCCTGAACGACGTCAGCGATATCGCCCGGCGGTACATAGCGGGAAACCAGGCTCGCGACCTTATGCTGATAGCGCACTACCAGCAAATTAAACGCTTTCTGATCTCCTTTCTGGACCCGTTCAACAAGGACCTGATCCGTTAACTGCTCGCTCATCCGAGGTAATGTCTCCCCAAACCCAATTCCCATGCGTCTTCAAAACACCACCCAAAATCTGCATTATGAGCAAGCTGACTCTTGGAGTGTATGAAAACAATAAAGTTCCGTTACGCTTTTGTTTTTTGTCTGGCAACGGCGGCAGATCGTTATCAATCATTATATGCCCAGGTTGCTAAACGATAGGTTAGTCAATAAGAAAAAGCGCAGGCCCGTCTGAAGGGTATCGTAACACGGCGTTTATTTCACTATAAAATCCAATGCTATCAACCTGCCACGCGTCTCATTTTCGCCGTGCTCCAGACCGTTTCTGCTCGCCTGCTGTTTAGCCGTCACAACGCCAGTTAAAAAAAATTGTACGATTCCTCACGAGCTGGTGCTATTGTGAGCTAAATGTGTTTAGTAAATTAAACAAAGACGATGAATACCACTCCTGACTTCTCTTGTGATGTGTTGATTATCGGCAGCGGCGCTGCCGGCCTCTCTCTTGCGCTGCGCCTGGCAGAGCACAGTTCGGTGACGGTGTTGAGTAAAGGGCCGATCAGCGAAGGTTCGACGTTCTATGCGCAGGGCGGGATTGCCGCCGTCTTCGACGAGACCGACAGTATTGAATCTCATGTCGAAGATACCCTGATCGCCGGCGCAGGGTTATGCGATCGCCATGCGGTCACCTTCGTCGCCAGCAACGCCAGACCATGCGTCCAGTGGCTTATCGATCAGGGCGTATTGTTTGACACCCAGGTCCAGGCCAATGGCGAAGAGAGCTATCATCTCACGCGCGAAGGGGGCCACAGCCATCGGCGCATTCTTCACGCCGCCGACGCTACCGGCAAAGCGGTGGAGACGACGCTGGTCGATAAAGCCCTCGCCCATCCCAATATCCGCATCCTTGAGCGCAGCAATGCCGTCGACTTGATCGTATCGGATAAGATTGGCCTGCCGGGCACGCGCCGGGTGGTCGGGGCATGGATCTGGAACCGCAATAAAGAGCGCGTGGAAACCTGCAGCGCGAAGGCGGTGGTGCTCGCCACCGGCGGAGCCGCCAAGGTTTATCAATACACCACTAACCCCGACGTCTCTTCCGGAGACGGTATCGCGATGGCCTGGCGGGCGGGCTGCCGGGTGGCGAATCTGGAATTCAACCAATTTCACCCCACCGCGCTGTATCATCCGCAGGCGCGCAATTTCCTGCTGACCGAAGCGCTGCGCGGCGAAGGCGCCCACCTTAAACGCCCGGACGGCACCCGCTTTATGCCGGACTTTGACGAACGCGGCGAGTTGGCCCCACGCGATATCGTCGCCCGCGCCATCGATCATGAGATGAAGCGCCTTGGCGTTGACTGTATGTTCCTTGATATCAGCCATAAACCCGAGGCGTTTGTTCGCCAGCACTTCCCGATGATTTACGAAAAGCTGCTCGGTCTGGGAATTGATTTAACCAAAGATCCGGTGCCGGTCGTCCCTGCCGCGCATTACACCTGCGGCGGCGTGATGGTGGATGATAATGGCCGCACCGACGTCGATGGGTTATACGCCATCGGCGAAGTCAGCTATACCGGGCTGCACGGCGCGAACCGTATGGCCTCGAACTCGCTGCTGGAGTGTCTGGTTTACGGCTGGTCCGCCGCAGAAGATATTGCCCGTCGCCTGCCGCTGGCCCAGAAGGTCAGCACCCTGCCGGCGTGGGATGAAAGTCAGGTGGAGATCCCGGATGAACTGGTGGTTATCCAGCATAACTGGCACGAGCTGCGCCTGCTGATGTGGGATTACGTGGGGATTGTGCGCACCACCCGCAGGCTGGAGCGCGCCCTGCGGCGCATTACCATGCTGCAGCAGGAGCTGGATGAGTATTACGCCCGCTTCCGCGTCTCGAATAATCTGCTGGAGCTGCGCAATCTGGTGCAGGTGGCGGAACTTATCGTACGCTGCGCGATGTTGCGCAAAGAGAGCCGGGGACTGCATTACACCCTCGACTATCCGCAGCCGCTGCCGAACAGCGGTCCGTCGATATTGTCGCCCCTGGCTCACATAAAGAGATAAAAATCCTCGGTCAGAGCGGTAAAGCCTTCTGAATACTGCTGCTCTGGCCCGCGGATCGCCAGCCTGTCGCTGAAACACTCCCCCGCCGTCGGGGAGAAAGCCAGCAGCACCCGATGCGGCGGCCGCATCTCGGTCTCCGCCACGTCAGTGCGCAGTCGCAGGTGCCAGCCCATCGCGGTTGCCCGTTCGATAAACGCATTTCCGATATCTACCGGCAGCACCACGCAAAAAAAGCCTTCTTCGGTGATATGCTCAGCGGCACAGGTCAGCAGAGAAGCGTGATCGAGCGTCGTGGTATACCGCGCCTGCTCCCGCTGCGAGGTGGCGCAAGGCACCCCTTCCGCAAAAAAGGGCGGGTTACTGATTATCAGTTGATAGCGTCGGGTCTGCGGCGGCTGCCACTGATGAATATCGGCCTGACAGACCTCAACCCGCGAAGCCCATGGCGACGCAAGGGCATTTTCCTGCGCCTGGGCGGCGGCCTCCTCATCCAGTTCGACCGCATCGACACGCACATCATCGCCGGTACGCTGCGCGAGCATTAGCGCCAGCAGGCCGCTGCCGGCGCCAATATCCAGCACATGTTTCACCCCGGCAATCGGCGCCCAGGCGCCGAGCAAAATGCCGTCGGTACCCACCTTCATCGCGCAACGATCGTGGGCGACAAAAAACTGTTTGAAGGTAAAACCATTGCGCGGCAGCGCAAACTTCGACTGAGACATCCTCAATAACCTTGCCGACAAAAAACTCCTGAACGTAAGGCTATGCACAATACCGGAGAACAGATAGCCTTACAAACAGATGAACATTACGTCAGTAACGTCTATAATCGGCGGCCCACTCAGAGGTAGAACATGACTGTAACGACTTTTTCCGAACTTGAACTCGATGAAAACCTGCTGGAAGCCCTCCAGGATAAAGGTTTCACTCGCCCGACAGCCATTCAGGCCGCCGCTATTCCGCCTGCGCTCGATGGCCGTGACATTCTCGGTTCAGCGCCGACCGGCACCGGTAAAACGGCGGCGTATCTGCTGCCAGCGTTGCAGCACCTGCTCGATTTCCCGCGTAAGAAATCCGGCCCGCCGCGTATTCTTATCCTGACGCCGACCCGTGAGCTGGCGATGCAGGTGGCTGACCACGCCCGCGAGCTGGCGAAGCATACCCATCTGGATATCGCCACCATTACCGGCGGCGTAGCCTACATGAACCACGCGGAAGTGTTCAGCGAAAACCAGGACATCGTGGTCGCCACCACTGGTCGCCTGCTGCAGTATATAAAAGAAGAGAACTTCGACTGCCGCGCCGTCGAGACCCTGATCCTCGATGAAGCCGACCGCATGCTGGACATGGGCTTTGCGCAGGATATCGAAACCATCGCTGGTGAAACCCGCTGGCGCAAGCAGACCATGCTGTTCTCCGCGACGCTGGAAGGCGATGCGATCAAAGACTTCGCTGAGCGCCTGCTGGAAGAGCCGGTTGAAGTTTCCGCTACCCCGTCGACTCGCGAGCGTAAGAAAATCCATCAATGGTACTATCGCGCGGACGATATCGAACATAAGACCAGGCTGCTGGTGAATCTGCTGCAACAGCCGGAAGCTACCCGCGCTATCGTCTTTGTGCGCAAGCGCGAGCGCGTGCATGAGCTGGCCAACTGGCTGCGTGAAGCGGGGATTAACACCTGCTGGCTGGAAGGCGAGATGGTGCAGGCCAAGCGTAACGAAGCCATTAAGCGTCTGACCGACGGCCGCGTAAACGTGCTGATCGCCACCGACGTCGCCGCCCGCGGTATCGATATTCCGGACGTCAGCCACGTCTTTAACTTCGATATGCCGCGCACCGCCGACATCTATCTGCACCGTATCGGTCGTACCGGCCGCGCAGGTAAGAAAGGCACCGCGATTTCGCTGGTTGAAGCGCACGATCACCTGCTGCTGGGCAAGATCGGCCGCTACGTTGAAGAACCGCTGAAAGCTCGCGTGATTGATGAATTGCGACCCAAAACCCGTGCGCCAAGCGAGAAGTTGACCGGTAAACCATCGAAGAAAGTGCTGGCGAAACGCGCCGAGAAAAAAGAGAAAGAAAAAGAGAAGCCGCGGGTGAAGAAGCGCCACCGCGATACGAAAAATATCGGTAAGCGCCGGAAGCCAAGCGCGACCGGGACGCCATCAGCGTCCAGCGAAGAGTAAAAAAAACGCCGGGATATCCCGGCGTTTTCACATCTGGCGTTAGCCTTACAGGCTTTCAGTAAAGGTACGAGCGATAACGTCGCGCTGCTGTTCCGGAGTCAGGGAGTTGAAGCGTACCGCGTAGCCGGAAACACGAATGGTCAGCTGCGGGTATTTTTCAGGATGCTCAACCGCGTCCAGCAGGGTTTCGCGACGCAGCACGTTAACGTTCAGGTGCTGACCGCCTTCCACGCGAACTTCTGGTTTCACGTCTACCGGGATTTCACGGTATTCGATTTCACCCAGTTTGCTGACCGCCACCACGTCATCTTCCGCAAAACCACCTTTGGCGCACAGGCAACGCGCTTCGCCTTTTTCGCTATCCAGCAGCCAGAAAGAGTTCAGCAGGTCGTCGTTTGCCGCTTTAGTAATTTGGATACCAGTAATCATTTGATGCCTCCCAGGCAGTGTTTATTCGATTTTGGCCTCTTCGCGGCCAATTGGTAAAACCATTGTTGTATGAGTGTATATATATCAGCCGCACCCTCGGCATTCTTTGATGTAAATCAATAAAAACCACTCACTCTAAGTGGGTATGCAAGGATTTTATTGTTTTACATCAAGTTACGCCATAAGCCGCTATAAATAATTTTGTAAATTTTCAATTTTTTTTGCATAAAGGCCCGCGTCAAGCCGTGCCGATTTTGTTCTGTAGAAAGAAGCCGTTAAGCTATAGCGATGACCCTTTGCAGGAGAGCAAGATGACCACCCCTTTAACCTGGCATGACGTGCTGGCGGATGAAAAGCAACAACCCTATTTTCTCAATACTCTGAAGACCGTCGCCGAAGAGCGCCAGTCCGGGATCACCATCTATCCACCGCAAAAAGATGTCTTTAATGCGTTTCGCTTTACCGAACTGGGCGATGTCAAAGTCGTCATTCTCGGTCAGGACCCCTATCACGGCCCGGGGCAAGCCCACGGTCTGGCGTTCTCGGTTCGCCCGGGCGTCGCAATCCCGCCCTCGCTGCTGAATATGTACAAAGAGCTGGAGGCCACTATCCCTGGCTTTACCCGCCCTACCCATGGTTACCTGGAAAGCTGGGCGCGCCAGGGGGTGCTCCTGCTTAATACGGTCCTGACCGTCCGCGCCGGGCAGGCGCACTCGCACGCCAGCCTCGGCTGGGAGACGTTTACCGATAAGGTAATCGCCTTAATCAATGAGCACTGCGAGGGGGTGGTCTTTCTGCTGTGGGGCTCCCATGCGCAGAAGAAAGGCGCGATTATCGATCGCCAGCGCCACTGCGTACTGAAGGCGCCGCACCCTTCACCGCTCTCCGCGCATCGCGGCTTCTTTGGCAGCAACCATTTCGTGCAAACCAATCAGTGGCTGGCCGATCGCGGCGAAGCGCCGATTGACTGGATGCCGGTCCTTCCCGCCGAAAGCGAGTGATCGACAGCCATAAAAAAAGCCAGCATCAGCTGGCTTTTGTATTCAGGGACAGGTATTACGCCTTGTTCTGACGCCACCATTCCGCCAGCAGGACGCCGGTCGCCACAGAGACGTTCAGGCTTTCGACATTGCCGGTACCATCGATGGCGACGCTGAGGTCCGCGCTGGAGATGGCTGCATCCGACAGGCCATCGCGCTCCTGGCCTAACACCAGCACCATTTTCTTCGGCAGCTCGGCTTTAAACAGCGGGGTACCATTATGGCTGGAGGTCGAGACAATCGCGTAGCCCGCCTGACGGAACTGATCCAGAGTATCGATGAAGCTGTCGCCGGTGATCGGTTCAACATGTTCCGCACCGCCTTCCGCCGTACGGATCGCCGCGCCGGACTCCAGCACGCCGGCATCCTGAACCACAACACCCTTCACACCGAAGTGCGCGCAGCTGCGCATGATCGCCCCGAGGTTGTGCGGGTTACCCACGTCCTCCAGCGCCAGAACGCAATCTTCTTCTGCGGCCTTCGCGACCCACTGGGCAACAGAGGTACCGTGGCGTTTTTTGATCAGGAAGCAGACGCCGCCGTGGTGATCGGTCCCGGAGGCTTTCGCCAGCTCGGCTTCATCAACCACATGATAGGCTTTACGGTTAGCCGCCATCCAGCGCAGCGCCTCTTTAAAGCGCGGCGTCACGCTCTGGATAAACCAGGCGCGGACAATGGCTTCCGGGCGGCTCTGGAACAGGGCCTGACAGGCGTTTTCACCATACACGCGGGTCTCTTCCGCACGCTGGCGACGCAGTACTTCCGGATCGATAAAGCTCTTCCCGCTGATCCCGCCGTGATCTTCTTTTACCGGCGTCTCGTCGCCAGGAGCGCGAGAAACGGTACGCCACGGGGACGCATCGTCACGATTAAAATCATCGCGCTTGCGCTCATCACGCTTGCGGTCATCGCGTTTACGATCGTCACCGCGGCTGTTTCGTTCGTCACGCGCAGGGCGGCTGCGGCCGTCAACACGAGATTTTCCTGGACGACCTCCCCCTTTCCCGGTACGTGGGTTATGGGTGCGTTTGTCAGAATCATCATCACTGCGGACATACATCACTTTGACCTTGCCGCTTTTATTTTTCAGTTCGTCGCTCATCAATTTTCTCCACCTGCGCTGCGCGAAGCGCGCAGATTACCCGATGTGTCATCGCTTCGCCATGATTTCGTTTAAAAGACGGCCTCTATTGCACTCATCGAACAAAACGCATTGTCCTTAAATAACACTTAATCGATAATATGTAACATCACAGAAACATATCGGCCTCGTGCCACGTTGCAACCCATAACCAGAGGTTAGTTATGAATACCGTTTGTGCCAGTTGTCAGGCTCTGAACCGCCTCCCGGACGATCGTAGCGCGGATGGCGCAAAGTGCGGACGCTGCGGTCACGATCTTTTTGATGGCGACGTCATCAACGCGACCGGGGCAACGCTGGATAAACTCTTAAAGGACGATCTGCCGGTCGTTGTCGATTTCTGGGCGCCATGGTGCGGTCCCTGCCGCAGCTTCGCGCCGATCTTTGAAGACGTCGCGGAAGAGCGTAGCGGGAAGATGCGTTTTGTGAAAGTTAACACCGAAGCGGAACGTGAGCTTAGCGCACGGTTTCGTATCCGCAGCATCCCGACCATCATGATGTTCAAAAATGGCGAAGTGATCGACATGCTTAATGGCGCGGTGCCAAAAGCGCCATTTGATAGCTGGCTGAACGAAGCCGGACAGCAGTAATCCTTCCGGGGCACCGCTTGTGCCCCGTTTTCGCCTCTGCGACAATAGCGTTTTTCACTAGCGACTCCCATGACTGATAACGCTGTCCTTCGCCTGCGCGCCGAACGTCTCGCGCGAGCCACCCGCCCTTTCCTTGCTCGCGGCAACCGCATCCGCCGCTGCCAGCGCTGTCTGCTGCCGCTCAAGCAGTGCCTGTGCGCCACGTTAACGCCGGCGCAGGCCACCAGTCGTTTCTGCCTGGTGATGTTTGATACGGAGCCGATGAAGCCCAGCAACACCGGCCGGCTCATCGCCGATATTCTGCCGAATACCGAGGCTTATCAATGGTCGAGAACCGAGCCGCCGCAGGGGCTGCTCGATCTGGTCGCCCATCCCGATTACCAGCCGATGGTGGTGTTCCCCGCCTCCTACGCCGCACCGGAGCGCCAGGTCCTGAGCGCGCCGCCGTCCGGCAAACCGCCGCTGTTTATCATGCTCGATGGCACCTGGACCGAAGCGCGTAAAATGTTCCGTAAGAGCCCTTATCTGGACGCGCTGCCGATCATCTCCGTCGATCTGTCGCGCATCTCAGCCTACCATCTGCGCGAGGCGCACGCCGACGGACAATATTGTACCGCGGAAGTGGCCATCGCCCTGCTGGATCTGGCGGGCGATGCGCCGGCCGCCGCAGCGCTTGGCGAACACTTCACCCGCTTCCGGACCCGCTACCTGGCGGGAAAAACCCAGCATAAGGGCAGTATCACAGCGGGCCAGGCGGAAAACGTTTAAAATCATTCGGTCACTGGGATGAAAGGAGACCGGTATGAGCCAACGAGGCCTGGAAGCGCTGCTGCGACCAAAATCCATCGCCGTTATTGGCGCATCAATGAAGCCGCAGCGCGCTGGCTATCTCATGATGCGCAACCTGCTAGCCGGCGGCTTCAATGGCCCGGTACTGCCGGTGACCCCCGCCTGGAAGGCGGTGCTTGGGGTGCTGGCGTGGCCCACCATCGAGAAGCTGCCGTTTACGCCGGATCTGGCGGTGCTTTGTACCAACGCGCGACGTAATCTCGAGTTGCTCGAAGCCCTGGGGCAGAAAGGCTGCAAGACCTGCATCATCCTCTCTTCGCAGCCGGAACAGTATCCGGCGCTGCTCGAATGCGCTGCACGCTATCAGATGCGCCTGCTCGGCCCAAACAGCCTGGGGCTGCTGGCGCCGTGGCAAGGCCTGAACGCCAGCTTTTCGCCGGTCGCGATCCACCGCGGTAAACTGGCCTTTATCTCGCAGTCGGCCGCCGTCTCCAACACCATCCTTGACTGGGCGCAACAGCGCGAGATGGGGTTTTCCTACTTCATCGCGCTGGGCGATAGCCTGGATATAGATGTCGATGACCTGTTGGACTTTCTGGCCCGCGACAGCAAAACCAGCGCCATTTTGCTTTACCTTGAGCATCTCAGCGACGCGCGCCGGTTTGTCTCCGCCGCGCGCAGCGCCTCGCGAAACAAGCCAATCCTGGTGATCAAAAGCGGCCGTAGTCCCGCGGCGCAGAAACTGTTGCACGTCAATTCAGGGATGGATCCGGCATGGGATGCGGCCATCCAGCGTGCTGGTCTGCTGCGGGTCCAGGATACCCATGAGCTGTTCTCCGCCGTAGAAACCCTGAGCCATATGCGCCCGCTGCGCGGTGAAAAACTGATGATCGTCAGCAACGGCGCGGCGCCGGCGGCGCTGGCGCTGGATGAGCTTTGGTTGCGTAACGGTAAGCTGGCGACCCTCAGCGAGGAGACGCGCGACGCCCTGCGCCAGGCGCTGCCGGGCGGCGTTGAGATCGCCAACCCACTGGATCTACGCGATGACGCCAGCAGCGAACACTATCAGCGGGCGGTGAATATTCTGCTTAACAGCCAGGACTACGACGCGCTGCTGGTGATCCACTCGCCCAGCGCCGCCGCGCCGGGCACCGAGAGCGCCCTGGCGCTGATAGACGCCCTGAAGCACCATCCGCGTGGCAAATATGTCACCGTGCTGACCAACTGGTGCGGCGAATTCTCTTCCCAGGAGGCGCGACGGCTGTTCAGCGATGCCGGCCTTCCCACCTACCGTACGCCGGAGGGCACCATCACCGCCTTTATGCATATGGTCGAGTACCGCCGTAACCAGAAACAGCTGCGCGAGACTCCAGTGCTGCCGGACTCGTTAACCGCCAATACCAGCGAAGCGCATGCTCTGCTCCAGCAAGCGATAGATGACGGCGCCACCACGCTGGATACCCACGAGGTCAGCCCGGTGCTCCGGGCCTACGGTATCCACACACTGCCAACCTGGATCGCCGCTGACAGCGCGGAAGCGGTGCATATCGCTGAGCAGATAGGCTATCCGGTTGCGTTGAAGCTGCGTTCCCCGGATATTCCGCACAAATCAGAAGTACAGGGGGTCATGTTGTATCTGCGTACCGCGGCAGAAGTACAGCAGGCAGCGGATGCGATGATCGATCGCGTCAGGCTGGCCTGGCCCCAGGCGCGCATTCATGGCCTGCTGGTGCAGAGTATGGCCAATCGCGCCGGCGCCCAGGAGCTGAGAGTGGTGGTTGAGCACGATCCCCTCTTCGGCCCGTTGATTATGTTGGGCGAAGGCGGCGTGGAGTGGCGGGCCGAGGATCAGGCCGCTGTGGCGCTGCCGCCGCTGAATATGAACCTGGCGCGTTATCTGGTGATCCAGGCGATCAAAAATAAGAAGATCCGCGGCCGCAGCGCATTGCGACCGCTGGATATCGCAGGCTTAAGCCAGCTGCTGGTTCAGGTCTCGAACCTGATCGTCGACTGCCCGGAGATCCAGCGGCTGGATATTCATCCCCTGCTCGCCTCCGGCAACGAGTTTACGGCGCTGGACGTTACCCTGGGGCTTGCTCCCTTTAGCGGCGACAGTGAAAGCCGTCTCGCTATTCGTCCCTATCCGCACCAGCTGGAGGAGTGGGTGGTGATGAAAAATGGCGATCGCTGTCTGTTCCGGCCGATCCTTCCGGAAGATGAACCGCAGTTGCTCGCGTTTATCGCTCAGGTCACCAAAGAAGATCTCTATTATCGCTATTTTAGTGAGATCAACGAATTTACCCATGACGACTTAGCCAATATGACCCAGATCGACTACGATCGAGAAATGGCGTTCGTCGCCGTCAGGACCACCGCGGAACAGAGCGAGATCCTCGGCGTGACGCGGGCGATCTCCGACCCTGACAATATTGATGCCGAGTTTGCTGTGCTGGTCCGTTCAGATTTGAAAGGGTTAGGCCTGGGGCGAAGGCTGCTGGAAAAGCTGATCGCCTATACGCAAAGCCATGGCCTGCAACGGCTGAATGGGATTACGATGCCGAATAACCGAGGCATGATCGGCCTCGCCAGAAAGCTGGGATTCACCGTTGATATTCAGCTGGAAGATGGGATTGTCAGTCTGTCGCTGCCCCTGAATCAGGGATAATCGCGCGACGCTGACCGCAATTGTTGACCACATTAGCGGGTAGTAATGGTATTATTGCCCGCTTACGTCGTCTGCATGGTACAGAAGACCCTTCAATAAACAGAGAAGAAACGCACTGTGATGTTGTCAAAATTTAAGCGTAATAAACATCAACAACACCTTGCCCAACTCCCTAAGCTTTCTCAGTCAGTTGATGATGTAGAGTTCTTTTACGCCCCTGCGGATTTCAGGGAAGCGTTACTGACCCGGATTGCCAACGCCACTCAGCGTATATGCATTATTGCGCTCTACCTGGAGCAAGATGATGGCGGAAAAGGAATTTTGCAGGCCCTTTATGACGCCAAACGTCAGCGTCCGCAACTGGATGTTCGCGTCCTCGTTGACTGGCACCGCGCTCAACGTGGCCGTATCGGCGCCGCCGCCTCCAACACCAATGCTGACTGGTATTGTCGGATGGCCAATGAAAATCCGGGCGTAGAGATTCCCGTTTACGGCGTGCCGATTAACACCCGGGAGGCGCTCGGCGTTCTCCATTTCAAAGGCTTTATTATCGATGACTGCGTCCTCTATAGCGGCGCCAGCCTGAACGATGTTTATCTGCATCAGCATGATAAGTACCGCTATGACCGCTATCAGTGCATCCGTAACGGCAAAATGGCGGACGTCATGTTCGACTGGGTCGACAATAATCTGGTTCAGGGACGCGGCGTGAATCGTCTCGACAGACCGGATCGGCCAAAAAGTCCGGAAATCAAAAACGATATTCGCCAGTACCGTCAGGAGCTGCGCGACCGCAGCTACCATTTTGTCGGCACCGCCGGTGACGAAGAACTCTCCGTCACCCCGCTGGTAGGCCTGGGGAAATCCAGCCTGCTGAACAAAACTATCTTTCACCTGATGCCCTGTGCCGAGCACAAGTTAACGATCTGCACCCCCTACTTCAACCTTCCTGCCGTGCTGGTAAGAAATATCATCCAGCTGCTGCGCGACGGTAAACAGGTGGAGATTATTGTCGGCGATAAAACCGCGAACGATTTCTATATTCCGGAAGATCAGCCGTTTAAAATCATCGGCGCGCTTCCTTATCTGTATGAGATCAACCTGCGGCGTTTCCTCAGCCGGCTGCAGTATTATGTGAATACCGATCAGCTGATCGTCCGCCTGTGGAAGGATGACGATAACAGCTACCACCTGAAGGGCATGTGGGTTGACGACGAGTGGATGCTGCTCACCGGCAACAACCTTAACCCGCGCGCCTGGCGACTCGATCTGGAAAATGCCATTCTGATCCACGATCCAAAGCAGCAGCTGGGAGCCATGCGGGAGAAAGAGCTGAAGCTCATCCGCACCCACACCACGGTGGTGAAACATTATCGGGATCTGCAAAGTATTGCCGACTATCCGGTGAAAGTGCGTAAACTGATCCGCCGACTGCGGCGGATCCGCATTGACCGGCTGATCAGCCGTATTCTCTGACAATCAGCCCCGCCTCGACGGGGCTTTTTTCTGGAAGCGCTATGCGTACGATAATCGTGATTGCTTCGCTGATGTTAACGGGCTGCAGCCACATGGCAAATGATGCATGGTCCGGTCAGGACAAAGCCCAGCATTTTCTGGCCTCGGCGATGCTGTCTGCCGCCGGCAATGAATATGCGCAACATCAGGGTTACAGCCGGGACCGCAGCGCTGCTATCGGCCTGATGTTTTCCGTCAGCCTCGGCGCCTCAAAAGAGCTTTGGGACAGCCGCCCGGCAGGCAGCGGCTGGAGCTGGAAGGATTTCGCCTGGGATGTAGCCGGCGCGACCACCGGCTACGCTGTTTGGCAACTGGCGCACCAGTAACGGCTAAAGACGCAGGCCTTTGCCTTTGCGATGCAGCATCAGGGAGACCAGGAAGGCGATGGCCGCCATCACCGTCACGTACCAGTAGAACGCGTGCTCTATCCCCGCCGATTTCAGCGACAGCGCGACATATTCCGCCGAGCCGCCAAACAGGGCATTCGCGACGGCATAGGACAGCCCTACCCCAAGCGCGCGAACCTGCGCCGGGAACATCTCGGCCTTCAGGATGCCGCTGATCGAAGTATAGAAACTGACAATCAGCAAGGCGCAGATCACCAGGCCGAAGGCAGCATAGGGTGAGCTCACTTTTTGCAAGGCGCTCAGGATAGGCACGGTAAATAATGTCGCCAGCACGCCAAAGCACAGCATGGAGGTACGGCGGCCAACTTTATCCGAAAAGGCGCCGAACAGCGGTTGAACCAGCATATAAACGAACAGCGCCGCGGTCATGATCACGCTGGCGGTGCTGGCCGTCATGCCCGCCGTGTTGACCAGATACTTTTGCATATAGGTAGTAAAGGTATAGAAGGTCAGCGATCCGGCGGCAGTAAAGCCCAACACCATCACGAAAGCCCGGCGATTACGCCACAACCCTTTAAATGAGCCAGCCTCTTTCAGCGCCCGGGTCTCCTGCTTCGAGGTTTCGTCCAGCTGGCGACGCAGCCACAGCGCGACGATAGCCAGTACTGCCCCGAGAGCAAAAGGAATACGCCATCCCCAGGCATGCAAATCTTCGTCGCTCAGCACCTGCTGGAGCGCCACGACCACTAATACCGCCAGCAGTTGACCGCCAATTAACGTGACGTACTGGAAAGAGGCATAGAAGCCTTTCTTTCCTTCAATCGCCACTTCACTCATATAGGTCGCGCTGGTGCCATATTCTCCACCGACCGACAGCCCCTGAAACAGACGGGCCAACAGCAGCAGCGCCGGAGCCCAGGTGCCGATGACCGCGTAGCCCGGCAGGCAGGCAATCACCAGTGAACCAAAGCACATCATACAGACCGAAATAAGCATGGAAGCTTTACGTCCGCGGCGGTCGGCGATCCGACCAAACAGCCACCCACCGATAGGACGCATCAGAAATCCGGCGGCGAATACGCCTGCCGTTTGTAAAAGTTGAGTGGTGGTATTTCCGGAGGGAAAGAAGATATGGGCAAAATAGAGCGAGCAGAATGAGTAGACGTAAAAATCAAACCACTCAACCAGATTTCCCGAGGAAGCGCCAACAATTGCCCAAATACGACGACGGGTATCGGCCTGCTCCGGCGCGGCCCGTTCGGTAATGCTACTCTCTGTCATTGTTATATTGCTCCAGCAAAGACTGCAGTCTGTCTTGTCGGGCGTACCACGTCACGCAGACAAATTAGTTAGTAAACTAAATGTTATATAATTGTTATATCTTTATATGTGATTGCATTCACATTTTTTTTCGCAAGCACGGTTTTCGCGATCAACGCCAGCGCAGAGGCAAGGAAAAAGTGGATTATGGCGAAGGGTTTGCCATGACGGGGTTTTATGTTGCTTTGAATGAAGATAATGGTGCGGGTATGGCGGGATTTTCCCCGGAGGCGGTGCTGCGCACCTTGTCCGGGCTACGGATCCGTAGCCCCGGTAAGCGCAGCGCCACCGGGGAGGCGTACCCCACACAGCAAAAAACCCCGCACCTTTCGGGACGGGGTTCTTTTTAAACGCAAAAACAAAAAGC